>NZ_CP042910.1:6846675-7170013 GCF_008298035.1 Gimesia maris
GTTGGTTCCCCCCATTGGATCAGAAGGACAGATGTAAGCTGGCAGAACTGTTTTGGCTTCTACGGTACCAATTGTAGAATATGTGGAGTCGTACCATTTGTTATCAAACCCTCCCTTGGTCTGAATCTGGTTATACAGATTCGCCTGATCGATATAAGGAAGAATGAAGGTACCCCAGCCAATAAAATTATTGTAAATATCAGTCCCTGCACGGCAGTAACCGGGAGGAAAAATCCGCTGGGTATCGTGGTAATTGTGAAGCGCTAAACCGATCTGTTTGAAGTTGTTTTTGCAACTGCTTCTGCGAGCAGCTTCACGCGCCTGTTGCACAGCAGGCAATAATAAAGCAATTAAAATGGCAATAATGGCGATCACAACGAGAAGTTCAATTAATGTGAACGCCCTTCTTCGTAGAGTCATTTTCAACTGAGTCTCCATCAATATTAAGATCTTTAAAACAAAATTGAGGTGTCAGCTACAATGCAGACACCAGATAGATCAAGCTGTATAAACTCGGTTTTTTACATAGATGTTATGTAAAAACCAATTGAATGAAGTTTTGTAGATTTTTAGATAATTAAGAGAGGTTAATTCATATATCTTCAGACACCCTGACATGTCCATTCAAATGACATTGATTTATCTTAACTATTTAAAATGTCCTGTTTACACCAGTACAAATAGATATATAATTTCGCTAAACTCATATTTACACTGACTTTACATACACCAGCCAGTCAAAATAGACCTGCTGAATTCCCATCTCATAATACGTTCTTAACGTGGAAACAGCTGGCGCTAAAATGAGATTGAGAGGGGCGCAAGGCTTCCGATGCTTCTTCCAAATGCGTCTTAATGAAGCGATTTTCTCGTTAAGATCCTGTCAGATTGAAACAGGCTAAAGAAGACACATCAGGTATCAGACGGGAAAGCCCGAGCGTAGTCGTTCAATCCCGATATCGTGCCGCCTGTTCCTGACGCTGGGCCTGGAGTGCGTCTGCAGAGACCACTTCCGAATACCGCCAGACCATCTCAACCATCTGCGCATGATCGATGGGTTTGGATAAGTAATCGTCACAGCCTCCCTGCAGGCAGCGTTCGCGGTCCCCCTTCATGGCATCGGCGGTGAGTGCGATAATCGGCGTTACCAGGTCGGCAGCCCGCAATTCTGCAATCGCCTTTAAACCATCCACATGAGGCATCTGCATATCCATGAGGATCACATCAAATGGATCACCCGCATCACGGGCAATTAAAGCCATGTCGATTCCCTGTTGACCGTCTTCCGCTGTGATGACCGTGGCGCCTGCTTTCTCCAGAAAATGCTGGCTGATATGCCGGACTTCGCGACGGTCGTCAACGACCAGGACGCGACAGTTGAGACGATGAACTTTCGAAACCCCTTCTGCGCCCTCTGTTTTTCTTTCGAGGATACCAGATTCAATCAGCGGAATCCCTTTAATGGAGCCAGCGGGGAGCCGGATGCGGAAGATAGACCCCTGCCCGACTTCACTCTTGACCTTGAGCTGCCCTTTGAGCATCTGCACCAGTCGTTTACTGATTGCCAACCCGAGTCCGCTGCCTCCATAGGCCCGTGTGACCGACGAATCTCCCTGCGAGAACGGTTTAAACAGTCGCTGGATCTGATCGGCACTCATGCCGATACCTGTATCCTGCACAGCGAATTCGATGATCGGTTTATCGGAATCAGGAAGCAGCCTGATCACCAGACGAACTTCGCCCTGATCGGTAAACTTGATGGCATTTCCAATCAGATTAATCAGGATCTGTCGCAGTCGGGTGGCATCCGTAACGATCTTTTCAGGAACCTGTCCGGTAAATTTGACATTTAGCATCAGGTTCTTCTCGTCGGCCCGTACCTGCATCAGTGTCTGCACGTCCGCAACCAGCTCGCGCAGCGATGCTTCATTCAGATCGACTTCAAGTTTCCCTGCCTCAATACGTGATAGATCAAGAATGTCGTTAATCAATTCCAGCAGGTGTTCTCCATTTCGTTTCATGATCATGACGCAGTTCCGGTTATCAGGATCCTTCAGATGCCCAAGCAAAACGTCAGCGTAACCTAAAACAGCAGCCATCGGAGTACGAATTTCATGGCTCATATTCGCCAGAAATTCACTCTTGGCAAGGTTCGCCTGTGATGCCTGCTGCTCACTGTCCCGCAACGCTTCTTCCATCTCTTTACGGGCCGTAATGTCCTGCACGATTGAACTCACCCCCCAGACTTCACCATTCCGATGCGTCATCGGGTGATAATTCACCAGCCAGCAGCGTTCTTTGTCGCTGGCGGGCGTTTTACCGCGTACTTCCTGATTTTTCACCGCCTTGCCTGTCTGAAATACCTGATCGTAGAGTGGTTTGATCCGGTCTGCGATTCCGGGAACCAGTTCAAAACAGACTCGCCCGAGATGCGCTTCACGGGAAATGCCATTGATGCGGGCCAGTGTATCATTGATCCGCAGGTAACGGTATTCGCGATCGACCAGCCCCATGCCCACAGGTGCCGTATCGTAAATCAGTTCCAGTTCCCGTTTCTGGCGGCTGGACTCTGCCTCGGCGGCGCTCAGGCTTTCTTCTGCCATCCGCTGCTCATGAATGTCACTTACCGTACCAACCCATTCCAGGATCTGCCCTTCCTGATCAAATACCGGAACTGCTTCTGTAATAACGGGGCGATACGATTCGCTCTCTGCATGCCAGATGTGGCCATGCACACGATAACTGGACTGCTTACCCGCCGGCTTACTCCAGAGCGCAGCCAGTTCGGCTCGATCTTCCGGCAGCAGCGCTCTCAGCCACCCGTCTCCCTGGTGATCATCCCAGGTCTGGCCGGTGAAACGCTGCCAGGATATTTGCGGTACAATGAAATTCCCCCGCGGATCAGTGGTCCAGATAATACTGCTGGTACTATTTAAGAAAGCTTCATAGCGGGACTGCATCCAGCGCAGGTCTCTTTCGATTTCCTTCCGCTGCTCAACTTCTTCCAGCAGTTTTGTATTGGCCGCTGCGAATGAGGGGAACTGCAACAGGTGCGGAATGTATTTAATTAATGCAATTACAGTTGCCCAGGATACGACAGCGGTCGCCAGCTTTAACAATCCCGATATGCGATAAATCGGATACCAGAAAATGATCGCTTCAACCAGATGCACGGTGCCACATAACAGGATGAAAGCAGCAAATAAACCGAACAGTCTTGTATAGGGAATATCACGCCGTTTAAACGTGAAATAAATCAGTACAATGGGGATTGCAGTATATGCAGACCAGGTACCGATATCGGATAGAATATGCAGCCAGCCTTCGCCACTCGTCCAGTTGCCACAATTCCAGCGGGCAGGGTAGTCCGATGTATCAAAGAGTTTCGAAAAGAACTCAACCATCCACTCAGCCTTCTCCCCTGTTACCCAGGAACCCTTTTAAACTGACGATTTTAAATTCAGACCAATGCCGGAAAGTTGTATGACACCAGATGATTCTTCAGCCTGAACTATTTTCAGATACATGGCGTCACTTACGCAACGCTCATGGACAGGGAAGACACGCCAAAAGACTCTGTCGATTCAAGTTTGCCCGAACTTTACCATAAACAGACTGCCATCAACTTGAGCCATCTTTATCTTAAGATCAGTGTATACAGTGATTTTGAAATTCTCAATACAGATAATATTCCGACACCAGTAAAATAATTCATTCAACTATTGTTCTAAATGACCCGGAATCGATTGACCGAAACTATTTTCCAGATTGACTTTCTACCTGCGTGCTCTCATGCTCTTCAAGTGCTTCTGCACCGACTGCTCTACCTTCCCGATCCCTGATGGCTTCATCCAGGATTTCCCAGGGAGAGACTGCAGAACAGCACTCAAACCAGAGTCTGCATGAAGGCACGCCTCGATTCAAGTGCGACAATATGCCGCAGCCGACACCAAGCAGACGGAACCGGTCGATCGCCACCTGCTGTTGCGCAGCGGCCTGATGCAGGCGAGTTACAATAACCACCCCACAGCGCTGAGAAAACAGAACGCTGATGGCATCTTGACGGGTCTGGAAATCATCCGCACCGATCTGCGTGCGACACGAGTGGTGGTGCTCTCCGCCTGTGAAACCGGCGTTGGTGAATTTCGTTCGAGAGAAGAAGTCGTCGGCCTCCGCCAGACATTCCAGCTGGCAGGCGCAGAATTGGTGGTCGTTTCCCTCTTCCCTCTGGAGCATCCCTGACCAGCAAACCGTGCTGCTAATAGAACAGTACTTCACCAATTTAGCAGCAGGCATGAAAAAATCGACCGCCCTCAGACCGCCCCAGCTCACCCGCATCAAAGCACGTCACGAACGCAACGCCTCCCTTCCCCCTCTTCTGGGCTGCATTTACACTGACGGGGAAGGATTGAAATTGGAAATCTGCGAGTGTGAATTTGAATTATAAATGCACTTATTATCCCACCGCTTGACGTGCCATTTGTCGATAAAGTTTGGCTGGTACAGCATGTTGAAGTCGCCAGATGATACTCATAGGTCGGTCTCCAGTATGGGATACATATTTGCAAGGACCAAGGTAATAATAAGGGGAGGCAAGGCCTGATGTTTGTTTTTTGGTTTCCCTTACAAACAAAAGTGGTGTGTATCCACAACTTTGATGTTTAATGTACCTTTGGCCTGTAGGAGATTCTGATGAAGTATTGCTCTGCGATTGCCAGTGAAATAGTTCATGCGAAATTAAATAGTCTTCGTACATCGTTGTCGGGGAATACTCTTCTTCCGTTTTTTGTAAAGTGACAAAGAAGGCATCAATCTTTTTATTTTTCAGATGCAGTACTCCCTCACGATGATCTGGCCGATGTTCGAGAGACCAGTGTCCCAGACCAACTAATATTTCATCACGCGTGTATTGCGCATGAATCGTTAAGGGTCCTGAGACTTCAGGAAGACGTCCAGCGTGAAGTGAAGGAGCTTTCTGAAAACAGAAGTCAAGAACTGAGACTAAATCCTGTTTGGCAGCCTGATTATCAAATAATCGATTCTTTGACTCTTGGATGGTCCAACCTAAACCAGTTTTTCCCCAGAGTGTGACGTAGAGCATTTCTAATGCTTGTTTCTCTTCATTAGAAGACGGCATCAGTGCATTTTCAATGTGTTTGGTCCAGTATTTAATTTGCGTTGCACAATCTATATGTATTAATCGACGTAATCCTTTCGCGAGTTGTATTTCGTCAGAATCTGTAAATGGTTCAATGAGATCTGCTTCTGCGAGCAAACGAGACCAGAGTCCCCGTTTTAATAAATCATCTAAGTTAGTTTGTAGATAATCCAATGCTTCTTGAAGGAATGGACTACGTCCAAGGATTCGTCCTAATTCTTTAAGGCGTATGATGATGGTTAATTTATTGAGTCTTAATGAATCACGGATATTGTCTAATACACGCTGTTGTGCAACACGTTCCAATTGAACCACGCAACCGCTCGGTAAATGAGGGAAACCATTTTCGATTTCGCGATCCAGACGTCGTTCGGGTTTTGTACTGAGTGCACGAAATCTCGATGCAAATTGAAATTCCCGCCGTTGAGCACCAATGAAATCCAGTATTGTTAAACATTCTTTCTCGTCATGAAGACGCATACCTCGCCCAAATTGTTGAAGAAAGATGGTGAGACTTTCTGTGGGACGAAGAAAAAGAATTGTATCGACTTCTGGAATATCAACTCCTTCGTTATACAAATCGACAACAAAGATAAAGTTGATTTCTCGCGAACGAAGCTGAGTCTGCACTTGGTTTCTTAGTTCATCAGAAGAATCGGAGGTCAATGCAACTGCAGGAACACCATGCTCCTGAAAGAAACGTGCCATGAACTCAGCATGAGCTTTACTCACGCAAAAACTCAGCCCTCGAGATTCCAATGGATTGAGCAGGATTTCATTAGTCTTTTCCAATATCAATTGGGCACGGCGATCGTTGCCAGTATAGATTCGATCTAAGTCATCAATTGCATACCCACCTCGTTGCCAATTCAGATCATCAAGGTTTTCACTATCTGAGATACCAAAGTATTGAAACGGACAAAGTAATTTACGATTGATGGCATCAGGTAGTCTAATTTCTGCGCTAGTTCGACCACCGAACCATTGTAGGATATCGAGTTGATCCGCTCGCTCTGGTGTTGCTGTTAGCCCAAGCAAAATATTAGGACGAACGTGATCTAGTAGACTTTGGTAGCTTTGAGCTGCGGCATGATGAAATTCATCGACAACTATGTATTCATATTCATCAGCGGGACGTTTCCAGAGTTCTCGCGAGTTATAGCTTTGTATCGAACAGAATAGATGTTGCTGCTGAGAAGGATCACGCCCTCCCACTAAGAGATCTCCAAAATTCTGATCTCGTAGTACGCCACGAAATGATGCGAGTGCTTGTTTCAAGATCTCTTCTCGATGCACTATGAAGAGGAAAGGAGGTTGGCGGCCATTTTCTTTGCAGACTCGTGCATAATCGAAAGCAGCTAACATGGTCTTACCCGTACCGGTTGCGGCGACAACTAGATGTGTCCTTTTGTTCTGGACTTCACGCTCTGCAACCAGGATATCCAATATTTCTTCTTGAAAAGGATATGGGCGAAGATGAAATACAGGCAGCATGGCTGGATCAGATGCACTCAGCCGTTCATTTTTAATTGCAGATCTCAGCCGTTCAGGGTCTTCACCACTGAATTGCTGGAATTCATCATCCTGCCAATATGTCTCAAAGGTTCCCGTGATCTTGCTCCAAAGATACGAGAGCTCATATTGGCTAACCTTTGTTGTCCATTCGAGTCCTTCAGAAAGGGCGGCATTGGAAAGGTTTGCTGAACCGACGTAGGCGCTGCCGAAATCAGTATCGCGATGAAAGAGATAGGCCTTGGCATGCAAACGGGTTCGTTTCGTATCATAACTGACGCGAATCTCTGTATTGGGAAGTCCACTTAATGCTTCAATTGCCTTTGGATCGGTAGCTCCCATATAGCTTGTAGTGATAACCCGAATGCGGGGACGATCTGAGTGGGGGCTTGAAGCCAATTCTTTCAAGTCATCTAGAATTACACGAAGCCCACTCCATTTCACAAAGGAACAAAGAATATCAACAGAATCTGCAGTTGATATCTCTTTTTTTAATTGGCTTCCCAAACTGGGGTCGAGCCGTGTCCCCGTTAGAAGTGCAGAGCGAGATAATGGGGTATCAGGACGATTTTCAGGAGTTTCAGGATCGGTATGATGAATTGCCAGTAGTCGTTCGAGCGGTGTTGCAATACGTAATCGATTTTCCCAATCTTGTCCTAGCTCCTCTGTAAGCAATTTCAGAATTCGATCGACTAAACGTTTTTGTTTCTCCGCTGCTTCTTTACCTCGAAATCCAGCAATCCCATTTGCTAAAACATGTTCTAGGTATTGAGCAATTACAGTATGTGCATCTTCGGTATCAACTTTACCTATGGTGGCGTAGAGACGCGGGTCGGCGATTGCCTGTAACTGTTCTTTTAATTCTTCAGTTAGAAGCTGTTCATAGAGTCCCGGCTGGAAGTTGTCAGTCATTTTGATTCCTGATATCAATTCATCGTGGTGCCTGCCTCAATGGTTTCTTTATCACTGTAATCAGAACTCAAATGAAAGACTACTGGCTGGAACAAGCTGATCAATCCAAAAATCAAATAATTTGGCTTAGTGATTTGCCATTGTTTTTGAGTTATTTTCTGAGATAAGATGAGAACGAAATTAGTATTCTCGAAATAAAAGAAAGCCCACACATGCCCCCACCCCTCAATCGTCGTGATTTCCTCCACTCATCCCTCTGTTCTCTCGCCGCTGTCTCTGCTGCGGGAACGGCGTCGGTGCGGGCGGCGGAATCGCAGTCGTTGATTGGTTCGATCTCTAAAGAAACGCTCTTTCGTAACCGGGATGGCTCCGGGGTCACATGGTTTCATCCGCGGGGGTGTATGGTTCCGGGGGCGAACGGCGGTGCGACGTTTTTGATGAACCTGCAGGAGATCGGGGGGTCCGACTACTTCGGGCCAGTTCACTGGTGTGAATCGAATGATCGCGGGAAGACGTGGACAAAGCCGGCGCCGATTCCTGCGCTGGACCGTGATCCGGTTAAAGGGCATCCGGGGCTGCAGGCGGGCGTGTGTGATGTCACGCCGCAATATCATCCGCAGACCGGGACCATCCTCGCACTGGGGCATGTCGTTTTTTATCGCGGTCCCCGGTTTGCCAAAGGGGATCAGCTGGCCCGCTACCCCGTGTATGCGGTTCGAGACAAAGCAGGACAATGGTCCGAGCGGAAGATTCTCAAATGGGATGATCCCCGCGGCTCGGAAATCTATACCAACAACTGTGGACAACGTTTCGTGCTGCCGAACGGCGATATTATGATGTCATTCACCTTCGGTGCGAACAAACAGCCGCGAATGGTAGCGGGCGTCCGCTGTGCGTTTGACG
Source organism: Gimesia maris (assembly GCF_008298035.1). Lineage (NCBI taxonomy): Bacteria > Pseudomonadati > Planctomycetota > Planctomycetia > Planctomycetales > Planctomycetaceae > Gimesia > Gimesia maris. The sequence goes on from NZ_CP042910.1 coordinate 6,855,161, forward strand.
GGTCCGATCTGACAATTCGCGAAGTTGGACCGCCCCTGGAGAACAAAGTCGGACGCGGTTTGCTCGAACCGTCGATCACCCGGTTTGGGGACCGGTTCTTCATGACCATTCGCGCCGAAGACGATCACGGTTATGTCGCGGTCAGCCCGGACGGCTTGAACTACAAACGGCAGACGGCCTGGGCCTTTGACGATGGCACGCCCATCGGCATGTCCACCACGCAGCAGCACTGGCTCACCCATTCCGACGGACTGTTTCTGGTTTACACACGCAAAGATGATACAAATAAAAATGTGATCCGCTGGCGCTCGCCGCTCTGGGTGGCCCAGGTTGATCCGGAGAGGCTCTGCCTGATTCGCGAGACCGAGCAGGTCGTACTTCCCCTGGTCGGGGATGGCGTAAATGATCCCAACCAGGTCGCACTGATGGGCAACTTCGCTGTCACCAACGTCAGCCCGCAAGAATCGTGTATCACCGTCGGCGAATGGATGCCGCGCCACAAAGCCAAAGGCGATGTCCTCCTCAGCCGGATTAAGTGGAACCAGCTCAACCGGAATGTGCCAGACTTTGCAAGTTGAAAACAACGGCTGTTTATTCTACCGCTTCCCCGGCGTCCAGCAGTTCCACATGCCAGATGAGTCGTTGCTGTTTCTGATTGGTTTTGCGATTAAACAGATCCAGCGGCCCCTTCCCCGTACGGGCCATCGGAACTCCTTTGACTGACGGGACTCCGGCAATGGGCACGCGGGGGACCGTCAGTTTCTCTTTGATCGTATCATCAATTTGAATCTCTGCATCAGACTGACTTTGTTCCTGCTGGTTGTCAGCAAAATGCAGGTGCAGATTGTGCTGACCTGCCGACAGTTCCCGGGTGAAATAGTCTGTCTCGACTGGCTGTCCTCCGGAAGCATCGACCGAGAACAGATGCACGCGGGCAGTCTTTCCCTGCGGAACCACACAACTCCAGGCATGCCAGTTTTTGTAGTCGCGTCGACCACCGGCCACGACCAGATCTCCTGGTTCGACCTTGAGGGGCACAAACTGATGCGATTCTGCGGGAATCACCTTAAAGAGTGGGGTGCCGTCCACACTCTCGCGGACCGGGGCAATGAACTGCTTGCGGACGCCGTCCCAGTATATTTTGCGTGGTGCCTGGGTTCCATTGGGTAAAACGCCACAGACAAGATGATCCGGTCTACTGCCATTAAATCCTAAATCCAGATAACCAAATTCTGCCAGTGGCTGTGAAGGGCCTGGCTTGCCGCTCCAACTGGTCGCGTTCGCATAGCCATAAAAGGTGAGCGCCGGCTTGTCTTCTTGTCCGATCTGATACCAGTGCTGGATATATTCAAAGGGACCATGCGTTTCAAAAGCAGAGGTGGTAATGAAATAATCATCGGTCCCCCCCAGGTTATTGAGCATGACATTGCAGTAGGAACCTCGGGAAGAAGCCCAGCCCCCCAGCATTCGAATCAGTGTGCCTTCCGCATCGAAGACAAACGCGGCTCGAGGCGGAAACCGGAGTTTGGGTTTGAGCTCCCAGGTAGCGTCTTTGGGGCGGACTGCACATAACACGATGACGCGTTCACCCTGCGGTGTGGCAATCGTAGCGATCGGAGATCGTTCAGACTTTTTTGAACTGATTTTCCCAATCAGGTTCCAGTCGCTCGTAAATTGAAGCGGAGTGGCAGCGTCGAACTGATTCATTTTCAGCAGTCCATTAAGAACGACCATCGAGGGTTGTGTCTGCAGTTTTTTGAGAAGTAATTTCGGCAAATGACTCAATAGTGCTTCCGGCTTTTCATAGGTGACAGCAACATCAAAGAACTGGTTTTTCTCTCTGGGTTCTTCTTTGGAAATGGTCAGCACGACCACCCGCCCGTCTGCCTTGCGGGGAATGATCAGTCTTTTGCGTTGTACGTAAGCGTCGCGTAACGTACCTTCTATTTTCACACGCCCCTGAACGGTAATTCGCAGTCGGGAGACCGCCTCCCCGTTGACTTCCAATGGAAGTTGCAGTCGAACGATGCCGTCATCCCCCGTTTTCTCTGAGGCCATTGGCCCAAACCGCTGGGACGCCCAGAGCTGCCAGTCATCAGGCGCGTTTTCAAAGGCGATTTCGTTCACGGTGACGGTGATCCCGGGAACCGGTTCGGCGTTTTGATTCACGACAAGAATTTCTCGTGACGAGACCGGCACATATTTTTCCATCGTAATGGTCCGTCGCAGCGTTTTACCGCCTGACAGATCAATTAAGGCGTATCGCCTCGGCCCATCTTCAAAGGAGTTGGGGTAAATCGGCATTTGATACCCGTCCGCAGAAACCTTGTAGGATTCACTGTCTTCAGCGGGCAGGTTCCGTACCCGGGCAATGCCCTGTGCATCCGTTTTCACACTCAGAAAAGTATCGTTCCCCCATTGATAGCGCTGTTTGACTTCCTCATTGTTATGACGAATAATCTGGTTCGACATCTCTAAGGAAACTATCGCCGGAATGAACAGCTCCCCACCAAAAAATAACCCGTTGGGATTGAATTTGACCACAGCTCCTTCGATTGGTTGTCCAAGGGGATCGACCACTTTGACGTCCAGTGATGTCGTTGGCGTGCAGGGTAGTTCCACCTCGGTTTTATAAAGACCCTGTGTGAGCGGAAACAGGTGCGGCCAGAACGCGTCGTGCCGCTGGATGGCATTGTCGAGAATCGATTCCTCTCCGGCGTTGTGCCGCTTCAGATAGTTTTTCAATGACTGGACCGTTGGTCGGGTCGACTGATAACCGTCCACGAGTGCAAACAGTTGGGCCTGACCGCCGGTCGGCAGGGAGTCGAATTCGAACGTACCGTCTTCTTTGACTGTCGCTGTCTGTTCCCAGGTCCAGCCTCCGCCGATCTTGTGATCCTGACCTTCATTGATATAGAGTTCCACGCAGCCATTTTTGATTGGCCGCGGCACCGAGTCGTCCAGTCGACCTTCCAGGCGGATACCCGGTTCGAGGATCGCTACGATCGTGCCATCCTCTTCTACGCGCTGGGGGTTGGTCACATCGATCAGGTGGCTGAACAGGACCGGCCCCTCTTCGTTTCTGGCCACAACCCGCATCCAGCGACGATCCAGCTTCACAACCGGCGAAGTAAAATAACCCAGACGCTGATCATCCTGTTTGAACTCGCGGCCCAGAATGTGCGAGTCTTCCAGCAGGGGATACGCATCGGGCAGTCGGTTTCCTTTCACATCGAGCGCCTTGACGCGAATGATTCGCCCCGGCTGCAGGACCAGTTTGGGACTGCCGCTGAGTGAATATTGTTTTCCCGCGTTCGCATAGCCCTCCGCTTCAGCAGAGATCTGTGCGCGAGCGGCACCGTCAGGTACCTGGATGGTCACCTCCCCTTTCTGATTGGTGATCGGAGGATTGATGACAATTTTGAGTTGCATGTCACCTTCGTTATCCTCCCACCAGCCAACACGGACTTTGGCACCTTCAACGGGTTGCCCCTTGTCGTCGACAACAGTCACGATCTTCGGTGTTGTCTGTTTCAGATTAATATCAGCTTTGCCCGGTTTTCTGACCATCGGATCTGCGGCCGGTTTCTTTGCATTCACTTTTTCCTGTTTGTCTTTGGGCTCCGGCTTGGAGGCATCCAGGGGCAAGTCCGGTTTCTGGGCGATGACCTGGTGACTGAAACGAACAGAGGCAATGCCGACAAACAGCAGAACCGTCAAGAGCAGACAGACATAGCAGCGGGAGCGTTTCAGTGTATTAAAATCGCGTGGCGTCTCCAGCCATTTTAATCTGCGAAGCAGGAAACTGCGATCGGCCATTGCCAGTGCCGACGCGCGGGTTTCTGCTCCCTGACGATGCAGCGCCCAGCCAGCCAGCAACTGCCGATAGCTTTCAATGTCGTCAATCGAATCTGCGGCCAGTGCATCGGACATGTGCTCACACGCCAGCCGATGCCGTGCAGTCAACCGCCAGACCAGTGGATGAAACCACCAGATTGCAGACACGAGACGTGAGAGCAGGTCCCAGAATAAGTCGAAGCTGGCCACGTGCGATAATTCATGCATCAGAATCGCGCGGCGTTCGGACTGAGATAATTCATTGACCCAGGAAACAGGGAGCAAGATAGAAGGTTTAATCAGTCCGACGGTACAGGGGCCTTCTATCTGCGGCGAAACGCGAACCGGTGGTCCATGATTGAAATTGAACTGCGCCGCCAGTGCTTCACATTCACTCTGCAGTGAAGCGGGCGCTGTTTCTGCATAACATAACAGTTTCCTCACCCGTTGAATCTGCCAGCCGATGCGCAGAAGTAAAAGCAAACTGACGGCGCCCCAACAGACCAGCCACCAGGAGATTTCTGATGGAACCGGCGAAGCTGTCTGCCGGACTGTAATAGAATGCGTTCTGATTTCAGATTCAACAGGAGTGACTGCCGCCGCTGGTAGATCTGACTCAGCTTGCGTGTCTGAAGGGATATCGGCAACCGATGGTTCTGATGCCATCTTCGCGTCGGATTGTTTCGGCTCCGGCGAAACCGTCGGAAAGTTCAGGGGGGCAGGTTGCAGGGAAACAACAGGCTCCGGCTCTACGCTTTCTGAAATGACAGGTGTCTCATTTTCTCTGAAAGTCTCTGTTGAATCTGCGGTTTCTGACTCAACCGGGGGTAAAACCGCCAGACTGGTGACAGGCAGACAGAGACAGGCCAGAGGCATGAGCAGAGCTGCGAAAATCAGGCAGCGTGAGAGCAGTATCGACCAGCGCGGATTGCGATTGCGGATCAGTCTTAGTATCACCCAACCCAGTGCCAGTAGCAGACTCAGTCGGACCAGTGTGTGTATGATGAAAGTGACGTCATCCATTTTCAGGTCCTCTACCAGTTTAAATTTCGAAAAGGAGAAAAGTGTCGTCCATCACGATTCGCCGCGGGCAATCTTCTTGAGCTGTTTGAGTTCTTCAGGACTCAAACGTTCCTTCTCTGCCAGCTCCATCAGCAGTTGACCCGTGGAACCCCCGGTAAAGACTTCTGCCAGCCTCCTGACAGTTTGTCGCAGTTGTGTTTCGCGTTTGACTTTTGGCGAATAGAGATAAGCCCTTCCATTACGTTTCCGCGTCAGCAGTCCACGCTCGACCATGCCGACCAGTACGCTGCGCAGGGTACCGTTATCGATGTCCCAGCCAAACGATTCCTGGAGTTCAGCCGGCTTTTGAGGCGACTTGTTCCATAACAGACGCAACACTTCGAGTTCATTCTGATTGGGTTGATCCATAAGAAAGCCTCTTTCCAAAAGGAGAAACACCATTCCTATCTGTGATCTTTTCACACTTCGAGAGAAACATCAAGACAAATATGTGAACTTTTCACAGTTTTACTTGATCCGACCACAGGCGGATTAATCAGAGTGATGTGGTTTCAACTGCAGCAGCAGACTGGGATCGTCGGTATAAATGCGTTCGATGCCCTGCTGGAGCAGTTTCTGCATCAATGCGGGATCGTTGACGGTCCAGGCGCCTGGTTCGAGGCCGGCGGCTTTGATCTTTTGAACTTTCTCGGGGGTGATGCCTTTATAGTTCAGAACGAGTGCTTCGAAACCGCGCTGTTTGGCGATTTTGATGTCGGCGTCGAGATCGGTGTCGGCACCGCGATCCCAGAAGACGGGGATCGTGGGTGCCAGCTGTTTGACCTGCGACATGTAATTCAGGTTCCCGTCATTGAAGCCGACCCAGGGTTCCATATTGAGTCGTTTCACCAGCGCAACGGATTCTTTCACACAGTCTGCCTTGGGTTGAATCGAGACGCGGGTCTTGTGCTGCTGTTTTATCATTTTGAGCACCTCTTCCAGCAAGGGCATCTCTTGAGGCGGGCATTCTTCTTTTGACAGCTGATGCCGTTTACGAAAGTCCGTTGCGACGTCGACTGTTTTGAGTTCCTCAAAAGTCGAGTTGGCGACATCCAGATTTTTATCCCCGACACGCTGTGTGGTTTTGTCGTGTGTGACGACCAGTTGACCATCCTTGGTCAGGAAGATATCGAGTTCGATCCAGTCTGCACCGACGGCAACTCCACTGCGAAAGGCGGGCATTGTGTTCTCGGGATGCGCTCCCGAATTCCCCCGGTGTGCGGTGACGCCGTTCTGTAAGAAACGGGTTTCTGACCCTGCATCGGCCACAGTAGTCCGTGCAGTCGGACCGAGTAGACTGCAGAATGCAAACAGGATAAAAGTAAGTTTCGTCATCGGGTCAGACTCCCAGGGGAAGACGTAATTCATGCGGAGGGTGCAACTTCGCTGATTGAGACATTCACTTTAGCATGCTGGCGATGGGGGAGAAACGATCCTAAAGCGGATTTTCCGATCTGATTCACTTTATTCGAATGTCATGAAGAATCTGTTGAAAGCCAGCTGATTCTGACAATCTTGTTGACTATCAAATTTCAGAGAATTACGATTGACCTCAGTTGGTGGGGAGGGGAGACCCTCGATTTCAAGTTTTTTAAGGGAACCAGTTTGATGATCAGATCAAGACTCATGAAAGGCACAGTCAGTATTCTGGCGCTGATGCTGCTGCTGACAGGCGATCCGCTGTTGCAGGCGGGCGTGACCAAAGAGGCAGCGAGCAAGTATCTCAAAGATGTGCAAAAAGGAAATCCCGATTTCAAGTCGGTTGGTAAAATCACATTTGGACCCGGCGGATTGCTGGTGGTGGCGGACCCTGCGAAAGCGACAATTACAGTTATTGATACTCACGATGTCGGACCGTTGAAGAAACTGGAACAGAAAGTTTCCAAAGTGGATGTGGCAGTCGCATCCAGCCTGGGCGTCGAACCCTCACAGATTGACATCGCCGACATGGCCGTCAATTCACTAAGCGGTAACGTGTATCTCGCCGTCAATCGCAAGACCGACGGACAGCCTGCGATCCTGATGATCAACGCGCAGGGCAAAGTCAAAAACTTTGACCTGTCGGAAGTCGACTATATTCAGGTTGCGCTGCCCGGCGGAAAAGATTCCAAAATCCGCAACATCACCGGCGTCGCATTGGCCAGTGACCGTCTGCTGGCGGCTGCACAGTCGAACGAAGAATTCGCTAACAAAATTTATTCGATCCCCCTGCCCTTAACACATGGCACTTCCGCCGATATCTACAGCGCGGAAACCTATCATGTCGCACACAAAAGATGGGAAACCAAAGCGCCAATCCAGTCGTTCGTACCTTACTCGAACAAAGGGAAGAACTACATCGTCGGTGCTTTCGCCTGTACGCCCATTGCCAAGTTTCCCCTGGATGAACTGCAGTCCGGCAGCAAAGTCAAAGGAACCAGCGTGGTGGAACTGGGTTCGGGTAACCGACCACTCGACATGCTGACTTATGAAAGTGACGGCAAGGAATGGCTGTTGACCAATACATTCCGCTTCCACTGGAAGAAGAGCATGTACGGCCCGAGTAAATGGTGGGGCGTGCGTGTGAATATGGATTACCTGGACGCGGAAGACATCAACGAAGAAGCGGCCCGCCGCGATGTTAAACAGAAGACCGGCCCTGACGGCATTGAAATTGTCGATCAGTTGTCCGGTGCCGTTCACATCGACAAGCTGCAGAAAAAAGAAATCGTCGTGCTGCGTGATAATGACGGGCACTTCGATCTGGAAATTACCGAATTGCCATAACGAGTGACCTCCTCTGGTTCACAGACTCTTTTCTGTTCAGGTTTGGGAATGGAAAAGAGTCTGTTTTTTTCGAGTCAACTGTCGATTGCATGTAGCACCGTTCAAGTTTTGAGGAATGCCTCTCTGATGTTAAAATCATCATCTGCAGCAGGCTGGTCATTCAGCCGGCACATTATGCAGTTTACAGTCTGTGTTCTTTTAATGGATCTACCGGTTTGCGCCGCTGGTATGCCACAGGAGGAGCCATTTCATCTCGCGTTTGAAGCAGATGCGAAAGATCCTCGATTGTGCCGCGTAGTGGTGACCGCAGAGAGTGTCCGATTCTGGACATCTCTTGTCGACGCGGACGAAACGCAGTTTCAGCGGGTACTCTCACTGAAGCGGGAGTCGCAAAGCGATCAGAAACTGCCTGTCATGCTGGGAAATTATCAACTGAAAGACGTTCGCCTGGAATTCAAGCCGGCGTTTCCGCTGGTAAGAGGCAACCGTTACCAGGCGACCTTTGATCCCGCGGCATTAAAGCTGGCGACAGAAAAACCGGATCGACGTCTGCAGGCTACGCATGTGGTTCCGCTGCCCGACAGCAAGCCGCCGCGTGTACTGTCGATCTATCCTTCGGGTAATCAACTGCCCGCCAATCATCTGAAATTTTATATTCAATTCTCCGAGCCGATGCAGCAGGGAGATATTTTCGAACACTTTTCGCTGTTCAACAAAACTCAAGGGCAACTCGTGCCCCGTCCGTTTCGCCACACGGAACTCTGGTCACGCGATGGCAAACAGCTCACGCTCTGGTTTCATCCGGGCCGACAGAAAACGGGGGTGAACCTGAATGTCGAACTCGGGGCCGTTCTGAATGCGGGGCAGGAATATGAACTGCGAATCAGTCCGCAATGGGCCGCGTTGTCGGGACACGCATCAGGCAGCGAAGTCAGAAAAACATTCCAGGCGGTTGCCATGGATGAACGTCAGCCGGAAATTAACGACTGGAAATTGAAGTCCCCTGCCGAGGGAACCCGCGCGCCACTGATCTGTCAGTTGGGAGAGTCTCTGGATTTTGCGCTACTACACAGCCAGCTGAGCGTACAAACTGCAAATGGCGATCAGATCGCAGGGAAGATCGAGTTGGCCAAAGCAGAATCGGTCTGGAAATTCACGCCGGACACAGCCTGGCAGCCGGGCGCGTATCAACTGGTGGTAGGAACCGTTTTAGAAGATCTGGCGGGCAACAGTCTGCAGCAGCCGTTCGCTGTGGACCTTTCGAAACAGCCGGAAGTCTCGAATCCCGTCGGCGATTCTGTTACACTTCCTTTCGAAATCAAATAGTCGACTGATGCTCCCACCTGAGGTTTACAGATGTTGCGCGCCCTGTCTGTTTTGTTGCTGATCTGTTTGTGTCAACCGGTTTCTGCTGCAGAGAAATCGCCTAACATTGTCTTCATACTGGCGGATGACCTGGGCTGGAAAGATCTCGGCTGCTATGGAGGCACACTCGCGGAGACGCCTCACCTGGATCAACTGGCATCGGAAGGGATGAAATTTACCAACGCCTATTCCCCGGCTCCGATTTGTTCTGCTTCGCGGGCGGCGATTTTGACCGGAAAAACTCCCGCGCGATTGCATTTTGAATTTGTGACAAAACCTGCCGGCGTGAAACCTCCCGTACGTCAATTGATGCCACCCGCATACACGCAAAATCTGTCTCTGGATGAAGTCACGATCGCGGAGATACTGCAGCAGGCAGATTACCAGACCGGTTTCTTCGGGAAATGGCATGTCTGTGAGCATTTCAAACATTACCTGGGCTGGAATCCGACTCATGGACCAAAGCAGCAGGGATTTCAGTCAGCGAAAGAAACGTTTGGCAGTCATCCGTATGCAAAGAAATTTAACTGGCAGCCCGGCGATTTCAAAGAGGGCGAGTTCCCGCCTGACGCGGTGACAGGGCATGCGATTGATTTTATCAAACAGAAACGGGAGCAGCCTTTTTTCCTGTACCTGTCTTACTTCCATGTGCATACACCGGTCCGGGCACCGACTGACTGGCTGGTGAAAAAGTATCAGAAGCGGGCTGCGGCTGACACGGGTGACGAGATCCTCCGCACCCATTATGGTGCGTTCATCGAAACGCTGGATGCTTATGTGGGGCAGGTCCTGACAGCCTTGGATCAACAGGGTTTACGCGAATCGACGCTGGTTGTATTCACGTCCGATAACGGTGGGCATCCCGAGTACGCCGACAATGCGCCTCTGCGAGGCAGTAAATGGAACCTGTATGAAGCGGGCATCCGCGTGCCTCTGCTGGTGCGCTGGCCGCAGCACGTTCAAGCAGGAAGCGGCTGCACAAAACCGGTGAGTGGAATCGATCTGTTTCCTACGTTTTGTGATGTGGCACGGGTGGATTGCTCTGCGTTGACACTGGATGGTGAGAGCCTGCTTCCCCTGTTCCACGGGGCAACTGCTGCCTGGCCTGAACGGGCTTTAACGTGGCACTTCCCTTATTACCATCCGGAAAAAGGTTATACCAAAGCGAAAGAGACAATCGAAATAAACGACTTCATCGTCAGCAAAACGAAACCGGTGTCTGCCATTCGCCGGGGGGACTGGAAACTACTGCAATTTTATGAAACCGAACAGAGTGAGTTGTACGACTTGAGCAAGGATCCTTCCGAGCAACGCAACCTCAGTAGTACTCACCCGAAGCAAGCAGCAGAACTGCAGTCCGAATTGAAACAGAAGCTGCAGGCACAACGGGCGCGTTATCCTGTCGCTGCCAAAGCTGAGTGAAGTCGAACGAGCGAATTAACCAAGCTCAGCAATCGGAGCGGAAGGACCTTCAACCAGTGGTGTGGGACGTCCGCCCGGTTTAATCCAGTGACCGTAGGGATCGATGCCCAGTTTCTTGAAGACCGTAGCACCCAGGTCTCCGGGGCCCAGTCGACGTTCAGCGATTTCACCACCGCGACGATCGGTGGCACCAATGACCTGACCGCCGGGCACTCCTGCACCCGCTGCCAGCATCGACATGACAGGAGTCCAGTGTCCGCGGCCATCGGTTTTGGTAATGACGGGACCTCGACCGAATTCACCCAGTACCAGTACCAGCGTCGTATCGAGCAGACCTCGTTCATCAAGATCACTGATCAGCGTGGCGATACCATGATCGAGAACCGGCAGCATTGGCTTGAGGCCTTTGTTGATGCCGCCCCATTTGACTTCGTCGCCGTGATGGTCCCAGTGTCCCCAGGCGTCGCTCATCGTAATGAAAGTCACTCCCGCTTCGACGAGTCGGCGGGCCAGCAGTGATTTCTGTCCAAAGGAATGATTACCGTACTTTTCGCGAACCTGGGCTGATTCCCGATTCACATCAAAGGCTTTGGCAACATTGCCTGAGAGCACCATGTCGTACGCTTCCTGCACATAACGATCCTGCAGGGAAAGTTCGGGCGAGAGCTCTGTATGTTTTCGCAGTCGATCAAACTGCTGACGTAATTCTTCACGGTCCGTCAGGCGGGCGGTCTGCACACCGGCAGGCATTCCGAATTTTCCAGCAGACTTGACGCCGTCCAGAGGTTCATAACGATGCCCGAGATGACCGGCACCATAGATGTCGGCGGCCATACTGTCGGCTAATGCGACGAAGCCGGGCATGCCCGGTACATTGGGACCACGGAATTTCGCGGCGACCGAACCCATGGATGGATAACCGCCGCCGTCCCGATTGTCGTTCGTACGACGTGACTTGGGATTGCAGGCCTGAAAAGTCGTCGGTGTGTGGTTACTGGATGACGCGTCCATGGAACGGATAATGGCGAACTTGTCCATCATCGCAGCCTGCTCTGGCATATGCTCACAGATTTCAATGCCGCTGACGGAAGTCTGAATCGGATTGAAGGGACCACGGATTTCCTTTGGTGCCTGCGGTTTGAGATCCCACATATCCAGCTGACTGGGTCCACCAGACAACCAGATCATAATCACAGACTTGGCCTGAACCGGATGCGTGAGCTGAGCCTGTGGTGCGGCCAGCGCCTGTCGCTTGAGTAGTTCGGGCATCGAAAGTCCGGCCAGTCCCGCCATTCCCATCTGCAGAAACCAGCGACGGCTGCCGACGTGCACCAGATCAGAACCGGGGGCAAACGCGGAAAATCCGCTGCCAGACTCATGATGTTGTCCGTGGGAAATACTGGAGCGGTTGAGTGATTGGGACATCCGAATTCTCCCGTAGTTCAATCGAGTGGTCGATTATTAATTAAGGTTAGATAAAAAACGGTTTTTGAAATAAAAAACAAACCCTCTTCTATCCTATCTTTTGTGGTGAGCAGCTCAGGCAGGACTTTTAAGTATTATCAGCATACACGAATATGATCGGAAATAACAACGCGAAGTTCCTGAGAATTATTAAGAATCTTCATTGATATGTTCATTCAGACAGTACCCCGGCGGTATAATTCCTGCAATACCTGCCAACCGAACCAGTCAGAATGGCATTTCCACGTTAACTTAAGTCAGTTTCAGTAGTTTGATGGCATTTTCACGATTAATTTTCGCGCGGACCTCAGCCGGTAGTTCGAGTTTTTCGAACAGTTCAAACTGAGGCACATTCTGACCAGGTGCAAGATAATCGGTGCCGAACAGAATTCGATCCTGACGACGGATTAAAAACTCCGTGCCGAACTCCAGATCACGGGAAATGGAATTCGCACCGGAACCTGCTGAGAGATCGCCATAAATATTGGGATAACGACTCATCAGATCATCGATGGCACCACCCGGTTTCACTTTGTCTTTAGGATAGCCGCCCAGTTCTTTGGGAGTGAGACCACCGGAGATCGAAGCCCACCAACCGGGACCATGGCCGATGAAATTCAATTCGGGAAATGTTTTGAGGGCATTTTCCAGACGCTTCAGTCCGGGAACATCTTTACCGCGAATGGTATCGATATGAAACAGGAGTGGAATGCCAACTTCCTGGCAGGCTTCGTAGACGCGCATCATCAGTGGATCATCAAAATTGAGCCCCACCTTATGTTCGCCGAAGCCCTTCGCCCCCTGATCGACCCAGCCTTGAATCATGCCGACCAGCGCTTTCACACTGCCGGCATGTGTTGTACGCGGGTCGACAGAGCAGAACGGAACCAGACGATCGGGATGATCTTTGGCAGCTGCCAGCACCGACTCGGTCGTCTGCAGATACTTGGTCGATTCCGGCGACGTCAACGGCAACACACAGGACTTCTCGATCTGGTTCTCGTCCATCCACTCGATCAGACCTTCCGACGTCAGATTCTTTTTCGGATCGGTATAGGTGCCAATATGAGTATGGACATCAATGAAACCGGTACCGGCTTTGATGCTGGGTTCGGCTGCCCTGGCTGCCCGGGTGGGCCATTGCCCGGCTACGGTGCCGAGGCCAGCCAGTAGAAGTGATTTGGAAAATTCGCGGCGGGAGAGATTCATATTTTGTACCAGGTAATTAATGGAAGGATTGGGTCGTGCTGATTCCATTCAAAACGACCCTATCAGAAAATACAAGTCTGGAATTCATTTTTGTTTGGGAACGCGACGACGGTTCTCGAATGTAATCTGCTTGACGCCTTTCGGTGCGGCATTCGCCTGTTCAATCCGTTCATGGAGAATCTCCGCCAGTTCGTCGCGTAATTTTTGAGTCTTCGCCTGGTTTGCCAGGTTATGCATTTCCGCAGGATCGGAACTGTGATCGTAGAGTTCTACGCCTTCACTGCCATTTGTTCCCCATTCGGTATAACGGAAGGTGGGAGTGCGCAGACTGTATCCGTTCAAATATTGTGTGAGTGCGGTTTTGCGTGGTGTTGCTGTCGCATCTTTTAAGGCAGGCACCTGGCTGATACCGGAAACGGACGCCGGTGCTTTCAGTCCACACAGTTCAGCCAGCGTCGGATAAAAGTCGACCATTTCTGCTGGAGCAGCAGCGGCCTGCCCCTTCGCGGTGACACCGGGTCCCGCGATGATCATGGGGACGTGAGTTGCGTTTTCAAACAGTGTGGTTTTCTGCCAGTGTCCATGTTCGCCCATGTGATAACCGTGATCGGAGGTGAATACGACGATGGTGTTTTCATCAAGGCCTGTCTCTTTAAGAGCAGACAGGATGTGTCCCAGTTGGGCGTCGGCGAAGGTAATCGATGCGTAATAGGCCTGAATCGCCTGGCGGGCCAGCTTGTCGGGCAGATCAATCTGATCCTTTTTGCGGGTGACCGATTTCCGTGCCGACGCCGGAATGGTCTTCAGGTATCCGTCCGGGATCTGTGGCACTTTGATCTGCTCAACGGGGTATTTTTCGAAATAGCTTTTCGGAGCGACATAAGGTGTATGCGGTCGATACAGACCAACAGCGAGAAAGAAAGGTTCTTTGGACTCCGCAAATTTTTTCAACTGCTGAATGGCGATGTCAGCGGCGATGCCATCGGTCTGCTCAGCATCGGTTCCCTCGGCAGCCAGCCAGCTGAGCGTACCCCCATAGCTTCCCGGTACCAGGCTGAAGATCTGGTCTTCGTCATCCACATCGCGACCGCGGGGATTAAAGGTCTGATTCCAGGAATAAGGGTCATCGTGTCCACTGGTCCCAATGTGTTTGGGAACATTGTAGTGGTAGATTTTTCCCACACGGGTCGCGAAGTAACCGTGATCTCGAAACATCTGCGACATCGTTTTTACGTTGGGCACATGTTCCCGAATATAAATTCCATTGCGATGCACGAGAGTCTGATCGGGATACATACCGGTCATGAACGAGGCCCGACTGGGACCACATAACGGGAACTGACAGTAGGCGTGTTCAAAGCGAACGCCCTGTTTTGCCAGTTGATCGATATTCGGAGACTGGACCTGTGGATGTCCATAACAGCCCAGATCACAGTTCAGGTCATCACAAATCAGAAACAGAACGTTGGGCTTTGTATCTGCGGAGAAAACAGACTGTGTTGTGATTAGAAAACAGAAGATGCAGGTAATGATTCGACCGAGGCTGTAGATCATGAACGCGCTCCGTTGTAATTGACCGGTTTGATACAGATTGTGACTATCCATGCTAGCAGACCCGGTACTTGAATTCAGCAATGAATTCTGGATCGAAGCAAGAAAAAACGCGATCTTATTGCGGGACTGATCAGCCCTGCACTTTCGAGACGAACGATTCCATAATCGCCAGTGTTTCCGGGCTGACATGGTGTTCGATGCCTTCGGAATCGGTGGCGGCAGTCTCTTCACTGACGCCGAGCGCAATCAGAAAACTGAGGACAATTTCATGACGACGGCGGGAATCTTTCGCGAGACGCGCGCCTTGCGTGGTCAATTCCACGGGACTGTAAGGCTCGGTGGTGACATAACCGTCCCGCTGCAGTCGGGCCACGGTACGATTGACAGTCACATGGCTCACGGCGAAGTGTTCCGCCAGATCTTTCACCCGGCAAACGCCCTGCTCTTCGATCACGACTGCGATTGCTTCTACATAGTCTTCTGCAATTTCCGTTGCATGATCCACACGCGTGCGCTCGTGTTGATTCTTTGGTTTCTGCTTCTTAGCCATCCTGTCTCGCCTTGAGTGTCGTTTGTGATTTCCGGCGTTCCATGTTACCGGGATGTGGCTGAGTTTGACAGCCTTAAGGAAACGGAATTGGAATCGAAGTACAAGTGAATTCGAGTCTTAACACAATAAGCAGCTTCAATTGACTACAGGAAACAAAACCAGAATGAACTGACTGAAATCGCGATTAATTTCAGTCAACTAATCTTGTTTACAGCACCTGTTCAACTTAACCTACTGATTCATACCAACGTCTTTTATAAATCAGGTTTATAATGATTCATCGATTCGACTTTTCTGGTTCTGCCGTTATTCGCTCCAGGTTACTGCAAAATATTGAAGCAGGCAGCAGACGCCCGCAGTCTGTGATTTTTTCTCGTTTTTTGCTGGGTCTGTGTATCTGCCTGGCAAGTTCGTGCGGCAGTTCGACTCCCACGGAAACAGAAAAATCAACTCCGCTGCATGAGGCGATTTCATCGACAACTCCAAAGCCTGAAAACAAGAGTTCTGCCCCCAGCAGGACACTGAAGCCTCAGTCTCCAAAAACTACCTCTTCCGCTAACGACAATCCCCCAACGAGCAGGCCGGACAAAGATTCGACCGAGCTGGTATTTAAAATTGTTTCATTACACAAGAACGTGCAACAGTTTCTGGAAAAGTCCGAGAAGAATATCGATCTGGCGGCCAGAACAGCACAACGCTCCCTGGACTCGACTCTGCAAAAAAACTTTGCTTTCTATGAGCCTGGTTCGTTACGCGTCGATTTGAGACAAAACAGAATCTCCCTCAGAGTGAACACAGCGAACGTCAGTGATCTGGTACGTAAGTTGAACGAAGTTGGTTATCAGATGATAACCGTTGCCCCGCTAGAGCGGACACTTCGCGAAGAGCTGGCGGCAGAATCTGGAGCGGACTCACTGGTAAAGCAGGAACTTCACTATTCGGCCCAGATCAAAAGTCCTGAATACCAGTCCCAGCTCGACCAGAATTTTCAGATCGGCTCGGAAGCGTTACGACTGATTTTGAATGAACGTTTTAAAAACGAAGTGCCTGAATATGTGCCAGACTCCCTGGTACTGGATCTTGAATATGAGAAGCTGACGTTTGAAGTGATCACCTACCCCAGCGCTAATCTGGGCGTTCAGATCAATAACCTGTATCAGCTTCCAGTCAGCATTGGCGCGAAACCATACCGAACCATCGAACAACGCACAGAACAGCAGCTTCATCCCAGCCAGGTCACCTACAAGATTGTCGGCATCGCTGATTTTTATGAACGCGCGATGCAGGATCAGTTCGGTTACAATTTCTGGCGACGTTCTCTGATCCACGATCTGGAAGATCGCCTGGAAACCGGTCTTACGGGGTATGTGCCGTTCAGCCTGGATGTCAATCTGGTGAAGAAGACCATTACGTTTCAACTCGATCATTACCCCGATCACCGTGTAAAAGAATTCATCAATGACGAGTCGGGGAGTCGAGTTTCAAACACGAAGATTAAAGTCTCAGCAGAGCCTGCTCTGGTGGAAACCCCGGGTCCTGTAATCCGCACGCCTAACAGACCCATGAAGCGGGTTGTCCTGAAGGTTCTGCTGGCAGAGAAAAGACTCAGAAATGTATTCGATCCTCCCCGGCCATTACGGCCCACTGACATTCAAGGCATTCACCGACATCTTGATGACGAACTGATTAATAATCTGGATGGGTATATCGGAAAGTCCGTCCAGTTTGATATTCCGAACAAGGAGTTATCCTTTCAGATTGATCGTGTTCCCCCTGATGACCTGATCAAAATGGTAAATGGAATTCGCTCCTTGGATCTGGATGTCGATCAGGAACTGGTTTCAGTAGAGGATGTAGTCTATGACCCGGAAGCCTCTGAAAAAACCATGTATTTCAGCTTCATCAATCAAGGTCAGAAACTACACCAGTTTGATAAGACCTTTACGCAGCATATGGCGGACGGAAACCTGGGTGCAATCGGAGGCTACATTCCCGGCTCTCTGCAGATGGATTTTGACGAGGGGACGTTTAACATTCGTGTGCGAGTCGTTGAGGATGATGCCAGAGATATCGAGACAGCAACAACTGCCTTAGCGAGGATCAAACTTGAATGCACTCACCTGAATACAACCCTGCCTGAATCGAGTGGAAATGGAAATCCACAGCAGCCGGGGATGACTGCAAAACAGTCAGCAGAGCCGGCACTGGTAAAGGAAAACGTCAGAGTGACAGTAAAATATGGTCTGTATGGCGGCAGAGCCACGGGGAAACCTGAGAAAAGTGCCCGGGATGCGCTCGACGGATTTACCTGGATCGATCTTAAAACACTGCAGTTTGATGCCGCGAAGAAGGAATTCTCATTCGAGACCACAGGCCCCTTCAACCGCGGGGCTCTTGAGCGTTCGCTGAAACGTCAGAAATTCTATCAATGCCTGATTTCGCATGAGGCATTGATAAAAAAAGACACATCGAAAGAGTGACATTTCTCCGACTCTATTTTCAGAGTAGAGATGCATGAATAACCGTCACATTTCCTTCGATCGTTTCATATATCTTCTGATTCGCTGACTCCCTGCTGGTTTTCTTCCAAACTGACTCCACTGCCGGCTAAACTGAATGCCCGGTTCTCTCCTCAGTTTAAGTGCCAGAAATTTACATACATGTTTTCAGTTGCCTGTTTTCAGACATGACTGAGCAGGCGAAGACGACCAGTCAGTCTTTCCCTTTGAGATCGAAAGCCTGTCCCCAACCCCCCGGAACTCAACCGATGACAGAACCCACGTCAGACGATAAGCGACATTTTCAAGAGAACGACCAGGGTATCTATCAGCCCGTCATCGCGGTCCAGCATCGCAATGATGAATATGATGAGAAGGGCTTTGACACCTTACGCGAAATGCAGACAAAACATTTCTGGTATTCGGGCCGCCATCGTTTTATCGAGTACACGCTGAAAAAAATGATGAAATCAGCGGCAGGTCAGCACAACGATTCCTTGTCGATGATTGATCTGGGAGGAGGCTGTGGAGGCTGGGTCCACTATCTGACAGACAATGCAGACTATTCCCACTGTGAACTGGCTTTAGGAGATTCTTCAATCCATGCGCTTGAGTATGCCGCCCATTATGTCGGACCGGCGGTAAAACGATACCAGATTGATCTGCTCCAACT
Source organism: Gimesia maris (assembly GCF_008298035.1). NCBI lineage: Bacteria > Pseudomonadati > Planctomycetota > Planctomycetia > Planctomycetales > Planctomycetaceae > Gimesia > Gimesia maris. The sequence goes on from NZ_CP042910.1 coordinate 6,873,561, forward strand.
CCCCTGGAAAGATCGCTGGGATGTTGTCTTTTTACTCGATGTTCTGGAACACATTCCCGACGACATATCAGCTTTACAGCAGGCATACAATGCCTTGCGTCCTGGGGGACTGCTCTTCGTCGCGACACCGGCATTGAAGTTTTTCTGGACTTACAATGATGAACTGGCGCATCACGTGCGGCGGTACTCAAAAAAAGAGTTTGCTGTCCTTGCCGGGCAGGTAGGATTTGACTTGCGTCTGACCCGCTATTTTATGTTTCTGCTGAGTCCCCTGCTTTATCTGAGCCGTATCAAATCACCTGATTACAAAAACATGAATGCGGTTGAGATCAGAAAACTGCTCGTTCAAACACATCGTGTCCCCGCCCCCCCTGTCAATGCAGCGCTCAAGACGATTTTTCACCTGGAAACTCCCGCCGGTGTCTGGATTCCCTTTCCCTGGGGCACTTCCATTCTCGGAGTCTTTCAGAAACCGATTGAAGAACAGCAGTGAAACCCTTTTTGTATAAAAAAATCCCGAACCGGTTCTTTCATCAGTACCGGTCCGGGATCCTGTTTTCAAACTCAGAACCGGCTTATGCGGTTTTGAGTAACTGACTCTGCTGAGTGTTGCTGATCATCCCTTCTGAGAGTGTCAGCGTTTTTCTGGCACAGCTGGCGGCGGACAGATCGTGGGTCACCATGATGATCGTACGCCCCTCTTCGTTGAACTGCGTCAGAAACTCCATCACCTGATCCTTGGTATCCGGATCGAGGTTCCCTGTCGGTTCGTCGGCCAGAATGATCGACGGATCATTGGCCAGCATGCGTGCCAGTGCGACGCGCTGCTGCTGACCGACACTCAATTCCGCCGGCTTGTGATGCAGGCGATCCTGCAGGCCGACTTTCGTGAGCAACGCTTCCGCTTTCTCCTGCTGCTCGCCGCGATGTTTCTTCGCCAGCAACATCGGAATCTGCACATTTTCGATCGCCGTCAGATAAGGAATCAGATTGAACGTCTGAAAGACGAAGCCGATCTTATTCTGCCTGACTTCCGCCCGCAGATTGACGGGCAGATCATAGATCGACTCCCCATCCAGCAGAATCCGACCTTCCGAAGGGGCCGACATCGCTCCCAGCATGGAGAGCAGTGTCGTTTTCCCACTCCCACTGGGCCCAATAATGGCGATAAAATCACCGCGGGCAATTTCCAGGCTGGTGGAATCAAGGGCCACCACCTCGTCCTGCTTCTTGCGATACACTTTGCGAACTGCTTCTAACGTTAACATGGATCAGACCTCCTTGAAGCACATACAGGGATCGAGTTTGGCCGCCTGTCGTGCGGGGATATAGCTGGCAGCAATCGTCACCAGCACGGCAATCGCCGCAGAAATGAATGCCAGGGCCGGAACGGGCAGAACCGAGACATCGGCAAAAGCGGGCCCCAGGAACATCGCCAGCACACTGCCTGCGATATAACCGGTGATACCACCTGCAAGCCCCAGCAAAGCTGCTTTGGCCAGAAAAAGCTGTGTGACAAAGCGGGGTGTTGCCCCCAATGCCATCAGCGTGCCGATTTCGCGACGGCGTTCCATCACGTTGGCAAAGCTGGCACTGGCCATGCTCGCACCTCCCACGGCAATCAGAATCGCCAGGAACAGGTACGACAGATTCGTCATCATGCGATTGATGGAAATCTGGGTCTCCACGACGTTCGCAATTGTGACGACTTTCGTACCCGGCAGCAGCGACTGCAGGTCCCCGACCAGGCCGTTAGCGACATCTTCACAGCAGCCCATGACTTCAATAATGTTAACCACTTCGCCCGACTTCGAGAGACGCTGCACCGTATGCAGGTGTGCGAAAACGCGACCGTCGTCAACGGTTCCCGTTGACGGCAGTGTGGTCAACACCGTAAACTTCTCACCCAGCAGTTCCAGAGAATCGCCGGCGGCCAGTCCGTTATTCGCGGCATAGTCTGAGCCGAGAATGACTTCATTCTCATTCAGGTTCTGTAACGCCCGTCGATCTGCCAAAGCTTCAGGTGCATCCTGATTTTCATCGATCACATTGATTTTGGCTTTGCAGCCTTCGTGTTTTTTGAAAATCATGCCTCCCTGCCAGGCGGCCATTTTCTGAATTTCTTCCTGGGGCAGGATGCCTGTGAGAATGACATTTTTACCGTCAATCTCGGTCGGCACACACAGCTTGGGAGAAATGGCTTCCACGCCTGTCAGCCCCGCGAGTGCCAGTTCCGCGACATGCTCTTCAGGAATGGTTTCCGCGTGCATATCAGCAGAATAGTAATCCTGCAGCGTGACTCCCTTGGGTAGAATGAGCACATTGGCTCCCAGCTTATCAAGTTTTCCAGCGACTTCTTTCTCAGAGAAAATCGTCACATTGCGGATCGCCACTAATGCAGTGACACTCAACATGATTGCCAGCAGACTGGCAATCAATGCGGTCGGACGTTCCCGCAGTTCTTTCCAGATAATTGATCTCATGGTCATGAGACAGTCTCCTTTATCAATGTGACGAATTATTTACAGTGTTTACAGCCTTCAACGCCACAGCTTTTACCTGCCTTTTTCAGTTCGGCAATCAACTGCTGGCTCGTCACATTTCCGTTGTACATGCCAACCATCACACCGGGAGGCGCCATGAACACAACTTTGGTATTCTGTCCGTCCTGAGGGACTTCGAGTTCTTTCAGGAAGTCGGCTTCCGCGGCTTCTGTCTGTGAGACGTTGACCACTTCCACAACATTCTGATAGCAGGGAACGGCTTTAAAGTCCTGCACGCCTTGGGGCATTGCTGAGCTCGAACCCGCGTTGACACACAGCAGTACCATTTTGCGGCTCTGCAGTGTCTTCATGCAGCGGCACTTGGCCGGCGAGACGAACGACTGCTGAATGTAGTCAGCGTTGATCTGTTTCACGAACGAACCGGTGATCGCGCCATTGGGAGCCACTGCCAGCGTCAGCGGCATTGGTGCGCGTGACACGCCGTACTCTTCGACGATTTTTGCTTCCGCGGGATCACTGGTGTTGACGGCGACAAATGTGGTGGTGTCATTTTTGCCTGACAGATTCTGCTGCAATGTGCTCCACATGGCCTTGGTGGCATCGTCCTGGTTTTTCCAGAACATGATGAACGTATATTTGTTCTCCTTCGCAGCTGCGGCCCGGGAGGTTTCGACTTTGCTGAGCGACGCAATCTTTTGTACTTCCTGGGCTGAACTTACTGACGTCAGCGCCAGCACGAAAGCACAGACCACACACAACTGCAGGCGATTATTTTTGAACGAACTGAAATTCGAACGTGTGAACATGTTAAGATTCCTCTGTTTTGTATTAATGATTTGTATTTATTTCAAATGGAAGTTCCGGAGCCGCTTCCTCATAAGGAATCGGACTGACGCGGAACATAACTGATCGTAAACTCTGTCTCACGCATTCTTCATACCAATGGCGGGACAGCACGCTGAAATCAGGCGGTGGACCAGCGGGCCCGGAAGAACATCTATAGACGCAAAGGTGCGGTAATCATTGCTTGTGAAATATCGATGGCGGTTGTATTTAAAACGGCCAGGCGGCCCGATAAATGATTCTCGACGATCAGCATGCCGGGGGTGGTTGTCATGCTGCGGAGATTCACGGCGGGTGTGGTTTGCGCAAATACGATTTCAGAAATATGGCAGGCACAGGGACAATCGTGCTGCTCGTGATGTTCCCGGGACTCATGGAGATCGTGCCGATGACAGGTTTGAGAACAGCACGCAGGTCGAACGGCAACACAGACTTCCTGTTCCGGTTCGGCATGCCCCCATTCGCTGATCGCAGACACCCCGTGTCCCCAGCAGACGGGGCAGGGTTGCATTATCAGGACGATCAAAAACAGACGAAGCAGTTTCATCGGATAGTTTCACTCAAATCGTGACGACAGAGATTTTCTGTGTGTATTTCGTTCTGTTCCGCGGAGTACGCACGGAAAACTGTGGTCAAAGTGACCACAAGTCGAATCTCTATGAATACCCTGTTTATCGTCAGCTGCACTTCGACAGCTTTACAGCAACTCAAGATTTGAGGTGCTCCTATGTGACTCTGATCACCCACAAAACTTCCTGTTTTTAACAACTTACAAACAGGCACCAAACCCAGCCATCCCAGACACCCTAAGATGAAATTATCGACAACCGCTTCGGTGCCCAGGAAGCTGACTGGAAATGTGAGCCATCGACAGAAAAAACTTGTATCAACTACAAACTGTAGTTATATTGCCTACTAAATGTAGTCATGCGCTACTGCGGGCGCTAATCCACCTGAATCGATACGGAATAACTTTATGTCAGCTCATGAATCTGCTCCCCTCACCCCTGCCCAACGAGATCTGATGGAAATCGTCTGGGCAGAAGGGGAAGTCACTGTGTCCGAGGTACGGGACCTGCTGGAGGCAAAACGGAATCTGGCGAGAAACACCGTCCTGACCATGATGGTGCGGCTCGAAGAACGGGGCTGGTTGCAGCATCGCACGCAGGGACGTACCTTTGTGTATTCGGCGGCGCGTCCCAAAACAGTCTCACTGGGGATGCGTGTCAGCCAGATGGTCGATCGACTCTTCGCCGGCTCCCCGGAAGATCTGGTCACCGCATTAATCGAATACCGTGGCCTGACTGCAGCCGAAACCAGGCGCATCCGTTCCATGATTGAACAGGCAGAGGCAAAACAAAAACAGTCGGGACAGCGGAGGAAGAATCAATCATGAATGTCTTACCCTGGATGCCCACTGACCAGCCCCTGCTCTGGATGTTCAATGTTCTGATTCAGACCAGCTGCATCGCCCTGTTCGCGATACTGGCGGGACTTGTCCTGCGACGCTCACCAGCCGCCCGCTACAGCATGCTCTGTTCCGCACTCTTTCTGGTCTGTCTCAGTCCCATCTTTGCTGCTGTGCTGCAGGCAACCAGTTTCAGTCTGTTGATCGTTCCCGTGAGAGTTCGTACGTCTGATCCAGTTGCATCGGCCTCTCAGGAGTCACAGACAGCAGTACCGGCCCCTGATCTCTCTATTTCTGAAACCACTTTGAACGTCGACTCCCTGTCAACGTCTCCCTCCGCATACAATACCGCTGAAAGTGACAGTCTGGTTCAGGATACCGGTCAACACGCGACATCGCAAAAAGCTGGTGAACCAGATCAACCGACGTTTCAATCAGCGTCGACAACCACTTTCCTTCCGGGTGACAGTTTATTCCGTCCTGCCATCTCCCTGCTTCTGTTGATCTGGGCCGGCGTATCGCTGGTACTGCTGATTCAGTTCGCGGTAAGCTGGTTCCGGTTGTCAAAGCTGTTACGAACCGCCAACGAAAATACTCGTGAGGACCTGGCAGAGATCCTGAATCAATCCTGGACAGCACTGAACCCAGGCAAACGAACACGTCCGAGACTGTTGTTTTCCAATCAGGTCTCCGGTCCTGTGGCCGCGGGCATCCGTTCGCCGGGAATCATTTTACCCGAAACGCTGCCGGATCAGATCAATGCCGAGCAACTGCGAAACATTCTGATTCACGAACTGGCACACATTGTGCGCGGCGATCAGATTGTGGTGCTGCTGCAGAATCTCATTCGGGCTCTGTTCTGGCTGCACCCGCTGGTTGGTCTGTTAAATCGCCAGGTGGCACAATCACGAGAGGAAGTCTGCGACAACTACGTGCTGACAGTGGCCGACGCTTCCTCATACAGTCTCACACTTTTGACGATGTCTCAACTTCTGAAGTCTCCGCGTGCGTATTCAGGTGCGGTCGGATTATTTACCTCAGGCTGGAAACTGGAACAGCGTGTCGCCGGACTGTTGGATGAACACCGCAGCCGGGTGACACGACTGAGTCTGCCTGCATGGTCCTTGATAGTCGTCGTGTCAGCGGTCATCTCACTCACTGCCGCTGCCGGCACGGTCTCAATGGCGGCTGCTGAGTCTGTCGAATCCGATCAGCCGGCGAAGGCACCTCAGAAAACAGCTTCGAACGAACCGAAGACCTCTGATGAGTCCGTTAAAAAGACAGCCGTCACTGACAAAACAAAAACAGATAGCGCCCCTGCAGACCAGAAATTCCGCTACACAGGCAGGGTGGTCGATGCAAAGGGGCAACCGATTGAGGGAGCTACGATCAATGTCATACATTCGAGTGCGCGGCAATTGAATGCAGGTGTGAACGTTTTCGTTCCGACTCATCAGTCACTGGCTCAAGTTCGCACGAACGCAGACGGGCAGTTTCATGTAGAATTTAACGACGGATGGACCCGTTATCAGCGCGACCGCAAAATTCGAAAAAGTCCTCCCGGTTCCAACCCGGGTACCATTCTTCTAGCCACAGCGCCGGGACATGCGCCCGCCTGGATTTCCTCCCTGGAGGAAACAGAGGGCAAACCACTGCAATTCACACTTGAAGAACATACGCCCCCCATCCGTGGTCAACTGGTGAACCAGACAGGGAGGGGTCTGGCGGGAGTGACGGTGTCGCTGGTCTCACTCTGGAACACGGAAAAGGGAGCCGTTGATCGCTGGCTGCAGGAGTTGCCCGAACTTCGCAAGCAGGGGCTGTTACCTGCTTATGAAAATCATATTCTGCAGGACAGCTACCAATCTACGGCGGGCCAGCTTCCTGCTGATTCTTACATTACCGCGAACACTCCAGGCATCCCCGCCACGTTCAAAACAGACAACGACGGGCGCTTCCAGATTTCAAACCTCGGAAAGGACCGCCTCGCCGTTCTGAAAATCGAAGGCCCCGGCATCGCCACACAGTTGATTGCCGTCGTGACCAGAGAAATGCAGCCGGTCCAGGCACGACCGCTAGAGTACAGCGACCTCATTGACGCCACTTACTATGGAGCCGATTTCCAAGTGGTGACGAAACCGGAACTGGTCATCAAAGGCATTGTACGCGACCGGGAGAGCAGTGCCCCGATTTCCGCCCGCATCACAGCAACCCGCGCAGTCTCCCGCGTGAAGAGACCAGGATACAACAGCACGCATATCCGCAATCTCGATCTTGATTGTGACACTGATGCAGCGGGGAAATTTCGTATCGCGCATCTGCCCCGTCACAGCGACCTGCAGCTAAATGTGATCCCTGAGGAAGATCAACCCTACTTCCGGACCTCTTTGCAAGTTACAGAACCTGAAGTGGACAAGCCTGTATCTCTCGACGTGAAACTGCAGCGGGCCATCCTGTTTCGCGGAACGATTACCGATCAACGCACAGGCAAGCCGATTCCGGATGTCCGTTTTGACTACTTCCCCCTGCGTTCCAACGAGAATGCGACAAACTACCTGCGCTATCAGTCGCCCGGCAATGCCGTACAACCGATGCGTCAGCGATTCAAGTCTGCGGAGGATGGATCGTTTACGCTGCTGGGCATTCCAGGAAAAGGGATCATCGCGGGACAGCTTCGTAATCCGGATTACCGTACGGGAGCCGGGCTGGAAGAATTAAAGGACCTGATCAGCAAAAACACAAAGACATTAAAAACATACGATTATTGTTCCTACACCGATTATCAAATTCTGAAGCTGGTCACAGTCCCGCCGGGAGAGAAAGAATTCAACGTGGAGCTGCAGATTGACCGCGGTGCTTCAATCCAGTTTGAAGTGGTCGGCCCCGACGGTAAACCGCTCACGGGTTACACGATCAATGGCCGCCCCGATGTGAAGGCAAAAGGGAACGTTTCCACAAGGGACGGCTTTTATGAGAACCAGACCCACACGATTTACTTCCAGCACCCTGGCTTAAGCCTGGGGCGTGCCGTCACCATTACCGGCGTTCCTGAAGCTGGTCTGGTACACAAAGTGCAACTGGAACCACTGGGATCCGTGAAAGGGCAACTGGCTACAGAGAAAGATGTCCCTCTGACGGGATCCAAAATCGAACTTCTCCGCCGTGCCATTCCGGGAACAGATGCGGCTCCCACCCGGGATGTGTTAAGGCTCGAGAAAAGTTTCCGCTGTAAACAAGACGGATCATTCGAGTTTCACGATTTACCGGTCGGAGCAGAATACACGCTCTACTCAGTTCTGGGTCACTTCTATCTGCCGGAGCAAATCAAAGTGGAACCGGGGGAAACCATTGATCTGGGTGTGATTCAAGTTCCAGAAAAAAAGCAGTAGAAAATATTCATCAGTCATCCGTCAGACTTGGCACTTCGCACGGATTTTATCTCTTTGCAAAAAACGGATCACAGATATTTTTCTACAAACGCCCAGGCTGCTTTGTCGTTGAATTCGTGTCCCCCTTCGAAGATCACGTGTTCGAAGCGATCGCTCAAATTGAGCCGTTCGTAAAATTCTGCAGCGCGGGGCGCGATCTGTTTGCCTGTTTCGCGATGGGAAGCATTATCACGTGAACCGGCCTGAATCTGATGTGCCCGCGGACAGATCAGTGCCACAAGATCGGCGTCGTTGAACAGCGTCATGCGATTCATAAACCGGAAATCGGACGGAACCGAGAGTTCCTCTTTCGCATAGCGACCTTCCTGGACGCCGAAGTAACAACTGGAGACAGAGACTTTAATCCGCGGGTCGATGGCGGGAGTCACTTGTGTGTAGTAGCCACCATAGGAAAGACCGACCATGCCGATCCGGCTGGCATCGACATCGGGGCGTTTGATGAGTTCATCAATGGCATAAGTGATCTTGGCAATTTCAACGGCGGTGATACTGGTGCCGATGAGTCGCATGCGGTCATCAATCTGTCGGCGAATGTCTTTGGGATAACCGTCCGCTTTAAACAGATGCTGTGGTGCGTAGACAAGAAAGCCCCGTTTGACCGCGCCGCGAACCATGTCTCGATAATTGGATCCGCCGTTGAACAAGGCGACTTCAGGTGAGCCGCCGCCCCCATGCATGGAGATGATTAACGGCGTTTTCCCTTTCGCCGATCTGGGGACAATGAAGATTCCTTCGGAATGCACGTGCGGCAGAATCGGAAACATTGCACGATAGTAAACGCCGATGCTGTCTTCACCGATCTTTTTATAGGTGGCAGGCTGATCGGGCCGTTTACCGGGGGGCGGATAACCAATGCTTTCACAAAACGCGGCCCGCAGCGGTTCAGCCGCTTTCTCAAAGGCAGCAGCAGACGAATAGTCGGGCTGGAACAGCTGTTCGAATCGCCGTCGGTCCGCGGCAATGGTTTTGATATATTCATCCAGCTCCCGCGCCTGCTCTGTCCGCAACGGATTCGAATCGGTGACTCTCTGATTGAAGTATTCTGGTTTCGCAGGTTCAGATTGTGCACACCCCAGTGCAGGAATCAAAATCCAGATCAACGCGAGTAACTGAGCCGCCTTCATACCTTTGTCCTTTCGATGTTGTTCCCGGTTGCAAAAACTCAAGGCTTTATTCTAACCAGAGTCGCAACCAGTCGTCTATCTGTTGCACCTGGATCGAATTGGTGTGCCTGTATAAGTATAGGTATTGAAAATATGATCATGGACTCGGGGTGCCATCTGCCGGCTTGTCCGGCAGTGCCAAACTTATCCAAGGATTATTCGACAGAAGCGGTTGCAAAGAAATCCCAGGGGAGACCATGTATTACCGGTAAATCCGGATCCACTGTATTGCCGTCACTTTCATACCACCGTGCACTCGACCATTTCCAGTCACTCATATTTCGTACCAGTTTTCGTTGAACCGGATTTTGGTGAATATAATTAATTGCGGCCAAAACAGCCTGTCTACCAGTTAAGTTACGATCATAGCCGGGACCTTTTTGCCAGAAATGAAAAACATTTTTTCCTGAATTTGCTGTTGTTGTCAAATGATTGAGCAATGGACTGTTTAACTGAACCAGTTGTTCTTTAATCCGGTAGGAAAAGGGGCGTTTGATCGCTGCCAGGAATCGATCGATTCGACATTCATTGCCGACAGGATAGACGAATAAATGTAAATGCTCGGGCATAATCACAAAGGATATGAGACGAAACTTCTGACTTTTTAAAGCACGATCAATCGATTGACATAACAGTTTGTTCCAATCCTGATTTGTCAGTAATGGTTTTCTTTGGTAACACGAAAAAGTTAATTCGTGTAAATCACCCGGTTCGTGAAAATGCTTGATCTGCTTTCGAGGCTTTTTCATATCTCTGAGTCCTGAGAGATTGAGCTTGGATCACATTTAAACCAGTAATAATTATAAATTATCAGTTTTTTGTTTCAGTAGAATATTTCAACATCACCAAATCAATGGCAGAAAAAAGATTCAGACTTACTCGTTGCATTAATATCAATTGCACTGTCGGGCAAGCCGACAGATGGCACCCGGTATATCTTACCGTGACATCAATTATTAGATTTAACAAATAGGATACCATTAAATTTAAGCAGGTGATTGTTTACCTGTTCGGCAAAGAACTCTGATCGTTTCCTGTTAGCTGAAGACGCCCCTGAAATGGGCTCATGACGTCCTGGTTGTAACCCATCTTGACCGTATTGAGGGGCAGTGATACCTTTGGTCATTCGATCAGTTCACATATGGGAGTTCTCATTATGCAGCGATTTGAAAAAGTTATGGCACGTCGATTTTTCATGATGCTCATCACTGCCGTTGCCGGTCTGTTTACGGTATTGACTCCCGGATTCCTGACCGCAGAACAGCCGGTGAGTGCTGTCAAACCCTTTCAGATTCGAACCTTAACAGTTTGCGTGATTGATGCAGACCGGCAACCCCTTGCTGATGTCCGGATCTATCAGAACCAAATTTTTTTCGCGGAAGCCGCGGAGAAACATCTGCTCGAGAACAGCTATCATACAACGGACGCGCGGGGAATCGTCGTTCTGGAAGCGAAAGGTAAAAACTATGGTCTGGGGTTGTGGGTCAGCAAGGACAAATACTGTCCGCTGCATGCCTGGTGGTCGCCGAAATATCAGACCGATGGTGGTCAGATTCCGGATGAATTTACGTTTCAGCTGGAACGGGGAACCTCCATTGGTGGCACAATCAAAGACGAACAGGGACAACCGATTACCGGCGTCCGGGTTGCGGTTGAAAACCTCACATCAATTACCCCACTGGCGATGTTCGATAACACGCCACTCCAGGCAGGACTTCGTCCGGAGCCGCGTCACTGGCTGGCTGAAGAGGACGATGTTGTGACTGATGCCGATGGTCGCTGGCGGCTCAATAATGTTCCAGCCGATGACCAGCTCCATTTTCATCCCCGTGTGCGTGAGGCCATGCCTTCCGCGCCTGAACTGGGATTGAAATTAAGTCACCCCGATTTCCAAAGCGATATCAGATTCGGACAACTGCAGCGCCAGCAGGGGATCACACTGGAATCGCTGAGAAGCCAGACGGCAGTCATCGTCATGCAACGACGCTAAGCTACTGCTGCGAACCTGTAGGAACTCCTCTCTCGCTCCCGGTGCCTTTCCGTAAAATAGCTGGTGGAGGTTGCGTTCTGTGATTAAGAATAACAGCGGCGGAAGTGCTTCTGTTTTACAGCCGAAATGCTGTGGAAACTGTCTTCACTTTTCTGCTTTAGTTTTTATCGGGGGGAGTTCGAGCATGGTGTCTGCATTCAAGGAAAAACGGACGGTGAACAACGGGAACTGGTGGGGCGAAACAGGTCGATACTGGCGCGATATCGGCGTGAACCGGGTCGATATCGGGGCGGGAGTGGACCGAAGTGTGTCGACCCGCAGTTTATTTGACTGTGAATCGGGAACCAGTGAAGAACAGTCATCGATCATTTTTGCAAATTCCAGTTGGGTTTTATGGTGCGGGAACAATCAGGTTCGGAAACATGCAGTTGAATAAAAACTGGACACGCGCGCGACGCAGATTTAAGAGGGTCTCGATTGGCGTGAGCCGGTCAAGTCGAATTTGTTTCGTGAGGGGGAATCTGAGCAGGAGTGGCCTGTTTTCAGGTTTCAACGCGAACGCCTGACGACCCGGTTTGATCCCGGGAATTTTTTTCCAGTTTTCGATTGACAGAAATGTAGCACAGGCTACAATAACACGCAAATGTAGCACATGCTACATTTTTTTACAAACCATATTGTAGCGCTGGCTACTTTTTGAACATGCCGTATTTACACTCCTGTTAAGGTTGATCGAGATGAGATTTCCGCCCTCCCGAATATCCCGCCCCGGCTTTACGCTGATTGAACTCCTCGTCGTCATTGCCATCATTGCAACGCTGATTGCCTTGCTGTTACCCGCGGTACAACAGGCACGCGAAGCAGCACGCCGCAGTCAATGTAAAAACAATCTGAAGCAGTTGGGCATTGCGCTGCATAACTATCACGATACGCATTCCTGTTTTCCCGCCGGCTATTATTCTTATGGAACCAGTAATGGCTCGGGCCCTGCCTGGGCAGCCATTGACCCTGATACCTGGGATGCGGCTCCGGGCTGGACCTGGGGGACGATGATTCTCCCCTTCATGGACCAGGCAGTACTCTATAACGCGCTGGACCTGAATCGTCCCTGCTGGGATCTGGCGAACGCCAGTGCCGCCCAGACGAAGCTGCCTGTTTTTCTCTGTCCCACTTCGTCAGGAGGAGATGAACCGTTTCTCGTGCAGGATGCCAGTGGCAGCCCGCTCGTCAAAGGGGGCTCACAACTGCGGTTTGGTCGTTCGCATTATGTGGCCAGCCATGGTCAGGAATCGTGCTGGGGGGAATGCGGTTCGAGTACGACGGGAATTGTTTTCACAAATATCTATACCAAGACCACTAAAACGGTGACCATCAATGGCGATGCATCGAAAGTCGCAGACGGCCCCTTCTTCCGGAACTCGCGAACGCGGATGCGAGATGTGACGGACGGAACGTCCAATACAATTTTCCTGGGCGAACATTCGTCGAAACTGAGTGATAAAACCTGGGTGGGCGTGGTGCCCGGTGCGTATACACACCCCCGGTTCACTTCACCTGAAAATGGTCCAGACGCAGCCGCAACGCTGGCGTTAATTCATGCAGGTCCTTCCGGCGGCGAACTGGACATCACCGGTTTTCCGATCGTCCATCCTGTGAATTTCCCTACGTACCACGTCGGCCAGATGTATTCGGAGCACACGGGAGGCGGGCATGTCTGCATGGGGGACGGTTCAGTACGGTTCGTTTCTGAAAATATTGATCTGCTGCTATGGGCGGAACTCTCGAGTATTAACGAGGGTGAAGTGACGGGAGAGTTTTAATGCGTAATCGAAATGTTCTGTTTTCGACAATGCTGTTTCTGATCACTCTGCTGCCTTTGAGTGGTTGTGGCTATCCGGCTGTTTCGCCGAAGACGTATGAAATTTCCAAAGCGCTGTACTCGGTCTGTAATCAGAAGAGTACAGACCGTCTGAAAACCGTGCAGACGTTAATTGACAGTTCCCTCAAAGAAAAAGAGATCAATGAGAGGGAAGCAGGCTGGTTGAATGCGATTGTGGCATCAGCGAATAAAGGAAACTGGGAAACCGCGACGCAGGAAGCACGCCGCCTGATGGAAGATCAGACGGGGCGCTGAGTAGAAGGAATCAGAAAGGTGAGAGAAAGGCAGATACCTGTATTCCGGCTCTGGATTTCCAGAGATAACTCTGTTTTTCTGGCGTTATACCAGCACTGTCGGGCAAGCCGACAGTGGCACCCAGAGTGGCGGATTCAGTGGGGCAGAATCTACTATTGTAGAGGTTTCCGTGTGCCACGGTCCGGCTTGTCCGGCCGTGAAAAGGGGCAACACTCACCCAATAGAATATATTTCGCAGACCTGGGTTCACCGTCATTCCGGGCGAAACTGTTTCTGCCATTCTAACGGTTTGACGTTGATGTCGGTCAGGAAGCAACGGTTTCTACAGTTTCCGGTTCGGGTTGGGAATCCGGGCTTTCCTTAATCAGGTTGAGGACGGAAATCAGATGCACCTGACAGACGAGATCTGCAATAAAGAGAGTCGTAAAGATCACCATGAAAACATCTGTGCTACGAGAGGTGAAAATCTCCTGAAGCATCATAAAAATGATTAAGAACCCAACCAGGATATAATTTCGTTTACGACCTTTTTTTAAAGACTTAATGTATTGGTCCACTGTCATTCGCTGTGACATGTTTTCATTCTCCCTCACACTAATGAAACTGTTCAAAACGACTAAAAGATACTTCCCGTATTCTACTCTTCGAACTGCAGTTTTACAGGAGAATCTGAAATGTAATGACGGGAACAGGAACACTGGTTTCTTCACTCTGCTGGTTGACCCGACGGGTTGGGATTGACCAGTGTCGCGGATAGATCCGGGTGGCCTAATATTTCCGCTTTCATCAGCAGGTATTGAAAACGTTTGGAATGCAGAGTGGGAGGTAGTGAAATCAACAGTGAGTTCTTGCCGCTCAAATCGGCGGCGACGCTGATACGTCTCTGTTCGACGCTGGGAACCTGGAAGTTGATTTTTTTGCCTGAGACCTGTGTCTCCAAAATTTTCACGCGAGAGATTTCGCTTTGCTTGACCAGAACTTCGAGGCGTACCGCTGTGTGATCTGCTGTCAGGATCGGCCTGAGTTCAAGCGTCATTCCTTCAGCGATGACTTTCAATTCCGGTTTCAGTTCTCCGGATTTTGCTTTATGTACGCCAATGACAAATGGCCTTTGCACCTGATTGACGATGGAGCCTTTCTGGCCATTGAACAGAGTGACCTTTGGATTAAAAGCACAATGACTGCGTTCGTCTCTCTGAGCAGCCTGGATCAGTTTAAATTCCTGTTGTTCGTTGATCACTGCCACACTGATGGGAAAATACTCTTCGACCGCGGCACTTGCCTGGACGACCGGACGAGGATTGGTTTTGTCAAGGTGCGGCTGGTGCGGAGCGGCGGTTGTATTTTGGAAACCAGCCAGACCGGTCCACTCAATGTCAGTTTGTGCCGCAACATCAGAGGTGGTTTCCATGAGAATACTGGCGAAAGTAATCTGACCGCAGCCACTCTGTACCCAGGCACGGAGTTGTCGGCTCAATTCTTCGTGCAGCGAATCCGGTGCCTTTACCACAAGACGGTTTTGCTCATTGTAATCTGCAAGTGCCTGTTTAAGTGGTTTCTCACCTGTCTGGTATTTTCGATTTTGAATTTCCAGAAGAAATTTGACGTGCGTCATGAGATACCCGTATGCCTGTTCTTCAGAAAGTAATCGTTCCTCGGAAATCCTGCCGATCACTTTTTTGACCTGATAGATCCGTAAGTCGAGCGGCTCTAAACTTTCGTCGTCATGTGGCGAGAGTGTAGGGAGTTCAGCAAACCAGTTGTGCTGGAGTTCATTTTGAATCTGCATTTGCTGGTTTGCCGGGGTTGTGGAGTCTTTTACATCCGACAGCCCCGTCGCAGTAAAAAGCGCGATGACAATGGTCACAGTGGTTGTCTGTATCGGATGAACCCGGGTTGTCGCGCTACGGAGAGCTTTCAGTCGGTTGGTGAGCGAGCGCTTACGTAACGGGTTTTTCAGAAACCCGAGCATCGAAACCGGCAGGGAGACCCGCCAGCGAGATCCCGTATTCGGCCGCTGGGCCAGGGTCAGCAGGAGTTCGCTGTATTCACGGGCAGAATCGTTCTGAGTGTTATTGCGGTCTTGCTGTTCCTGCCAGCAGAGGACCATGGCATCGCGGGACTGTTCGCGGAGGCTGCTGAAACGAGTGGCTGCCAGCCAGTAGAGGGGATTCCACCAGTGTAGCAATCTCAAACCAAACAAACACCAGTTGACCCACAGGTCCCGCCGCTTAAGATGCGCTAACTCATGGAGCATGATGAGTTGAAGCTGACTGTCGCTCAACTCTGTGAGATCGGTGGGGAGCAGCAGTTTCGGTCGCAGGGCTCCCATGACAGAGGGTTGGGAAATGTCGTCGCAGACAATCACCGGAACACAACGACGGAAACGCACCTGCTCACGACAGGTGTTCCAGAGTTGTAACAGTCGTTGATCTGTGGATTCGACAAGTCGATTGACTTTTCGCGAAAATCGCCAATGAGTGACCAGCATACGAATCAGAATGAAGACAGCACCCGCAAACCAGAGCGGTGGCAGGATGCGCAAGAACCATTCGAGGAAGGTGATGAGATATTCCTGAAGCGTTTCGGTAAAACTGACTTCAGGGGTTTTCGGTTCGAGGAATTTGATGTCGTTCATGTGAGTCGCGTTCGCGAAAGCCGGAGACGTCGAGTTGGCGTCCCTTACCGGCCACGGTTCAGGCAACGGTTTAGGAGTATAAATATCTCGAGGCGGCTCAGCAGGAGTAGACTCCTCTATGAATACAACAAGCAGACTTGTCAGGCTATACGAACTCTCGGGAGCGAAACCATAGGGTATTGCGAGTCGAATGAGGACGAGTCCCCAGAGCAGTCCCATCTGTCCGGCGGTCAGCCATTTTCGCGCGAAGAGGTTCACGAGCAAAACAAGGGCCGCCAGCAGGCCTGCGGTGATCGTGGGGATGATCAAGAGTTCCAGGATTTTATCCGTAATTTCAACATAGAGATCTGAAGCCAACAGGAATCCATTCATGATCAACGTTCCTTGTCATCGAGAATGCGGCGGAGCTCTGCGATTTCCTCTGCAGAGAGTTTTGTATGTTGCATGAAATGTGCGAGCAGTGGTGCCGGCTCGCTGGAAAAAACACGAGCCAGAAAAGCACGGCTGGCCTGTTTGACACAAGCCGACCGTTTGACGCGGGAGCGATAGACGTAGCGGTTGCCCTGCTCTTCAAAGGTGAGCACCTCTTTTTTAACGAGGCGGTGCAGCATGGTTTTGATGGTCTGGGGTGCCCAGTCGGCCTGGTCGGAAAGACGAGACACAATCTCCTGGGCGGCGAGCGGCTGGCCATCCCAGATGATATTCATCACTTGCCATTCGGCGTCGGAAATGGAAACCTGTTTCATTTTGAGTTCTCCTCCTTGAATGTTTACAGATGTAATTAACTACATTTGTAAACGGAGTCAAGAGGAGAGTGTACATTCCGTGTGATCGTGACGTTTTTTTGAGTATTCAACTATGGATACATCTCTCTGGAAAGAAGTCAGACCAGACCAGAACGATGGGTTATCCTCACCGGAAGTGTGAATAACCGGTGAAACTGGTATAAAATCGGAGTTTCTTAAAGGTTCCCGCTTGTGACAGATGGCAGAATGCATTAAAAGAGGTCGTGGATTTGTAAAGAACTGAGGGATAGTACGCCTTCAATTCAAAATGTTGATCCCCTCAACATCCCACCTGAGTATCCTGCAACGCGCTCCCTGAGATGGTCCTGCGTATCGTCGAAAGGTTCTGTTTGAATCTGAACAGTAAATAGTGTCTTATCAGACCTTAAATGGCACGTTGGCCGAAATGGTCCGCACGCTTGTTGGCGTGCTCGCCTGACATTGACCACCTGCGAATACAGGATTGATGGACCAATAGTTTGTGTTGCTGAATCTTGAGTTTTTTGGATTTGCGAGACAGCAAGCCTGAGATTCAAGTCTGCTTTTGCACTCGAGCGGTCAGTTTCCAGTGCGCCCCGTTTCCGTGTTGGCACGGAGAGTCTGCTGGCGAAGGGTTCGCCTTCCAGGCTGACTGTGCAGACCAACCTTGAGAATGTTATTGGAGTTTTGATGTTAGCGTTTTTCTCGAAGCATACCGCTTCCGTCAAGGATGATGTATTGTCGGGTTTAACCGTCGCTCTGGCGCTGGTGCCGGAAGCGGTTGCCTTTGCGTTTGTCGCAGGAGTTCCTCCGACCGTCGGTCTGTATTCCGCATTCTTTATTGGATTCGTGAGTGCATTAGCCGGTGGCCGCCCCGGCATGATTTCCGGAGCCACTGGTGCGATGGCTGTTGTCATCGTTTCCCTGGTCGCCATGCATGGCATTCAATATCTGTTTCCCGCCGTCATTTTGTGTGGTCTGCTACAGGTAACCGTGGGCGTGCTGCGACTCGGTAAACTGATTCGCCTGGTCCCCCACTCCGTGATGCTGGGATTTGTGAATGGACTGGCGATTGTGATTGGCCTGGCGCAGATCGGAAGTTTCAAAACACTGGGCGCTGATGGCAGCATGACATTTCTGTCGGGTGTCCCCATGACGATTATGATCGCACTGGTTGCGCTGACGATGGCAGTGATTGTCCTGCTACCCAAACTGACCAAAGCGGTTCCCAGTTCGCTGGCCGCGATTATTATGGTCTCTGTCATCGCCGTCGGCATTAATAAACTTGCTCCCGAGAGCTGGATTCCTGGTGGACAGAACAATGTCGTCCAGACCGTGGATGACCTGATGATGAATAATCTGAAAGCGAAGGCGGTTACTGAAGCAAAGCAGGAAGTGATTGCGACTGCTGAAACAGACGCGACAGAACAGTCTGCAGACGCCGCAGTTTTAAATGAAACACAGATTGCGGCAGCAGTCGCTTCAGTGCAGCCCACCAAAGAGCCTTTACCAATGTTATTTTTCATGGACTCGCGGTATGTACTGGCGCCGTTCTCCTGGGAAACGTTGATGATCATCTTTCCGTTCTCTCTGATTCTGGCCGGGGTCGGGTTGATTGAATCGCTGATGACGCTGACTTTGATTGACGAAATCACCGAGACCCGCGGAAGCGGAAACCGGGAATGTATCGGTCAGGGCGCCGCAAATATTGTCTGTGGACTGTTTGGTGGCATGGGTGGCTGTGCGATGATTGGCCAGTCTTTGATTAACGTCAATTCCGGCGGACGCGGGCGTCTTTCCGGTGTGGTTGGAGCCGTAGGTTTGTTGATGTTCGTGGTGCTGCTCAAACCAGTCATCTCCATGGTGCCGATGGCGGCGCTGGTCGGGGTGATGTTTATGGTGGTGATCGGGACCTTTGAATGGAGTACGCTGCACACCTGGAACAAGGTTCCTAAGAGCGATGTGCTGGTAATGGTACTGGTGGCCGGTTATACGGTGCTGTTCCACAACCTGGCCGTCGCCGTTTTACTGGGAATTATCGTGCAGGCATTGATCTTTGCCTGGCATCATGCGACACACATGATGGCTGACATTCACTTCGAAGACGACAACAAGAAAGTGTACCAGTTGCACGGCCCACTGTTCTTCGCCTCGGTCAGCAGTTTTCGAGAACTGCTGGATCCGGCGAATGATCCTCCGATCGTCGCCATCGATTTTTACTTCTCGCGCGTTTACGATCAGTCGGCGATTGAAGCGATCAACAAGATTGCAGAACGCTATCGCCAGGAAGGCAAATGCCTGCATCTGCGTAATCTGAACGCCGACTGCAAGCGTATGATCGAACGTGCCGGGGATCTGGCAGAAGTGGAAATTTCTGAAGACCGACACTATCACATCACCAAGATGATCTGATTTGTATTCAACCAGAGACAACCAACGCCCGGAGGGTCAGCCTTTCGGGCGTTTTTTTCTGGCGGCGGTCAACCAGCGATCCAGCTGATTGGCAAATGCCTGACGATCTTTGGCGTTGAAGTTTGCGGGGCCTCCTGTGATTTGCCCTTCTCCCCGCAGATCGTCCATCAGATCACGGACAGCGAGACGTTGACCTATGTTTTCCGCAGTGTAAAGCGCGCCGCGCGGGTTGAGGGCCTGTCCGCCTTTCTCCACCACTTGCGCTGCCAGCGGGATATCTGCGGTCACCACAAGATCTCCCTCTTCAGTCAGCTCAACGATGCGCTGATCGGCAACATTCAATCCTGCAGGAACCAGCAGACTGTCGATGAACTCGGAACGCGGAGTGCGCATCGGCTGATTGGCCACCAGCGTGACTTTAATCTGAGTTCGCTTCGCTGCGCGAAACAGCAGATCTTTAATTTCCGCCGGACAGGCATCTGCATCTACCCAGACTTGCATCTGGCAACTCCCTTTATCTTAAGTGACTGGCTGCATTCTTCAGTTGTAGAACCGCTGATTTCTCTATTACGGGCTGGATGACTTGTTAAGCAATTCAAGTTCTCGGATCGCCCGCCCATGATTCGGATTGAGTTTGAGGCACTTCTGATAAGCTGCTATTGCCGCTGCCTCATCACCAAGCAGACGCTTGATTTCTGCCTTATAGAACCATGCCTGGGGATCCTGAGGATTCAGTTCAAGCGAGCGTTCAACGGCTTCCCCAGCGGACTTCAACCGATTATTCCGGAAATTAATCATGGCTAACAACAGCGTCTTTTTTGCCTGATGGTAATCGCGTTTCTCCGGGTTATTTTGGTATCCATAATACTCTGCCAGAGTCTGATGCACTTCGATGGTAGGCGTCATCTCCAGCATCTTCTCCAATAAAGGGACTGCTTGCTCCATATCTCCTGCAAGCATGTACGCTCCTGCCTCAAACTGCATTGTCTCTGCATTCACAACACCGTTCGCTTTTAACTTCTGGATCAACTGCAGTATCAGTTGTGGATTTTTTCGCTGGTACTCTACTTCCAGCATGCTGATCAGTGTTGCTTGATACTGGGGAAGGCGTGCATTCAGTAACTTCAGTAGTTCGTCCAGTTTTTGTGCGACGTGATCCATGTCATTGCGCCCCAGCAGTTGATTAAATGCCTCGACTTCTTTTTGAATGCCATGGCGTTTACTGTAGGGTCTCAGAAGTGCCGTATTAAAATGCAGTTCCACCAGAGCCAACGCGTGCTCCACCTTATCCCTGGCCTGCTTTGCCTCTGCCAGACGTCCCAGAGATTCAAAAGCCTGCGCCTGTAACTGGTTGAAGATTAGTGAATTGGGAGTTGCTGCCAGGTTCCGTTCAATATAAGGCAAAGCTTCCTCCACTCGCCCCGATCGAACCAGTAATTTCGCCAGCTGATAATCTGCCGGTTGAAACCCTTTATTCAGACGAAATATTTCCTCTGCTTTCTCCGCATTTTCTTCGCGAAGATAGTTCCGCCCCATTGCATACAGATAGTGTCGGCGACTTGTAAACGGTTCGTCTGCAGTACCGCTTAATGTTTCCAGTTTTTCATATTCGCGCGTACTGGCCTGCATACGCCCCGTCCTGTCCAGGCAAAAGGCATAACTGGCCTGCGCTAACACATCATGGGGATCCATCTGTCTTGCCTGCTGAAAACAGTTTTCTGCATAGCTGTAAAAACCCTGTCCCAGGAAGGCCTGACCCAGGCGGACCCATTCCTTACTGGAACCCGATTCCGCCTGTCTGGCAAGCTCCTGAAAATCCAGCATCAGCCTCGAATCGATATTTTCAGCAGCTGGCAGCACCGGCAGGGGGCGAGCCATGCGATCTGCGATGAGATAGCCGCAATATCCCAGTTCCACAGCCAGCAGCACCATAAGGAGGCGAACGAATAGAATCATGGTTTGTCCTCCTTAAGATTCAACCAGGCGTTGATTCGACCAATCCTCTGATATGGTTTCCGCAAATTCAATCCCCCTGCCACCAGGTCATCACGGTTATCACCGTCGAGATCCCCGACTGCGACAGTGACGAGATGAATAGGATCATTGTCGATCTGCCAGGTTTTAAAATTCTGAGTTCCATCGTTTTCCAGCCAGACAATACTGGCCGTTTTCGGGTCATACCAGTCGTTGGTCATGCTTACCAGCACCACATCCAGATCGCCATCACCATCGATATCGCCTGTATCTGCAGCGTAAGTCCCCCCCAGATCTGAGATCCGATGCGGTTCAAACTCCCAGTTACCTTTATTCTCGAACCACAGACAGCCGTGATATGGCTGCGGGTAGGCGTCGAGATCTTCCAGGTTGTCTCCTGCGGGAAGAATCAGGTCTTCGTCCCCATCCTGATCGAGATCAGCGTGGATCAGGCCTGCCCCTCCCAGATCGAGATTGATGGTAAACCAGAGTCGCCTTTTCTTGAACTCACCATTTCCGAGATTTTCAAACCCCCACAGTTCTTCTTCATCCTGAGTCACAATTGCTGCGATATCCAGATCGCCATCCCCATCATAATCGGCGACGGGCACATGAATAGTTCCGGGAGCATTTAAGAGTTCATGATCGCGGAACTGCAGCCCCCCCCGGTTCTCCAGCCACAATACGGAACCACGATTGTAGCCGAATACGGCAACCGCCAGATCCAGATCCCCATCGCCGTCGAAATCCCCGGGCTGTACATCAGCCACACGTCGGACATCATTCAGGATCACGTGCTTTTTATAACCATCCCCCACACGCTCATAGAGTTCCACGCGCCCGATCACGCGATCGTCGGGCATGAGATTACCGAGAATGGAAACGATGATATCCAGATCGCCGTCAGCATCAATGTCGACGGCGGTCGCATGAGCAGGTGCCGCTAACCCGGTGAGCAGCACTTTTTCCTGCCAGGAGGCTGGCCCCTCTTTTTGAAATAGTGAAACAATGCTTCGTCCGGAATCGCAGGCTAGTATTTCGTTCTGCCCGTCCCCATCAAAATCCAGAATCTGCACATTCGTAATCAGCGGTAAACCTGCCGGCTCGGCACCGACGGTTGCCCGCTCAAATTTCACAGGAGAAGCAGGATATGCTGTTCCTCCCGAAAAGATCTCCGCAGGTTGGCCCAGAGAAGGTAACTTTGGCAGAACCAGCCACATGACGATCGGTATGGAGATGATCAGGACGAGCAGGATGAGCGCGCGATTTTTCAGTGACATAAAATCCCATCATTGTCTGCAGTGAACGAACCCGGAGTCGATTACACAAAAACAGAGATACCATGATGTTCCAATCATATAAACCAGACAAAGGCATCGCCATTCACATACTACGCCAAAAATGGCGTGAACAGGAGAAAAAACAGAGGAATTGAAGGCAACCGTTTACCGCAGTCCTTGAATTCGGATTCGATGACAGACGTGAGTACAATTCTCTTTTCCCGATAGGCCCCCTGCTGGATTGGATCGCAGAGAAATCGTCCCGCGCAGCAAAAAAGGCAGATCAGCTGAAACGTCTGCCGACCTGCCTCTATCGCGGTGTAAACCTGACCAGAAATTGCTGATCTGGTTTACTTTAGTGCCTGCTACTTTACGTAACCATTTTTTCTGCCAGTGGCATGCTGCTGTTAATTGTGTCCTTTACTGAATCCGGTTCCCCAGTGACCATAATGAATTCCGGAGAAATCATGGTGGCTGTGAGCATGGGAACGAGTTCCCATATATTGATTGCCACTGTAATAGCTGCCCGAATCGGTCCGGGTAGAGCCACTGACGTTTAGCGAACTCATGCTTTGTTCCGAATTGTCGAATGTCATCGGGTCAAAGGGTTTCCAGGACCCATTGTGGTCGACCAGCCATTTCCCCTGTCTGGTCAGAAACCACCAGCGTCCATTGTGGTAGCGATACTGTGCGCGGGTTGCGTCATCAATATTCAGATGCGCTGTCCCTGCACGTACGACTGGATCCATCTGGATGACTGCCTGATCGGGTAACATCTTGCTGGCGGCACCTGCATGTGCACCAGGAGTGTCAGCCTGTTCTTGTGCTGATAAAAAGAGGGGGCTGAACCCCAAAACTGCTCCAACGGTCAATACTTTTAAACAGAGCGAATTCATGTGACACCTTCCTTTCATATAAGGTATTGTATGATCATTCCTGGCCGCGATGATTATCTTAAGAAGCAAACGTCATACCGGCTTTGAACAGCGAGGTGAATTTACCTGGATCTGACACAGGAGTTTAACCTGTCGCCACAGGCAGGAACTTTTTTGATGAACTTCAACCTGGCGGAAATGATGAAAACAGAATCGGTTACATCAGATTCAACGCGAGGGGAGATTTCTGTTCCCATGAGCAACAAGTTTAACGCCGCTCTCTTCCATTACGATTTGAGTCTGCAGGAATTTGCTCATACCTGCAAATTCCTGCTTGGCCAGCAGTGAGATTGAGAACAGAAAGCCTCCGCCATTCATCAGACCTGATTTGGTCTTTCACAGTGATACGTTTAAGGACTGTCCTGTATTTGCGGTATCAGAAAATGATGCAGCTTTTCAAGCTGGTCGGTATTGATATGATCGACTCGCGCATCAACGAGTTCCTTCCAGAGTTCTTCAGATTCGGGTGTCGCCCAGAATCGTATGCGCCGCCCTGCCGCATGTGCCTGCCTGACAATCTCCCTGAGTTTTTTGCGCTCTGCCTCAGTCATCTTTCCCTTGCCACGATATTGAAAATGTGACGTCCAGCGGTCGCTGATCAGTGGCATCAGTTGTGACGGTTTATCGGAATCCAGATCACTCAGACGACCATCAATCCCTGCATAACGCGGGTTATCAGCTTCGATCATTTCGATGGGCCGATCTCCCGAGATCACGACCTGCACCGGGTGACGAACTGTTTTCCCATCCTGGCAGGAAGTGAGGAGTTCCTCATATTCCCGCAGTTGATTCCGCAAAACCTGATAAACGGCTTCTCCATCGGTTTTGATATCAATCAGTAGAGTGAACGGCGGAAACTTTTCATTTGACTTCTGTTTGTTGTCCAGAAAATAGTTCTTCAGCGGGTTGAGATATAACTTGCGAAGCGTACGATCCATAGATAACTCGTCCCGGCTGTGACCAACGAGCAGTTCCCCATCAACCAGAATGATATCTGCTTCCACAGACCAGAAATCATTATCCAACGCATCCTGCAGCGGGCGTTTCTGTCTGTAATCGTTATGGGCATGGGCCTGAAAGAGCGGTGTCTGATGCAGCGACTGTGCCAGACCATTCGAATTGCAGCAGACCAGAGCCAGTAGTAAGACAGAGAAGAACTTCAAGCGAAACATTCACCGGACCTTTAATCAAAACAGGAACTGCATCCCAGCTGCTGGTCGCTCGATAACAGACTCTGTAAATACGACAAGCCTGCGACCATTCCGTAATGCCCCAGATCTCCCGGCACACACATTATTAAATCCAGGTCACAGGCTAAGAGTTCATGTAGTGATTATCCAGTCAATCCCACCGGATTCATCAATTATTAATAAGCAACGGGATCCTGCTACTCAGTGCAGTCTGAATGAGAGATGTGATTTACTGAAGCAACAAGTACATTGCATCGAGTTTTTACACAGACTAAAACAGCAGCAGTCAGATACTGAAACTTCATCATGAGTTGGGTGGTTCAGGTGGTGTGATGGTTCGCATAGGAAGAACCCGATCATGCAAAGACTCCATTTCGATTCTGATGTAATCCTGAGTTCTCTGGAGAGCAAATTCTTCCATTGAAATCAATGCTCCCGTTTCAGTTGCATGGGGATTCTGGGACTCCCAGTCTGTGTTGGCTGGTACCAGGCCAATTCGATTGATGGGAGGATGGCTAAATGCTCCGGCTTCAGCAAGAGCATTTGGATCTCCGCTCAGCTTATCGCGAACAATATGCAGAACGAATTCCTGACGTTGCCGGTGTTTTATGAGAGAGCAGAGCGTCCAGAGTGACCAGGGAGAAATCGGGAGCGGATTCGAAAGGCATTCTGTGATGAACGTCTCTCTATCATCCGACTTCAAACAAGCAGCGAGCCGAGAAAGAATCTCCTGGTAAAGCATTGCTTGATTCCTTAGGACGGAACCTGAAATCAAAAAAGCCCCCTTGATTGTACCCAGGTACATTCGAGGGGGCCATTTGACGTAAGTCTAGTACACCCCGCAGGGTTCGAACCTGCAACCTTCGGTTTCGTAAACCGATGCTCTATCCAATTGAGCTAGGGGTGCCTGTCCCGGATGGGAAAGCGTATTTTAGCGAGGGGGTTCTCCCTTTTAAAGTCTTTCGCAAGCTGGATTTGAATCTTTTTACCAGCTCCTGACCAGAATTCCGCTTCTCAACCTGTCGAAAACAGTGATTATGACGCTTAGAGACACACTTTCATCAACGGTTCCTGATCTTTCCAGGTACTGCCATATTCGACAACGAAATCTGAACTTTGGTTCCCTCCGCCTGCAAAAAAAGGCCCTGTTTGTGAAAACAGAGCCTGGAAGACCGCAAATCATGCGATCTTTTCTCAAGATTCCTCACCTTGAGGGATCACCCGGATTTAGAACACGTCACTTTTAACTATAGCGTCTCCCGATCTATGATACTCGATCCAAATGACCCTGGAGACGCTACATAAAAACCGGGCACCGTCTAGTGATGACCATGGTGTCCATGATGACCACCACGATGTCCGCCATGTCCACGGTATCCGCTGCGATAACCGCTTCGATATCCGCCATAGTAGCCGCCGCGTCCGTAATTATATCTGGACCCACCGCTGTAGATTCCGATCCCGAAGGAAGGACTACTGTAGTAGAATCCTCCAGAACCATAGGAGGGATAAGAATAACCGCGACTGTAACCGTAACCGCCGTATCCGCTCCCGTATCCGTAGCCTGAATAGCAGCCATGGCCGGCGTTTGCCTGTTGGGTTGGCATGACTAACAGAGCCCCGCCCAGAACCAGCCCCATACAGACTGCCAACTTGAGACCTTTTCGCTTTTTGTTTGGAGTTGATCGAGCCTGGTCAACCGTATCTGATGTGTTTCGCATTGTTTCGCTCCTTGGAAAAATGAACCATAAATGAGTGCAGCAGATATTTACTAAGCGTCCTCGCTGATTCTCTGTCACTCGAATGCAGTACGGTTGAGATTCCATCATTCATCATCTGTTTCTCCGTCTGCCGTAACTAAAACAATCGCTATAAGCATGCCAGAATCGGTTCTTTGTACTTAAACAACTTAACCTCTTGATTTTAAAAGAGTTAACCGGCCAGCTGTTTTTTGTACTCTTGGCAGGTCTTTGAAAACTGTCTCATATTCGCGCCAGTTGAAATCAATCTGACGTCAGTAAATCACAGGTTTCTGGCAGAATCTGCCGCTGGGAAATCAAAAAAAAACAAGTCCCTCACTCAAATGGTCGGGCCGAACCATAAGAATAAGAGACTTGTGAAAAAATGCCTGCGTGAACCTGCTGAGAGGAACCGGCCCGACAAGATCAGCTAATACCTGATCGTGGCGGATCTATTAAAAAACATGGATCAGAATCCATAGTAGAAACCAAACCCGGGTGTATAATATCCGCCCCGGTATCCGCTACCGCGATAATAGTAGTTGTTGTAACCCCGGTTGTATCTGCGGTTATAGTGTCGGTAGTTATTTCGGTATCTGTTGTAACTGTGTCTGTAATTTCGCCGTGCGCGGTTATAATCAC
Organism: Gimesia maris; assembly: GCF_008298035.1. Classification (NCBI taxonomy): domain Bacteria; kingdom Pseudomonadati; phylum Planctomycetota; class Planctomycetia; order Planctomycetales; family Planctomycetaceae; genus Gimesia; species Gimesia maris. The sequence continues at coordinate 6,900,626 of NZ_CP042910.1, forward strand.
GCTCGAAATGGCGATAGTGATTTCGCGCCCGTTTCCAGGCAGGTGGTCTGGCTTCTGAAGTTTCAATGGCGCCTATAAATAAGACACTACATGCCAGCGTGGCAATAGTCAGTGCACGTTTCATGGTCTTGTCTCCTTGATAAGAACCTGTTACCAGATTCATCCCCGATTGAACCAATCCAGTAACTGACGATATTTCAATTTTCGTTTCTTACTTCAGATAAGATGCAACAGGTGTGCCAATCGTAGGGAATTTGAGTTTAAAGAACTTAAACCGCATGAATCTGCAGAGTTTAGGGTATTAATTAGTTTGATCTGCAAATTGATGCAGACTGGATCTGTGGTAGAAACGAAAAAAGTGTGGTCGAAAAGAGAACAACAAAGTCGTTCAACGACCACACTTTTTAAATCTGAACATTCAGATCATCAGTATCTGTTTATTCGTTTGGCTCTAAGCAACCGGATTGGTTAATACGCCTATCTGATCGATCTCTGCTTTCATGACATCACCATTTTTGAGGAACTTGTTTTTCGAGGCACCGACACCACTGGGAGTTCCTGTCGAAATCACGTCGCCGGGTTCGAGTTGTACAAAGCTGGAAATGAATTCGACGATTGCTGCCACCGGAAAGATCATCTCTGCAGTGGAAGCATCCTGTTCCACGTTCCCGTTGACCGACAGTTTCATCTTCAGAGTTTGCGGGTCCGGAATATCATCCGCAGGTGTGACACAGGGGCCCATCGGACAGAACGTATCGTGCCATTTTCCATGCTGCCAGTCGAAGAAGGTATCTTTCTCACGCAAAGTTCGTCCGGGATTGGGCCGAAATTTTCGATCAGAGATATCATTAATGACGGTATAGCCGGCGACATAGTCCAGCGCTTCCGCTTCAGAGACTCCTTTGCAGGATTTACCGATCACGATTCCGAGTTCGAGTTCCCAGTCAATGTAATCCGGAGAGACTTCAGGAATTTTGACCGGCTGCCCTGGATGAGTGAGTGTTGTCGAAGGGGGTTTCATAAAAACATAAGGGAAGGTTTTCTGTCGTTCTTCGGCTTTGCCTCCTCCTTCTTCGATATGCTTGGAATAATTGCCGGCCAGCAGTAACAGCTTGGACGGTTCCGGAACAGGAACCAGCAACTGGACCTCATCGGTCTGGATCGAAAGCGGAAACAGTTCTTCGTCCATGGACTGCTTGAGCTGGGTCTCGACGGCCAGAATCAATTCCCTTTGTGCGCCGCCAGGAAGAAACGGCAGCAGCCCCTCTGATTCATCCAGAAGAACTCCCGCCAGTTCCGCGGCTGCACTAAAGGGGATTATGGTATCTTCCGAGTAGAAACCACAGGCAATTTGATTTTCAGATTGATAGCGACAAAGTCTCATACTGTCAGGGCTCCTGTCTGGTGAGATCAAGTGGGAGGCATCTTCCGGTTCCGCGAATTTCGCTTCGCCTGATGTCATCTGGTTAGGCACGCGTCTCCTATCCTACCGGAAAGCAGGTGACAGACCAATTCTCAGCAGCAGTTATGAGAGCTGCTTTTGGAATCTCTTTAAACTGAAGCCGATAATCGCAATGCAGCAAAGACTGAGCCCCAATACATAAGGCAGCAGGTCCGTCAGATTCGCCCCCCGCAATACGATTCCCCTGAGAATCTCGAGGAAGTAAGTCACTGGGATAATAAAAGTCACCAGGTAAATGGGAAGCGGCATCTGGGAGCGGGGGAACATGAATCCTGAGAGCAGAACAGAAGGAAGCATAATCAGAAAGGCAAACTGAATGGCCTGCAGTTGCGTCCGGGCAATTGTGGAGACCAGCATGCCCAGACCCAGGCCGCAGACCAGGAATAACAACGACAACAGCAGTAATTCCCAGAGATTACCGTGAATTGGGACACCAAAGAAATAGACCATCAGCGTGAGGACGATCAACGTTTCGACGAAACCGATCAATGCATAAGGCGCCAGCTTTCCCAATAACAGACCGGATTTACTGACGGGAGTGACAAACAGTTGCTCGAGTGTTCCCAGTTCCCGCTCCCGGACAATTGCGAACGAAGTCAGGAATAGAGTCACCAGTTGTAAAATAATTCCCACCAGGCCGGGAACAAAGAAATACGAGCTGTCCAGATCCGGGTTATAAAGCAATCGCGGCCTGATTTCGACAGGCAGCGCCGGCTGGCCGTCAGCATCGCGGGCAGGAACGACGTTCAGATTTTCTGCAAAGCTCCTGGTCATGCTTGTGGAGAGATTGAATCCCAGCAGATTGGAGGCGTTCAGGGCCGTCGTCGCCACCTGGGAATCGCTGCCATCAATCAGCACCTGTACCGAGACCTGCTCCCCTTTTAACAGACGGTCAGAGTAATCGGGGGGAATCGTCACACCCACCTTGGCGCGTCCCGATTCGAATGCGTTGCGAAAATCTTCATGGTTATATACATGTTCGACAATCCGAAACGTGCGCGTATTGGCAAAGCCATCCTGCAGTTCGCGGGAACTCGCGCGGCCATCCAGATTAAAAATGACCGTCGGAATATTCTCAATCTCGGTATCAATGGCAAATCCAAAAATGAGAGTCTGCAGAACGGGCACGGCGAATACAAACAGCAACGTCGATGGTTCGCGGCGGACATGAGAAAATTCCTTGACGAGAATCGCCCAGAACCCGGCCAGGATCCCCGGAGTCACCTGCTCTGCTGCAGGCCGCTTCACAGATTGTGTCTGTGCTGGCAGAGCTACCTGCTCCCGGTGATCCAGTGGTTCCCCCTCCGAGCGTTGCTGACTCGCTGTCACAGTGGTGGGAACAGCGGCACCCTGGTGATTCAGTTCTTCTGCCCGGCTCAAGGTAACAAACACATCTTCCAGTGAAGGCGTGATGTGCCTGACCTGCACGGTCCCGAATTCGTGGGGCACCTGTCTGGTAAAATCATTTTCAGACAGACTCTGATCTGCGAGCACATGAATCGTCTGACCGAACAGAGTCGCATCCCTCACCCCGGGCATCTCACGAAAAGTAGTCAGCAGTGTGGCAGGATTCGCTGTTTCAATTTCCCAGCGGGCTGTTCCTTCCGGGGTAACCGTTGGTAATTGTTTGAGCTCATTCGGTTTGCCGCAGACGATCAGATGCGAGTTATAGATATACCCCACATCGCTGCAGCGTTCTGCTTCATCCATATAGTGAGTGGTGACAAACAGGGTCACCCCCTGCCCGGCCAGTTGAAACAGCAGATCCCAGAGATCGCGACGGGCCACCGGGTCGATCCCTGCCGTCGGTTCATCCAGAAACACGACCTGTGGTTCGTGAATGAGTGCACACCCCAGAGCCAGACGCTGCTTCCAGCCTCCCGACAGATTCCCGGCCAGCTGATCCAGTCGATCCTGCAGTGATGTGAGTTCGATGATTTCCTGAAAGCGCTGCTCCAGTTTTTCAGGACTGAGCCCGTAGATGCGCCCATAAAATTCAATATTTTCCCGTACGCTCAGGTCCGCATACAGACTGAAACTCTGTGACATATAGCCAATATGCCGCTTGATCATTTCTGCGTCATCAACAATATCATATCCCAGAACCTGTGCAGATCCTCCCGTTGGTTCAAGTACGCCACACAACATACGGATAATCGTCGATTTCCCGCTGCCGTTGGGGCCCAGCAAGCCGAAGATGGCACCGCGCTGAACTGTAAAGCTGACCTGATCAACGGCTTTTAAAGAACCGAACTCTCGCGACAGCTGATCGACCTTAATGACTGTTGTCATGATAATTAATCCTTCCCATGCAGCCAGACATCGGCGGCCATACCGGGACGGAGCAGTTTGTCTTTATCTGTGATACGGACTTTGATGCGGAAGACCTGCTTGGAACGTTCTTCGGGAGTCTGCACATTGCGGGGCACAAACTCCGCCTGGCGGGAAACAAAACTGACGCGACCTTTGAAGGTTTTATCGGGATAGCTGTCGATCGTGACTTCGACTTCCTGGTCGACTTGAATATCCAGATGATTTTCCGGCACGTAACAGCGAACCCACAGTGCATTCCAGTCCAGAATCGAAACCACGGGAACATTGCTGCCCACCAGGTCACCGGGTTGCAGGGTGACCGCTTCAATGGTTCCATCCAGCGGAGCAACAATTTTCAGTTCTTTGATCTGATCTTCTATCGTCTGCAGAAAGGCTTCCGCTTTTCTGACACTGGCGGCCGCCTGTTCAATGTCTTCCTTGCGACTTCCGTTTCTCAACAACTGCAATGCTGCTTCCGCCTGCTTTAACTGTGCCCGGGCTTCATCGATCTCTTCCTTTCTGGTCCCCTCTTTCAGTAGATCCAGAGATTTTTGTTTGACCTCTTTTCTTGATGCAGCGACCTGCAATTCCGTATTGGCGGTATCCAGTTCATCGGTTGAAGCCGATTTCTGGCCAAAGAGTGTTTCCACCCGCATCTGCTTGGCTTTTGCCAGGCGATATTCCGCATCTGCCAGATGAAGTTCTGCGACAGCCGAGTCAATTTCCTGCTGTCGGGGTCCATTGATCAACAGTGTCAGACGCGCCTTGAGCTGATCGACTTTCGCAGCAGCTTCGTCAATTTCTTCCGTTCGGAAGCCGGCCACCAGTTCTGCATGCTGCGCTTTGACTTCAGCCAGTCCGGCGATTGCCTCGGCTCGTCGTTCGAGTAAATCATAAGGTTCGAGTTCGATCAGCAGATCGCCTTGGGAGACGGACTGCCCTTCTTCAATCAGCACCTGTTTCACACGTCCGCCGACGCGCGACCCGGGTCTGATATCATCGGCTTCGATAAAGCCGGAAACCCGTAGTGGGACATGACGATTCTGGCTGAACACCAGTGACACAATCAGCACCACACCGACAACTAACAATCCTGCTATTTTCTTCAAGTGGGTTACCTCATGTTACTCAAGCAAATTCTCTCAGGATACATAAACACATTTGGATATTCCCGTTGGCACGTGATCAGAGTGCATCTTACTCGAAACTGCGGGTCGACAGTAGCAATCACCCCTGCTCGTCAGGCAAGCTGCTGGAAAAGAGGCCTGGAATCGCAGTACGTTAAGTGCCCCGCCAAACTGTCACCACTCAACGACTGTTCTCAGATTCAGGGTGTTCCCGTTATCTGCTGAATCAGATTGCACAAGAATCGGGCATCTTCTCAGCCTGTCTGCGGGAGTTTGATGATTCAAAAAATAATATACCGTGAATAAGGGTTAGTTCGAATAGCTTTATCTTGTTAATGCGTCACAAGATAAGCGCATTTTATCAGGCGTCACGAATTCCGCAGAACCGGTTTGGCACATGATTCGCTTTTCAGTAATTCACAATAATCATCAAACAGAAACATTCTCTTAAACAAGTGCCCTTATAACTCCGGGCGTTCAAAGAAATGTGCTCGAAACTGTTTGATGAGCATATTGCCCACCTTTTTTAAAAGGAGAGATGGTGTCCCACTTACCATCTAGAAGAAGAGGAATGAGAAGAGGATTTACACTAATCGAATTAATGGTGGCGATTGCAACAATTGCCGTTCTGATTGCACTACTCTTACCAGAGATCCAGAAGGCCAAAGATGCCTCACTGAAATCAAGCCAGAAAGATGGCCCCTACTGGGTTTACCGTGAATACGAATACGCGGGTGGCCCTGTGATTTCCGAAATTTCCGGAACATATAAGCATTCGCTTCAGGAAATTCTGGACATGTATGCGATCAATCTGAAAAAACAGCAGAAACAGAATGAGCTGGAACTGGAGCAGATTGCTCAACTGGAACAGATGACAGACGAAGATGCCGTCGCCATCGCCCTGAAACCTGTTGAACCCAAAACACAACGGGTCCCCAGTTGGCACAAACGCCATACCGATCTGGGGGCTCAGGAGATCTCCAGAAAAGAGAAAATTGCGAAAACCAAACGGGCTTTGAAGAACTTTAAATTTGATCTGAGCCAGAATACAGCTTCCCTGGTCGCACGACGAAACCTGGTAGAAGCGATCGAAGAGTTAAAGCACGATTTAAAACAACTGGAATCGCAAGACTGATCCGGGCTTTGCCCCCGCTGACTACATTTAAAATGACTCTCCAGCAAAACAGGTGGAGCTTGATACGGTTATCAGGTTTCACCTGTTTTTTTCTTTCCCCGTGTTCCAATTTCATACTTTTCCAACTGTTTTTGTAGATATTTCAAACTTTTAAAAAGCGATCGTTTTTGGTGATGTTGCTCTTGGCAGAAAAAAGAAGACGCATTATAAATCCGCCTCTGTCGACTTCTGAATGAGTAAAACTCTCTCACTTCACATTACTCATTCTCAGGCACGACAGGATATGCAGTCGCATATCATATCTCAAAAAACCTACCATCCCATTCAAAACCGATTTTTATGCCATTCATCTTTCCTTGAATCAGCGTGGCTTTTCAAGGGTGTGTGAATTTTCAGGAATTGACTGATGCCTTCGCAGCAGTTCAGCTCTCTGAAATCGCGCTCCCGGAAAACGTGATTCTATTCAGAGATCGATAAAGGAGCACTCAAGATGCCCATCCTTGTACGGGTATGCCTGCTTACCGCAGTTAGTTTGTTTACGATTTCACAGTCAGCCTGTCAGCGTGGACCGAACGCCCAGTTGCGTCAGAGTATGTACCGCTCTCAGCAACTCTATGACCAGAATTCGGAACTTGCCATGCAGCGTGATCAGTTCCAGCAGTCTGCCAACGCTCTGCAGCACGAGCGGGATCAGTTGGCGATGCGGGCCCAGTCGCTGGAATCCAATCTGAATATCGCCAATAAACGGCTCGACAACCTGAATGCAGAACGTTCCGAAATGCAGCAGCGGTATGTCAGCCTGATGAAAAAAGCCAAAGGACAACCCAGCCCCCTGGATGGCGAAGCCACGCGACGTTTTCAGGAACTGGCTGACAAGTACCCCGATTTCGAATTCGATCCGATTACGGGCGTCAGTAAATTTCACTCTGACATCCTGTTCTCTTCAGGCAGTGATAACCTGAAGCCAGCAGCTCAGGAAATTTTGAACCAGTTTGCTGCCATTATGAATGATGGAAATGCCAAGCGATTGAATGTCCTGGTTGTTGGACACACAGACGATAAACCGATTTCGAAAGCCAGCACTCAGCGTCAGCACCGCACCAACTGGCACCTGTCGACCAACCGGGCCAACTCGGTCGTGCTCACGCTCTCCAAATTCGGTGTGAAGCAGGAACGAATGGGAGCCGCCGGCTACAGTATGTTCCAGCCAGTTGTACCCAACCAGAACGATTCGGCACGACAGAAGAACCGTCGCGTAGAAATCTTTGTGCTCGCTCCTGATGCCGTGGTCGCCGGCTGGGATCCAAATCCCACGCTGTTAAATTAAACAATACATCAGCCAGTAATTTAAAAAACGGACTCGTTTCACCGAGTCTGTTTTTTTTTTCGTTGATGCGTTCCGAACCACCATTGCGTGGAATTGATCAAATCCCGAAATAGGTTTTGATGCCGCTCAGAACGCTGTCGACGGCAACCGAAGCCAGAATCAGTCCTCCAATCCGGCTGACGACACTCGCTCCTGCATCTCCGATCAGTTTCTGAATTCGCCCCGCCAGCAACAGGAACCCGAGAGTGATGAGGAGGACCGTCATCATTGTCAGTGTGGAGATCAACTGTTGTCCGATGTGAAAACGATGGTTATCAGTAATCAGTACGACAGCCATCATCGCGCCGGGAGAAGCGATCGAAGGAATTGCCAGAGGAAAAACGGCTTTATTCTGGTGTGCATTGATGTGTGTGGATTCTTCAATCTCCGTCTCCGGTTTGCTGTCACCAAAAATCATAGTTAAAGCAAACAGAAACAGAACGAGTCCCCCCGCAATCTGAAACGCGGCAAGGGGAATCTCAAGCAGATCCAGCATTATCTGTCCACCAACGATGAACAGCAGCAGGACCAGACCAGCCGTGATGATCGCCTGGTACGCGATTTTCCGCTGCACCATTCTGCTAGTGCCCGCGGTAACCGCGATGAATACCGGAATCGAACCAATCGGATCGATGACGGCCCAGAGATACACAAAATCTCTGAAAATATCGTCCCACTCCATGCTGTATCTCGTCTTTCCTTTGAAACTGGATTCTTAATCTTCCGGTTTGTATTCTGGATTCAACTCAGCAGGGATCGCCGCCTTGACCTGTTTCTGCCAGCGATGCAGTGCCTGTGACAGTTCCTGCGTTTTTTCGGGGTGACTGCCGGACAGTTCCTTTGATTCCCCGATATCGAGTCGCGTATTGTAGAGTTCCTGATGTCCGTCTTCAAAAAACTCCAGCAGCTTCCAGTCTCCCTGTCGAATCACCGAGACAGGCGTTGTGCGAAACCGCTGCTGCATGCCCTGGTATTTTTGCAGATAAGCGGGGAAGTGCCAGAACAGACTCCTTGATTCCAGTCGAGTTTGCGGATCTTTCAGCAGCGGAACCAGACTTTCACCGTCCAATAGCTCACTTTCCAGAACCGGTATGTTCGTCATTTCCAGAAAGGTCGGATAGAGATCGACATTAATCACTGCTTCGCCGGTTGTACTTCCAGGCTGTGTGACGCCAGGCCACTTGATCAGCAGCGGTACACGGATTCCTCCCTCATACAACATCCCCTTTGAACCACGTAACGGTAACATGCTGGTGGCAGGCCCATACCCGCCATTATCGGATGTAAAAACCACGATCGTATTCTGATCAAGCTGCTGTTCCCGCAGGGTTTGCAGCACGCGGCCAATACTCTGATCCATGCTGCGTATCATCGCTGCATAAGTGGCATGTTGATGCAGTTTTCCGGCTGGCTTCGACTGGAAGTAAGCGATGTCCTCTTTTTTTGCCTGCAAAGGCGTATGGACTGCATAGTGTGTCAGATACAGAAAGAAAGGGGAACCCTGGTTGTCTTTGATGAATTGACAGGCTGCCGTGGTCAGACGATCTGTCAGGAATTCCCCCTGCTCTCCATCACTCAGCTGCGGGTTCTGATATGGACTGAAATAGCCGCCTCGCGGACTGCCCGTCTGATTCCCGGCGATATTGACCTGAAAACCCTGCGAGAGAGGGGACTGACCCAGATGCCATTTACCCACGCTGGCGCAACGATAACCCGCCTGTGAAAGTCGATCGGCAATGGTCGTAAACCGGTCATCTAACACCCTGTTATTCTCAGCGGGAATCAGCTTCCGATAACGGTCGTTTCCACGTGCCGGGTCCCCTACTGTGTAGACCCCATGCCGAGGCGTATAGAGACCTGACATCAGACAGGCGCGGCTGGGCGCACAATTGGGTGCTGCTGAATAAGCGGCGGTAAACTTCATCGATTCGTCCGCCAGGCGGTCAATATGAGGCGTTTCGAAAAAATCACTGCCCATAAAGCCCACATCCCGCCAGCCCAGATCGTCAATAAAAAACAGGACGATATTGGGCCGCTGATTCTCTGCACTGGCTTGTGACAGCATCGAAAGATGACAGCAGAACACCAGAGTGCGAAGCATCGGAATTCCTTCCAGCATGAAAAGGAGTGGTTTTTCCTGAATGGTTTGTTTACGATCGATGTCTGCTGACTATTCTAAGCTACTGCTTGGTCCCTGTCATTGCTGCTGCTAGCCGAAGAAATCATTCCCGCCGACTGTGAGTTGCGACCGCTGTATTATTGAAAACCTGAAAACCTTGTGAGGAAGACTGTCGTGAAGAAAATCAAAGTAGGTCAGATTGGGGTCGGGCATCCCCATGCAGGTGGAAAAATGCAGGCGTTCCGTAAATCGGAAGAATATGAAGTCGTCGGCGTGGTCGAGCCCGATGAAAAGCTGCGGGCTTATGCCGCATCAACGGGTATTTACAAAGATCTGCCATTCCTGACACAGGAACAATTACTCAATATTGACGGACTGCAGGCAGTCGCCGTGGAGACACAGGTCGCTGATCTGTTGCCGACCGCGGAGACCTGTATAGCGGCTGGTAAACATATTCACCTGGATAAACCTGCAGGATTATCTCTGCCTCACTTCAAACGCATTCTGGATCAGGCGGCACAGAAGCATCTGCTGCTGCAGATGGGCTACATGTATCGTTACAATCCGGGCGTCGTTCTGCTGCGCGATCTGCTGCAGAAAGGCTGGCTTGGCGCGCCGTTCGAAGTGCACACCGTCATCAGCAAAAAAATGGATGCCGCCAGTCGCAAACAACTGGAACCACAACCGGGAGGCATGATGTTTGAGCTGGCGTGCCATGTCATTGACCTGGTTGTAGAGATTCTGGGCCGCCCCGATCAGGTCACTGCGTTCGCACAACATGCGTCCGACATTGATGACACGCTTCAGGATAACATGCTGGCGGTCTTCAGTTATCCGCGGGCACTGGCAACGGTCAAAACAAGCTGCAATGAAGTCCAGGGATTCGATCGACGACATATCGTCGTCTGCGGTTCAGAAGGCACCTTCCACCTGCAACCATTTGGCAGGCCATCCGCGAGCCTGACACTAGCCCAGGCAAAAGGGAAGTACCGAAAAGGCCAGCAGGAAATATCGTTCTCAGGTTATACCCGCTATCAGGATGATGTTGCAGACATGGCTAAGATCATCCGCCGGGAAAAAGACATCGACTTTTCTTACCAGCATGACTACGACGTTCAGGAAACCGTCTTGAAGTCAGCCAGTCTGCCTGTCACCTGATCTGACTCGGTTCAGATCATCCCTGTTTCAACTGGCCATAGGCATATTGCGCCGAGGCAATGACAGATACGGTCTCGTCCGTCTGCAGCAGTCGCTGCACTTCTGCTTCATCTTCCAGGGGAATGACAAACAGGTCTTCCACTTCATCACTGCTGACCTTGCTGAGCAGGCAGATCAGCGCCCAGTCTCCAGTCAATGCCATCTGTGTCGCTGCCAGAAGATCTCCTGGTTGACTGTCACGCAGAGGCTTGATCGCGTCCAGCGGTTCATGGCAGCGGGACAGAATCTGCAGCCCTTCACCCAGCGCGGAATCAATCTGTGTCAGCAGGACAATGCGTCCATCCTGGGCCACCAGATTGCGGGCGGTTTCCAGTACGCTGCCCAGTTGATTCCACTGATGACCGGTGGGACCATCCTCGACGGCAATGACGATCATTTCCGACTTGTATTCCGGCTCCAGTTTCCAGTACTCGTCCAGCAACTGTTTGGCTTTTCGGAACGTGGCTTCGAGGCTGCCAAATACAATTTCAGAGACTGATTGACCACCTGCGGGGATAACCTGCAGGCTGTACTGCAGCCCCAGCATCCAGCCGATCTCGTCGATCAACTGCCGCAGCGGTCGACTTTCTGCAGGAGTCAGTTCGCGGTGTGACTGTCCGCGGCTTTTGATAATCGCTTCCTGGGAGGAGAATCCCGGATAGATGGAACTGCCGCCACCGGCATAGCCGATTAACGGATCAAAGCCAACCTTTTCAATTGGCAGAATGAAATCCGCTTCAAGCAGATGCCTCGACAGATAAATTCGTTCTCCCCCGGCTGAGGTTCCCAGGTAGCCGACTTCTTCTTTGGAATCCGGAGCATGAATCACCCACGACGCCTGTTCCTGCAGTTCGGAGTTGACTGCTGCTTTTAATTTCTCCTGCAGCATACTCGATTCTGAACTTGTCTGCAGAATGGTCACATCACCGGCTTCGATTCCACAATCACTGAAGTAGTCCCAGACGCTATTAATAACTTCAGCAGCAGCGGGTGCCTGATAATCGACGGCGATTGTGATTTTATCCCCGGGGACTACCGCCAGATCCAGCGGTGGTAATTCCAGGGGACTGTTTAAGACCTGCTTCATTCGGGCAGCTACATCGTCGATGCCGGCAGGTGCCTGATGATAATGGATCAGACGCTCGGACGGAATTTCACATTGAAATGTACCGTTAAAACCATAATTCAATTCTATGTTGACAGTTTCCGTCATCGAAGCTGTTTCATCCCACTTGACTCGACTTAGTTTCGTACTGATTCAACTGAGAATCGTGTTTTTTACGAATTGGAGAGTTGAATTCCGTTAAAAAGGAACCAACACAGGAATGTTAGCGGTTTAGAGGTGATTTCTACAGGATATCTGATCACAATATTAGAAAGTCACTGCAGATTGCATCATCAGTCACATTCCGGTTTGAGGGATTTTTGCCGGGTTCACTACAGGAAGGTCACCATGACAGAAGACGATCAATTAATGATTCGAATTCAAAGTGGTGAGCTGCGCGCATTTGATGAACTGGTTGAGAAATACCAGGGTCCTCTGATTGGTTTTTTTTTCAGAAACACCCGCGACTCACAGATTTCGGAAGATCTGTCCCAGGAAACTCTGCTGCGTGTCTATAACCAGTCGTGGGACTATCTGCCGCAGGGACGTTTCCGGGGCTGGATGTACCGGGTGGCCCGCAATCTGATGATCGACAATATCCGGCGACAGTCACACGATGCGTTGATTAAAGCCTATACAGGCAAGCAGGCAGATGAAGATGATTCGCTCAATCGCCTGGCCAGCGAGGTCGTTTCGCCGGAAGAGAAGGCCAATGTCAAAGAGCTGGCGTTGATTGTCGATGAACTGCTGGCAACGATCCCGGAAGATCAGCGGTTAACTTTCACACTGCATCATTATTCTGAACTGACACTGAATGAAGTTGCAGAGGTGATGGAAACAAATCTGGCCACAGCCAAGAGTCGACTGCGGCTGGCCCGGGAAAAACTGCGAGAGAAGTTGACGCTGATGGGCGTGACAGGCCCTCAAAAAAAATAAATTGCTGATATAATAGAGAGAATTTCAAAAAGAATTGAACCCGATCGAAGCGTGCTGCGTTGACTCCCGCGGGCCGACACAGTCGCTTTCTTTTCACTAACACAAACAGTACGGAGTAGAGGGGATGAGCTATTTCAGTCGGCTCACTGACATTGTTACCTGTAATTTGACTCACCTGCTGAATAATGCGGAAGATCCTGTTAAGGAGATCGAGCAGATTATCTCTGAGATGAAAGAAGGGATCGCAGGCGCTAACCGCAGTGTGAAAACCGCGTCTGCTAATGAACAGGCGATTCAGCAGGAACTGGCTGATTATGAGAGTCAGATCTTTCAGTGGAAAGAAGCAGCGAAAAACGCGTTGGGAATGGGTGATGAAACAGAAGCACGGAACTCACTGGTGCGCAAACAGGAAGTGGAAGACTTGAAAGCCGGTCTGGAACAGCAGCATCGGGCCGCTGTCGCGACCTGCGAGCATTTGACCACGACCCTGCATGCCCTCGAAGCCAGATTAGCTGAAGCCCGACGCAAGCAGGTGGAATTAACGGAACAGACCGGACTGTCAGAAACATCGGCGCAAAGCACCTCGAATACTACAGATGCCGAGTCATCCCTGAATCCTTCCCGTTCTGAACAGATCGATTCGGAACTGGCTGAATTAAAGCGGGAACTAGGCCAGTAACAGGAGGTCTGGAGTTGTCTGGCCCGGATTTACACCCGGTGAATCTGAATTCGCTATAACCCGTTTAATCGTTTCGCCTTATGGAACTGCGGCACCTGCCAATGTGAACATTCGTTTTCAGGCACAAATAGTTGCTTAAGAATGGATCATTCAACAAGATGGTACTTGCAACCGATCAGTTCTAATTTAGAATTAAATATAGATAACTGGGAGATCTGGAAGAACTTCCTGATCCTTGGTTCTGGTTCTGATCACAATTTCCGGGGAAGGCTCCGGAATGGCTGATACGATTAACAGAACCCGCATGTTCTTCTCAAAGGCTTTTGACTAACGGGTTTCAAGTTTGAAACAACTGAAATTCCGCGGTTAATTGTCCGATGACGAATTACACACATCCTCAATTCCTAATTTACATCAATGATGTTGGAGTCGTGCCACCATGGCCAAAAAATATCTGAACCTCGAAGAAGCAGCCGCCGAGCTGGGCATGGAAAAAGAAGAATTGAACCGCTTACGGGAAGCGGGAGATATTCGTGGCTTTGCCGATAGAGGTGCCTGGAAATTTCGCATGGAGGATGTGGAAGAATTAGGACGCAGCCGCCAGGCGGATTCCGATCCCGCAATTCCCCTGTTCAACAATGAGGACCTGGAAGATGACGACCTGTTCGACTCTGCCATTCTCGACAACGATGACATGACTCTGGAATCAGACAGTGTCATTGATGAAGATGAAGTCGGCGAACAGGCAACCGTAATCCGTGGCAGTGTGCACGATGACGACGATGAACCAGTCGAACTCAGCAGCTCCGACAGTGATGTGCGACTCGTGGTTGACGATGGTGATGATCTGCAGTTGGACAGTGAACCGGAACTGGTTGCCGTGGGTGAAGATTCAGACAGCGATGTGCGTCTGACCGATGATTCAAGTATCGACCTGGGCAGCGACAGCGATGTCAAACTGGTGGAAGGTGACTCAGAACCAGACTTTGAAATACTGGATCTGGAATCTGGCAGTGACAGCGATGTCAAACTCGTCGCCGACGATTCCAGCCCGATGGGCAGCGAAAGTGACGTCGCTCTGATTGGAGAAGACTTCGACCTGGGCAGCGACAGTGATGTGGCGCTGGTGTCTGACGATAGCGATGAATCGTCGATCCTCGCGGAAGACAGTGGGCTTTCTCTCGCTGAAGACAGCGGGATCTCTTTAGCATCCGACAGTGGCATTTCTTTGGCAGGACCACTGGACAGTGGTATTTCACTGGAATCCGCAGATGAAAGCGGTATTTCTCTTGTCGGGGATGATGCCAGCGGGCTTTCACTGCAAGGCGATGATAATGGCAGTGATATTTCCATCACAGCCGACAGTGGTATTTCACTGGAACCGTTCGACGTGGAAGATGATGAGCAGACTTCCCCCATGATGTCAGCCAGCGCAGGGAAAGATGCGACCATGGAAATCCCGGCACTGGATGATGACGATGATTTCGCTGACAGCAGTTTTGATCTGGAAGACACAAATTCCGATACCAGCGTCCTGATGGTGAATGACTCTGGCGGTTCTTCAGGCTCTGTCATCCTGGATTCGGATGATGATGATGGTGAGTCGGCGATTTTTGATGACGATGAGTTCGCCAGTGATGATGGTATCTCAGATGTCTTCGATGACGAAGATGACTTCGACGATATCTACGATGCCGACGATGATGATTTCGATGACTCTTTCCAGAGTGGTGAAAGCCATGCCGAGTTCGTCGCTCCCGCATCTTTTGCCGGCGGACGAGGCGCAGCGATGGCCGCTCCCGAAGCAGAATGGGGAGTCGGAACATTTGTGGGATTAGGCATCTCAACATTGTTAATGAGCATCTGCGGACTGATGATGTATGATCTCATCCGTACAATGTGGCATTACGATGAGCCTTCCGCAGTCAGCTCACCCATACTCGAAATGATCCGCGGACTGTTTTAAGCAAAGTCCGCTGTCCATCATTCCAGTTTGAGATCAGCTGTTACTCATACCAGTCAGTCTGCTGCGCTGATATTCTGAGCGATCAGAAACAGCAGACCGTTTTTTTCTGCTTCTCACCAGATGTTAACGCTGTGGTCGGGACTCAGGCGGATCAGGTTTCTATAATGGAAACCATAACGTGATACCCGCCCTGACCACACTGCTTTGAACTGGTGAAAGATTATGTATCAGAAATCCCTGTGTCTCCTCGTTCTGCTCGCTCTTGTTATTTCATCCCCCCTGCAGGCGGCTGAGCGTACGCTGCGCTATCGCGATCGCAAACCCCAGGAATACAAGCTGACGGCCCGTGCCAGCAAAATTGACCCCCGCACGAAAGAACATCCGGAGATCGATTATGTTTTCGAAGCGAAAGGTAAGCCCCAGGATGTGGAACATGCCGTGGTAGATACCCGCGTCAAACCACGCGGCAAACTGGTAATCTGGCTGATGGGTTATAACAGTCAGCTGTTTGATCGACTCTCCAGCTACGGCCTGCATGCCATTCAGGTGCATTACGCCAACCGCTGGTTCTCCAAGGTCTGTCGCGAAAATCCGGTTGGTGAAACCTGTCGTGGCAATGTCCGTCTGGAAGCGGCGACCGGGGAAGATTATAGCGATCAGGTGTCGATCCCCCACCCGGACGGCATGAAAGAACGGGCGCTGCAGTTTGTGAAATGGCTGGCAAAAGAAAACCCACAGGGGCAGTGGAATTATTATCTGACGCCCGATGGGAAAGACCTTCGCTGGGAAGATGTGATCATGGCAGGCAGCTCGCACGGTTCTACAACGGCGGCCCGGTTCGCGAAACATCAGAAGGTCAGTCGCGTTGTCATGTTCTGTGGCCCGCGTGATCAACTGCAGAACTGGCAGATGCTGCCTTCCGCGACTCCCACCAATCGCTACTTCGGTTTTTCTCATGTACTGGATGGCGGTTGGACTGCCGACCATTACTGCCGTTCCTGGGAACTGATTGGTCTCAATGAATTTGGTCCGATCGTGAATGTGGACAAGGCAAAGCCACCCTATGGAAATACCCGGCGACTGATTACCGACTTCGATGTCAAAAACAATACCCGCCGCGCCCATTCCTCGGTCGTACCAGGTGGGAATGCCGGCAAGAATGCGCAAGGTCAGTATATCCATGAAGCAGTCTGGCGTTACCTGTTTACCGAACCGGTAGACAAAGTAGGAAAGCCGGTGCCCCTGGATCCAGGTTGTGAGAAAAATCAGCGAGACAGCTGATGAATGAAGCGATCGACGGTTTCAGTGAACAGGAAATACGGTTCTTCCGCCGCATCTTTGTCTATTGCATGCTCGACTCTCTTCAAGCGAAGGGTAATCGTCCCCAGACCTGGATGACTCGGGGGACTCCGGACAATGTTCTGGGGTCTGCAGCATAGTCATAGAGTTCTCTGACGATTTCATCGATCTCCCCTGGAGTGGCAAGGTCATCCTCGAGAATCGCATCGGCTATGTTTTCCATAGTGAGGCCATTCAGTTGTTTGACTTCACCCTGCAGTCCTGTCGGCTGAACGACTGAAACTTTCAGATTTTGAATGCCACAGTCATGCAGGATTCCCGGAAGACGCTGTCCGATGTTCGGGTCGCCGCCTCTGTGACGAACGACCGTGTTGAACAAATCAAAGAACTTTTGAAAGGCAGGACTCTCCGGGTAGTTGAACGAACCACTGAAGTCGATGTCTTCCACAACCAGGAAACCGGTGGGACGCAGTTGTTTCAGAAATGATCTGACTGCCGAGACAGGATCTTTCAAGTGAGTGAGCAGAAAGCGGGAGTAAACCAGGTCGAATTCCGGTGTCGCTGAAATCTCGCTCGCATCGGAGAGACGGAATTCAATATTCGTGAGCCCCTGCTCTGCTGCTTCCTGGCGTGCGATCGACAGTTTGGTCTCATCGATATCAACGCCTACCACTCTTCCCACCGGCGCCACTCGACGGGCCAGTTCGCATGTGACATCACCACCGCCACAACCCACATCCAGACAGGTCATGCCTTCCGTCAGATTGATCTGGTCAAGTAGTGTGCCTGTGCTCTCTGCCATCACACGTCCCAGCACGCGAAGGCGTTCCCGCCCCTCGACACCGCCGCGGATTACATATTGAGTTTTTCGGTTCATAAGCTCACGCATGAATTATCTTTACTCATTATCGCAACCTGAATTGATGTAACTTTCCTACCTCAAAGCAGGTAACGTTGAACTCTCAACAAATACACGTATTATTACTCGATTGGAATTCATATTTTCAATAAAAAAACAGTCACACTCGCCCCGTTAAGTTTCCAGCCAGATCCATCGTCTTAAATTCTCAATCTCACCGCCTGCTTCTGAGCTGAACCGACGCTCAAACAGACCACAATCTCACTCCGTCTTTTCATATAGACAATACAGTATTTCACGAAACTGAAAACACACTGCCCTCTTTCGATACGCGTAACTTTATCAAAATATTAAATAAAGCTGGAATTTTGAAAATATTCTGTAGTCTGGTCCCGATTACTGGAATCTAGTTAGAAGGGGGTCTGTAGTACAGTGTTTATACGCGCATCCAATCAGAACTGATTTATCTGATGAACGAAGTCATTTTGAACAATGAATTTTTCCAACAGTTACTTAAGCATCAGGGGCAGCTGCATGCCTATGTGCTTTCTCTGGTTGGAAATACGTCCGATGCCCACGATTTACTTCAAGACGTGAATCAATGTCTGCTCGAGAAACAAAGCAGCTTTACGCTGGGTACGAATTTCCTGGCCTGGTCACGAAAAGTAGCATTCTTCAAGATTCAGTCATACTGGCGCGATCAGAGCCGCAACCGTATGCTATTCGACGATGAGCTGCTTAACAGCATGTCTGAAACCATCGAATGCATGCCTGATTTATATAACGAACAGATAGAAGCACTCAAAACGTGCATTACCCACTTACCGTCAGACAAACAGATACTCATGCAGCAACGATACGGACAGTTTCTGCCTCTGAAACAGATTGCTGAATACTGGGGAAAATCAGAAAAAGCGATAGGCGTGATGCTGCTGCGTGTCAGACTGCGGCTGCAGGATTGCATCCAGAAATCCATCGCAGCGAGGTCCCGCATCTGATGATTAGAGAAAATTCAACCAGCTGGGAAGACCCACTCCCGAAACTGGTGGCCCTGTATTTCGATAACCAATTGAATGAACGCGAATTGAAGCAGTTGCAAACCCGGTTAAAGAGCGATCCGGAAGCACGCATCTTCTTTGTTCAGTTTTCTGCCCTGCAGACTCAACTGGAATGGATCCATACCGACTCATCCTCTCCGCAGGAGATGACACACTTACCAGGGTCAATCTATTCCAGAAAAAAGAACTGGAATCTCATTCTATATGTCACTTGCTGTGTCTGTCTGGTTCTGGGGGGACTGTTGTCCATGCACCTGATGACACCCGTTGCCCACGTATTTCCGGAACCCGGCAGTGTTTGGAGTTCTGGCAATATCACGACGGAAGAAAAATTGCTGCCCGGTTCTCGCAGGCATTTGTTAAGAGGGGCGATCGAAATTCGCTTCACTTCGGGATCAATTGTGAATCTGAAGGCTCCCGCGCAGTTTACCGTTCACAACTCAAATGAAATCTTCCTGCAAGCAGGAAAGCTGGTAGCTGATGTTCCGGAATCAGGTCACGGGTTTACTGTGGAAACGCAGACGGGAAAGATTATTGACCTGGGTACTTCGTTCTCCGTAAATGTCGGTGCTGAACTGAACACGGAAATCAAAGTCTATCGCGGCAAAGTCCAGGTCGCGGGTTCCAAAGAGACAGAACCGCCTCGTGAGATCCGGGCAAATGAAGCGGTTCAGATCGACCCGGTTTCGAATTTGATTCAACCCGGGGATTATACCAGTAGTGATTTTATCCCACTCATTTCGCGAGATTATGCGGTAGATCAATTTTCTGATAATGTCATTTTTCAGGAACAACTGCCCGATCAGATTGCGCAGGGCGAATTCCAGGTACTAGAACGGGACGGAGCGATTTTTCTATTCCCAGAAAAACGCGATATTCTGCTTTCGGAGAATTTGCCGGTCTCAATTACTCAACCGGGCGACTACCGGGCAGAAGAGCAGATTGAAACAGAAACCGATTTTGTCTCGCGAGGCATGAAAGTGGATTGCTATCGGATTTACTACGATCCCGCCAGCAATCATCGTGACATGATTCGTGCTGAAGGAGTGGTTCATTTTCATCAGCCCATACTTGGTTTGATCACGACAAAGACACGCCTGCTTGAGACAGACTCTGTCTTAAACCCGCTGTGTGCCGGTGGCAATTGCCCGCCCATTCAACATCAGGAAGTCGAAGCCCGGGTCGCAGAAGATGGCACGCATCAGGACATTTTGAGTCTGTCAGAAGATCGCAAAACACTTAAATTTATTTTACATACGGGAACCAAATATGTTGACGAATTTCGTGTTCTGGTTGCCAGCCCCTGATTTTATTCAGCAAACGTAAATTTTTTAATCGCTGAAGCTCATCGTTCACACGCTGCATCTGAAAGAGTGTTGTGTGTCATTAATAAGTCATTATCTATTCACAAGGAGACACTTATGCAAATTCCTCGACCTGCAAAACGCCTTCGCGGCTTCACACTGATTGAATTACTTGTTGTGATTGCCATTATTGCAATTTTGATCGCACTGCTATTGCCCGCCGTCCAGCAAGCTCGCGAAGCCGCTCGCAGGAGTCAATGCAAAAACAATCTGAAGCAAATTGGTCTGGCTCTGCATAATTACCACGACACGCATCGTGTTTTCCCGTCGGGAGTTGTCTCCAGCAATAATCTGGCGTGGAGTACGATGGTCCTGCCATTCATTGATCAGGCTCCTCTTTATAACCATATCAGTTCCGCAACGGATAGTTTCGCTGAGCCGTGGGAAGACGCGAACTATGATGGCACACTTGACGATCCCATTGATGAAGCCAATACGGTCATTCCGGCGTTACTGTGCCCCAGCGACACGACGGGGGGCCGGAACTCCAAGATCGGCAATTACGGAACGTCTAACTACATCGTAGCCCACACCGCTTCCAATGCCGGGGAGACTGCGGACGTCTTAGCATCGTTTTACGAAAACTCCAGTCGCAGGATGCGAGACTACACCGACGGATTGAGCAATACGGTTCAAGTTGTAGAGCGAACTGGTCAGGGAACGTATAAAGGGTCGATCTGGATCGGGCGACGCGATGGGATAGACGTCTTTGAAATCTGGACTCGAATTGATCGGATATCAAACGATGATCACTATCGCCCCAACGGTACCATCTGGGCTGCCACAAGCAGCTTGCACGTTGGTGGGGCTCACGTGTTGATGGGTGATGGGAGAGTCCGTTTCGTAAGTGAAAATATTTCAATCGAAACCTGGGCCGCGCTGGGCACAATTAATGGCGGTGAAGTCATCGGAGAATTCTAATCAACTTTTTCATGCGAGGAGACACTTATGCATATTCATCGACCTGCAAAACGCATTCGCGGCTTCACATTAATTGAATTACTTGTTGTGATTGCCATTATTGCAATTTTGATCGCCCTGTTGCTGCCAGCGGTTCAACAGGCGCGAGAAGCAGCCCGCCGATCCCAGTGTAAAAACAATCTGAAACAGATTGGTCTGGCGTTCCAGAACTATCACGACACCTTTAACATGTTCCCTCCCGGTTATGTTGACGAGCGAGGCTCAGGTGGAACACTTGCAGATAACGAAGGGCACTGGGCCTGGAGCACAATGATCTTGCCCTATCTCGATCAGGCCCCCCTTTATAACCAGATGAACCCCGGCCCAATCACGCCTTCAACGGCTTTGAATGATGCAGCCATCCGCACCAGCATGCAACAGCCACTCGCCGCCTTCCGCTGCCCCTCCGATACCGGACCAGCTCTTAATGGTAATGCCGGCCAGGGAATTCAGTCGGATGGTGGAACGAATTATGAACTTCCTGTTTCAAATTATATTGCTTCCAATAACAACCGTACCTTGCGGCAGTCTCGTTCATCGAACGGTGCCAACGGTGGTTCAGGGGCGACAGGCGCGTTCTGGCGCGACAGCAATTTGCGATTTCGTGATATCACGGACGGAGCGAGTAATACAATCCTGGTCGGAGAGCGGTCCTATAAAGTGGGTACCGTCGATTTTTATGCAGGAACTCTTTACGCGGCTCGTGAATTTGGTGGAACGAATGGACCGGAGCAGGCGAGTGGAAACCAGGGGCTGATTGCCATCTTTGGCGGCTCGACGTATTCCATCAACCCGACCAATCCGTCAAACGTGGCGACTCGTCAGGCCTACAGCAGTCAACATACCGGCGGAGCTCATTTCGGGCTCGGAGATGGTGCGGTACGGTTCATCAGTGAAAACATAAACCTGAATACAGACGATGCCGTCAACAGTACGCTGGAAAGTTTAATCGGGGTTGCCGATGGTCAGATCCTTGGGGAATTCTAACCATCTTCACTGAGGAATCGTCATGCCTGTAATTCGGGTTCGATTTGTCGAACGGTCTCGCGTTAGCGGGGGCTTTCGATGATCGAAACCCGAATTTTCAATGATGGTGATTTATTTTAGTGTCGCTGACCTGGAAATTGCATGAGACGTTTTGCTTGAGTAAATATATTGCAGTCAAAGGATCATAGTCATGATGCTCAGGATTTTAAGTTTGTGCTTATTGAATTGTTTCACCTGTCTGATAATGTCAGGTTGCGGGAATGCAGGCCCTGAACTTGCTACCGTAACCGGTAACGTCACTCTCGATGGAAAACCCGTACCTGATGCACGGGTTGATTTTTCCCCGCAGGAAGGACGTGCTTCGGTCGGTACAACAAATGCCGAAGGCGTTTATGAATTACAGTACTCCCTCGAAAAAGAAGGGGCAGTGATTGGTTCGCATAATGTCAAAATCACCACGGAACGTGCGACAACAGGGGGTGAAGGAAATGAACCGCTGGTACCCGGTTCTAAGGAACTGCTTCCATCAGTATATAATTCGAATAGCCAGCTGACTGCCGAAGTCACATCAGGTGAAAATGTCATTGATTTTTCTCTCCAGAGTCAACCCGACTAACAGGAATCACACAAACAAAAAAGGGCGGCTGATCTTAGATCAACCGCCCTCTCGCAGTTTCAATTTTCAATTACTGAAAACTCTTCTGGCGTCTCGTTGACTAGTTCGAACAAGTCGGAGCAGGTGCCGTGCAAGTCTTAGGTGCTGGAGCCGTACAGGTTGGCTCGGGGCAGCAGGTGGGCACGGGTACCTTGCGGCAGACTTGTCTCGGCACACATCGTGTTTTGGTCACACAAACAGTTCGCGGTACACACTTGGTTCGGGTGACATACCGTGTGCAGCAGACCTGCTCACAGGTAGTGTAAGGAACTTTGCGGGTACAGGTTTTTTGCTCATAGCTGCAGGTGGTGTAGGGAACCTTGCGGGTCCGGCATTCTGAAACCATGGTGCAAGTGGTGTAAGGAACCTGTTTGGTCACACATTCTTCTTTCCAGCAGCAGGTCGTGTAAGGAACCTTGCGGGTTCGGCATTCACGGACCATCTGGCAGGTCGTATAAGGAACCTTCTTGGTTCGTGTTTCGCACTCATAGCGAACGCAGGTGTACGGTACCTTCTTGGTAATCGTGCAGGGAACTCGCTCACATACTGTGTAAGGAACCCGCTCGGTTTTGCACTCGCGTTCGTAAGTTGTGCAGCAGACTTTGCGGGTGACCTTCTTGGGGCACCAGACTCGTCGGCAGATCGTAGTGCCGGGGCACTGTACTTTAACTGTTTTGCAGCAACCGGGTTTGTAGATCGGGCAGCAGGAGCTGCAATCGTATTCCCAGGTTCCTGGTTCACAGACACATTTATCGACAACTGGTCCCGGGCAGTGCTCGGTGACTGTTTTCCATTCGCCACAGCAGACTTCAACATCATGCCAGGTATGAACGGGTTTGCAGATCGTACGGCAGACATCCCGGTAACAGGTTTTGTAATTGGTTTTGTAGATCGTGCAGCACACATCACGGTAGTGTGTTTCACAGATCGGACGGCGGACGGTGTAGCAGACATCCCGGTAGCAGGTGTTATAAACCGGCTTGCAGACTGAATAGCAGACATCTTTGTAGCAGGTGTTATACACCGGGCGACGACGTTTGCAGGTTACAGTTTTATAGCAGGTTTTATAAACAGGACGGCATACATTGTAGCAGACCTCTCGGTAACAGGTCTGATACACGGGCTTGCAGACCGTGTAACATTCATCACGGTAGCAGGTCTTATACACATTCTTGGTGTACTGCACGGGAACTTTTTCACAGACAGTATCATAGACTGTCTTCTGGCAGGTATAGTTCTGCTTTTCCCATACGGTTTCAACAACGGTTTTATAGCAGGTACTTGAGCACTCTTTGGCAGCACAGTAATCGCCACAAGAAGTACATGCCTCTGTGGGACAACACTTGTATCTACCTGCTCCCAGGTAACCTGCCTGGGCTTGCTCCCCAAAGCAGGCCATGATCATAGCGGCCGCCAGAAGGGGAATCCAGGTTGCATTCTTCATCGGTCTATTCCTCTACATGAGTAATTCAGCAAACAAAATTGAAAACTGGAAACAGTTAGAATCTACTTCGTCATCAAACTTGGCACTGCTTAACCGATACCCCCATTTCTCCACAGCTTACCACCTATCCCGTTCACCGAAGTCACCACAAACCATTCGACCACTACAATCGATACCTGGCAGCCAATCAGCGGTCAGCTTGATCGGTTCTCCTCAAACGGTTATGACTTTTATGCCGATAGGAATGATCTAAGAGCCTGACTGGTAATCTCCAAAAGCTGCCGGAAGATTTGCAGCTAAGACTCGATCAACGAATGCCTGCCTGTTATCCTCAAATGACTCAAGGGACGTCTAATCTGTGTTCAATAGTAAAGTGAGACATTTAAATGAAGTTTGGCATTTGTCAGGAATTGTTTGTTGGCTGGGACTGGGAACAACAATGTGATCTGATCGCTGAGATCGGTTATACGGGGATCGAACTGGCACCGTTTGCATTCGCCGAGCGTCCCTCTGATATTTCTGCAGAACAACGGGCATTTCTGAGAAAAACAGCAGAGGATCGCGGGCTGCAAATCTTTGGCCTGCATTGGCTTCTGGCGAAAACCGAAGGCCTGCATCTGACAACCGCCGATGCGGCCGTTCGAAAGAAAACAGCCAGTTATCTGGTTGAACTTGGGGAGTTATGTGCGGACCTGGGAGGCGATTTAATGGTCTTCGGATCTCCCTTCCAGCGGAATATTGAAGAAGGCATGACGCGTGAGCAGGCTTATGCAAATGCGGCGGAAGTTTTCCGAAACTGTCTGCCTGCCATTGGCGAACGTGGTGTGCGAATCTGTATGGAACCGCTGACTACCAAGGAAACAGATTTTGTGAATACCTGCGCCGAGGCGCTGGAACTGATCGATATGGTCGGGGCCGACAATTTTGTATTGCACCAGGATGTGAAAGCGATGCTCGGCGCGGAAACGGAATCGATCCCTGAACTCATTCACAAATACGACACGCGCACAGGTCACTTCCATGTGAATGATTCCAACCTTCTGGGTCCCGGCATGGGAGAGACTGACTACCATCCGATCTTCAAAGCGCTGAAAGAAAGTCGATACGATGGATGGATCTCGGTAGAAGTTTTTGACTATGAACCTGGCTGTGAACACATCGCGCGCGAAAGTTTTCGCTATATGAAAGAAGTCTGGGAAAGTGTCTGAACGACTCAAAACAAGCGTTGAGGCAAAAAAATTTTTGAAAACCTCAAAATAATTCCAGCCCCTTTTTGATGTCGTTTTGAAATGGAGAGCGCTTGTCTTATTACAGCGCCTGTGAAAGACAAAGACATTCACGTTAAAACAGAATGATCGATTTTACCCTATTTTTGTAGGGTGAAATCGATCTCTTTTTTTAAACGTTACACGCAGCGCGCGTGCGCGTTAATGATATATTTTGTGATTTCTTTTTTAAACGCTCTTGACGAGTCGGTTTACATCGAACAGAAAAGATGCTTTTAGTAAGAGAATTGGCTTGCAGAATTTTTCGAAATATTTACGATGATGGCCATTAAATAGATGTAAGTCCTTAGTGCGTAATGAGTGTCAATTAAAAATTCGTTTTAGTTGAAAATCATTCGTTTTAAACGGGGACAAACATCGGAGTTTGTCAAGGTTGACAGACTTCAAATTCTTATTCGTTGTGGCAGACCTTTGCCGACTTATAGCCCGGAGCCAGCGGCAAGGCAGCCCTCGTTTAACTCTCAAAGGAGGATTTGCGGTGGCAAAGAAAAAGGCAAAGAAAGCAGCGCCTAAAAAGGCAGCACCAAAAAAGAAAGCAGCCCCAAAGAAGAAAGCTGCTCCAAAGAAGAAAGCAGCCCCTAAGAAAAAAGCAGTGAAAAAGAAAGCTGCTCCAAAGAAGAAGGCTGCTCCTAAAAAAGCTGCTAAGAAAGCCGCCCCAAAGAAAAAGGCAGCTGCAAAGAAAAAAGCAGTTAAAAAGAAAGCTGCTCCAAAGAAAAAAGCCGCTAAAAAGAAATAGTGATATTTCTGTTAGCAGCAGGAAACAACAAGCCATAACGAGTAAGAAGCGATCGGTTTTTCGATCGCTTCTTCTATTTCAACGACAGGACATGCAAAGAACGTAAGTCCTGAAACGACTGTTACCCGACCCAGGTATTCATTAATACACACCCCTCATTCTTATGCTGGCACCATGACTTGATTTAACGCTACAATCAAATCTCGATTCATTCGTGATTCTGATCAGACGGAAAGTGTACTTGCATTGAATCATCTCAGTACCGAACGCCTTCTAAAACCCAAACGAAAACTGTGGCGTACCCGATTTAAGATGGCGCGAAACACATTGTGTTTTGCACCACGAATTTCTTATGACGATGTGTGCCAGCCTGCAGTCTCTGAAGAAGAATTACAACATTGGGGCGAATGCATTCTGCTCTCTGATTCCACCGCGGTCTTACATCGCGATGGAACCGTTACACGACGCGCTCATAATATAACCGCGCTCTACGCCAATGAATCTCTGGCGCACTGGGATGAAGTCTACCGTTTTTATGATCGCCAGACAGCACTGCATAAGATTCAGACCGCTAAGGTTTACCTGCCAGACGGCAGCGTCAGAAAAGCAAAGAAGGTGGTTCAACCGTATGGACAGACAGCGGTCAACTTTTATCCGCTCCGTCCCGGTGTAACAGTTGAACTGGAAGAACAGCAGGACTACTTTATCCCGAATCGAATCGCCGCTTGCCTGTGGGGACAGGAGTACTTTCAGTTTTCCATTCCCTGTCGACGGCTGCGTTATACCGTCGCTGTCGCGGAACCGTTTACGCTCCACTACCGATTGCACCTCACCGACCTGGAGCCGCAAACCTGGAAGCACGGTTCGTACCAGGTTTACCAGTGGGACCTGCATGATCTGCCAGGATACGAAACCGATGACGGCACTCCGCATCCGCGCGAGGTACTGCCCTGGGTTGATCTCACTACACTGGCCTCCTGGGAACCGATCAATCGCTTTTACCTGAATGATCTCGAGCCACCCGAAAAGACACCGAGCCAGATTCAAAAATTGTCTACGGAACTGATTCAGGAAGAGCAGACGGAAGAAGAGAAAATTTTTACTGCTTACAAATACGCATCAGAAGATGTCCGCTATGGTCGCCATCCGAATGAACTCACTCTGGAAAAAACACGCGAAGTAGGTTCGATGCTTGAGGACATGCGCGGCGACTGCAAAGATAAATCTTCGCTGCTGGTCTCCCTGCTCAGACACCTGGGCATCAAATCTTCGATCGCCATTCTACTGACGCGCATGAATGGTTCAGCAGCGTTACTCCCCGGTGCACGTTTCGATCATGCGATTGTCTCTGTTACCACATCAAGTGGCGAACGTCTGTGGCTGGACCCCGCAGGTGGTCCGGTGACCTTCAAAGATATTCCGTTTAATGATCAGGGGACCCAGGCCCTGTTACTGAATCGTGAAGGTGGCGAACTCACAACCATACCGGAAGGTGGTCCTGAGAAGCATCAAATCAATCGCGTCTGTAATGGGATTCTCGCAGACGACTGCAGCTACCAGTTCACATCGGAAGTTACGACATCCGGTGACACGGCGATGGAATTTCGTTTGAAATATGTGAACCGCAACGAGGACTACACAACCCTCACCCTGGAAAAAGAACTGGCCTCTTCCTGGACGGGTGCCCGCATCGAGGCGCCGCGATTTCTGAATCTGAAAGAGATTTCTGAACCGGTCCGTTACAGTTGCCGAACAACACTGGACCAATGGGCGCGCCAGATTGAAGAGATCATTCTGTTTCGAATTCCCTGGATCGGCTCCATGCAGACAGCCGGCCTGATCAATGTTCAAAAACGAAATTCTGCCCTGCAGACCCCCAGCCCGATTCGTTTCACCGACAGTCACCGCATCCAAATCCCCTCTGAATTCTCCGGCTACGGTTTACCCTATGAGCATCATTTTGAATGCAAATGGGGCCGCTATCAGGCAACGGTCCGAGTTGAAGATTCACTGCTGATTTGTGAACGACAGGTAGATCATCTGGGGGGTATCGTGTTTCAAGATGAGTACCCGGCATTCAAAGAATACTGGGAATCCTGCACGCGCGCCGACGCGCTGGATATCGTCTTAATGAAACATTGAAATTAAACATCTGTATCATCTTATGCATCCAGACCCTCTCTTTTCAGCTGTCAACCGAAATCTGAACTTCCAGACAGGAAATGGTGTCAGACTGAAATAAATAGCCTATTCTCTCAGGAACAACCTGTTAAAATAGAGAGTAGGAGGCAGGGCTCTCGTTTCGCCCGAAATTTTCTCTCCTCTTTTAATATTAGATAAGGTTACAACTCCTTGGCGGATCCTAAACGAGAAGAACTACAAGTCAAAGCAAAACGAGCCATTCTGGTCTCTGTTGTTTCTCCTTCCAATCATATCGATAAGAATCAGGCCCTCGACGAATTAAAAGGGCTCGTAGATACTGCTGGTGTGAAAGTGGTGGGAACGCTGGTGCAGAACCGGGAAAATCCCCATCCGGCCACCTGTCTGGGCAAAGGGAAACTGGAAGAGCTCAAACAAATGGTGAAGCACGTAGATGCGGAACTCATCATTTTTGATAACAATCTTTCTCCCTCTCAGGGGAGGAATATCGAAGAGGAAACAGGAACGGTCATTGTTGACCGCAGTGAACTGATTCTCGATATCTTCGCGACACATGCAAAAACTTATGAAGCCAAACTGCAGGTCGAGCTGGCGCAGCTGCTTTATTTCCGTCCCCGTTTGAAACGACTGTGGACCCACCTGGAGCGTATCGAAGGGGGTGTGGGCGCTGGTCGTGGACCTGGTGAAAAGCAGCTGGAAACCGACCGTCGACTGTTAGACAAACGTGTGGCTGAACTGAAACGCAAACTTTCAGAAGTGGAACGCCGCCGGGAACGAACCGTATCCAATCGGTTCCAGCAGTTGACCGTTTCCCTGGTGGGTTATACAAACGCTGGCAAAAGTACGCTGATGAATGCGCTGACCGGCGCGGACGTCTACATCGCAGACCAGCTGTTTGCCACGCTCGACACACGCACGCGTCGCTGGGAACTCCCGCATTGGGGAGAAATTTTATTAAGCGATACCGTCGGTTTTGTCCGCGATCTGCCTCACCACCTGGTGGCTTCCTTCAAGTCCACCCTGGAAGAAGCGCGGCAGGCAGACCTGTTACTGCATGTTGTTGACTGCAGCAATCCGGAAGTGGAACATCATATCAAAACCGTAAACAAGGTTCTGGATGAAATCGAGATCGAACATAAGAATGCGATCCTGGTGTTCAATAAAACGGACAAAGTTGAAGACCGATCGAAGCTGGATGTACTGCGTCTGAAATACGACAATGCAATCAGCGTCAGCGCGGTTTCGGGTGAGGGACTCGATCGACTCTCTCAGGCCGTCATTGATCGACTGGCCTCGGGCTATGTCATCGTCGAACTGGAAACTCCGGTTGGGAATGGCAAGCTGCTTTCGCAACTGGAGGATCATTCTCTGATTCTGTCTCGTGAGTATTCCCACGACGATACCCGGGTCACCTTCCAGGCACGTATCGCCAGGCGGTTCCTGCCAATGTTGAAAACCGGTCCCGATACCAGTCTCAAGATCCATGATGACGAATCGGCCGTTCCCGGAGATATGATTCCGGAAGAAAGTGTTAACGAATACTGAGGCTCCTGCCCGAACTGGTTCGCTTTCCCCTGCCAATGAAATTGTGTATTACTGATTCATACAGAAACGTTCTCCCACTTGATTGGAGTGATGACCGCATCTTTCGGAAGTTGAACCTCCGGAATGATATCCACCAGACTTCCAGAGACAGACTGACAAAGCACCAGCGCGATGAAGAAACGATGGATCTACGGCATCATAATATTTCTGAGTATCACTTCCATCGGTCTGGCGATCGACTGGTGGTCGGCTCTGCCTGAAGGCGAACAGGCAAGTTATGTCGGTCGACAAACCTGTTTCCAGTGCCATCAGAAAGAAGCCGCGGAGTGGAAAGACTCTGATCACGATCTGGCCATGAACCCTGCCACTCCGGAATTTGTGCTCGGTGATTTCGATAATACCGAACTGGAGCACTTCGGAATCACGTCCCAAATGACCCACGAAGGGGACAAGTATTATGTCACCACACAGGGTCCAGATGGCAAACAGGCACGGTTTGAAGTCAAATACGTGATTGGGGTCAGGCCGCTGCAGCAGTACCTGGCGGAACTGGAGCGTGGCAGAATTCAGGTGCTCCCGGTGACCTGGGATACGGAAATGAAACGCTGGTATTACGTCGGCCTTGATGAACCATTCGGCCCCGATGACCCGCTGCACTGGACCGGATCCGCTCAGAACTGGAATCACATGTGCGCGGAATGTCATACGACGAACTGGGCGAAAAATTATGACGTTGCAACCGACGCGCATCACTTTTCATTTTCAGAGATGCGCGTGAGCTGCGAAGCCTGCCATGGCCCGGGTTCGATTCATGTCAAACTGGCCAATTCAAATTCGCTGTTCTGGGATCGTCGTTACGGCTATGGACTGGCGAAACTGAAAGGGAAAGACGCGACCGCTCAACTGGAGAGTTGTGCTCCCTGCCATTCACATCGTCGGCACGTGGCTCCCGGCCATACCCCCCTGGAACGTTTCCACGATCACTATGCCCTCTCTCTGCTGGATGACCATCTCTATCACCCCGATGGCCAGATCAATGAAGAGGTCTATGTCTTCGGCTCCTTCACTCAGAGCAAGATGTATCGCAAGGGGGTGCGTTGCACCGACTGTCACAACCCTCATTCACTCAAACTGAAGTTTACAGGTAACAAGCTCTGTACCCAGTGTCATCTGGAAGCCAGGTACGATGTCCCCAGCCACCATCATCACAAGATGGGCACCAAAGGAGCCTCTTGTGTGGAATGCCATATGCCATCCAAAACCTATATGGGAGTAGACCCGAGACGGGATCACAGCCTGCGGATCCCCCGCCCTGATCTGACGGTGAAGCTGGGGACTCCCAATGCCTGCAATCAATGCCACACCAAAGCGGAAGAGAATGCAGAGTGGGCAACTCATAAAGTAGAGGAATGGTACGGCCCGAAACGCAGAGACGATCCCCATTATGGAGAGATCCTGGCAGCTGGCCGCGCTGGAAAATCGGAAGCCGAACAGTCCCTCATCAAACTGACCCGGGAAAAAGAGGTCGGTCCGATTGTTCGTGCCACTGCTGTTTCCTTACTGGCGACCCGCTACAACACAACTGAAAGTCGCGAGGCTGTCGAACGGGCGTTGAAGTCAAAAGAAGAACTGGTCCGCCTGGCTGCCCTCCAGGGGTTTGAAGGTTGGACTCCGGGTCCCGAACAGGATCCCAGCAAGATCGGCAAACTGCTGGCAGAAGGACTGACAGATTCCTCGCGCGGCGTCCGTACGGAAGTCGCCCGCATCCTCTCCGGACTGCCGATCATGCCGGATACCAGACAGAATCAGAAAGCACTAAAACAGGCGCTGGAAGAATACAAGGCAGGTCTGCTGGCGGATGGAGACCAGTCCGGATCCCACATGAGCCTGGGGATTCTCTATGCCAACCAGGGTGACCTGAAAAAAGCCGAAGCTGAATTTCGCACGGCCATCAAACTCTCGCCTGCCGTCGCGGGCCCGCGTTCCAACCTGGCACAGTTACTGGAGCAGCAGGGAAGAGCAGACGAAGTCAAAGCATTACGCTCTAAAGAAGCTGAGCTGCTGGCACGAGACGCGCGACTGCTTCCGGAAAATCCCATGCTGCAGTATCGACTGGGACTGCTCTATTATCTGCTGGGACGGGAAGACGAAGCGGTCACCGCGTTGACGAAAGCCTGTGAGCTGGAACCGCAGTCCACGGACTTCCGACTGATGCTGACCCTGCTGTATGAGAAACAGCAGCAGTGGAAGCTGGCTTGGGAATCAGCGGCAGCGTTGGTCAGGCTTCAGCCGAATAACCAGGAGTTTCGCCAGATCTATTTGAACATGTACCAAAAAGCAAACCCGGAAGGCAAGTGACTGCCTCCGGGTTTGTGGCTGGCTGTAAGTAATCGGCTGACGAATCTGTCAGGCTGACTTTCTGAGAACCCCTGTGATACGCTCGAAGGTCTCATTGGAATCAAAGGGAATCAGAATCTGTCCCGAGTGTTCGGTCTTGAGTTTGATCTCGACCTGGGCTCCCAGGATCTCCCGCAATTGCTGCTGCAAGTCTACCAGATGATTGGTCATCTGCGGAGCCGCCGCTGGTTGCTTCGTGTTCTCGAAGGGGACTGTTTCGACTTCCCCTTTGAGGATCTTCCGGACTTCAGCTTCGGTCTTTCGAACCGAGAGTGATTCTGACTGGATCTGCTCGCAGACAGCAACCTGCTTTTCATTATCCAGACTGAGCAGCGTCCGTGCGTGACCGGCGGAGATTTTTTCGGCCTGCAGCGCCTGCTTGACAGGTTCTGCCAGATCGAGCAGGCGGATCATGTTGTTGACAGTCGAACGATCCAGGCTCAGTCGCTGGGCGAGTTGCTCGATCGTACTGTCGAATTGAGACAGGTAGTTTTTGAAGGCCTGGGCCTTTTCAAGCACATTCAGATCTTTCCGCTTGAGGTTCTCCTCAATTGCGACTTCACAGACCTGTCGCTCTTCCAGGTTCAACACGCGACAGGGAACCGTTTTCAAACCGGCATCGCGAGCCGCCTTCAGACGGCGCTCACCGGCGATCAGCTGGTATGCTCCCTCAAACGGTCGAACAAGCAGAGGCTGCAATACACCATGCTGGCGGATACTGCCTTCTAGTTCTTTGAGCGAATCGACAGCAAAATCCTGCCGGGGCTGATAGGGATTGCGTTCGATCAGATCGATGTCAATCTGATCCTGCTCTGCGGGGACGAATACACCCTGTCCTTCTGAAGCCGGGTTGTCATCCTGCTGGTCCGAATCGGAGTCACCACCTCGACCAAGCAAAGCGTTCAAACCGCGACCTAACCTGCGTCGTGGTGCACCGGGTGTTTCTGTGGGATCCATCTGCTGATCTTCTGGATTCTGATTTTGATCTTCCATGACCTTCTTCTCTTATATTTAAACTGCCTGACAAAAACGGAGGGTAACACTAGAACGCATCACTTTTACCATCGCGTCTGTTAATCTCATATACTCAATCCAAGCAGGCTTGGAGACGCTACAGCAAACCT
The DNA here is from genome assembly GCF_008298035.1 of Gimesia maris. Taxonomy (NCBI): domain Bacteria; kingdom Pseudomonadati; phylum Planctomycetota; class Planctomycetia; order Planctomycetales; family Planctomycetaceae; genus Gimesia; species Gimesia maris. Next base: position 6,933,905 of record NZ_CP042910.1, read on the forward strand.
GGATACAGTTCAGGCGCGGGATTCTATTTCGATTTTCGAATTGAAGCAAGAGGGCTTTCGAAATGCTGCCTGAGTGATTCGACTGTGGATGGTGTTTCACGTGGAACACCTACTTTGCCTGGGTTACTTGTGACATAACAGGTACACCAGTCTGAGCGCGACCGTAGAAGTCTCACAGGATTACACCGGACTTTATCTGAATCAGGTGTTTCACGTGGAACGCCTGACTTGCCAGATTTACCTGGCGCGATACAGCAGGACCGGCTCTATTTCCGATGCCTCACCTGGTGAGGATTGATTCAATCTGACCAGCAGGCTGGGAACGTAATCGTAAGAATGAACCAGTTGAAAACGTTCGCGGACTGCGTTGAACTGTTTCTGAAAATCCGGGTCGGTTGCCGCATGGGGGCCCACAATCAGGTAAGCGGGATTCTGCGGAGAAAGCGAATTCAGAAACTCCAGATCAGCCACTGGACCGGTTAGAGGATGCCCCTGAGACTGGATGTTAAAAAACAGAGCAGGTTCCGCATAGGTGTAGAGTATGGCATTCTCGCTGCTGATATCTGACTGGGAACGGAGATCAGCAAGTATGTTTTGCGCGATCGCCTCCAGGTCGTCACGCGTCTGCCAGGCAACCATCGTCCAGGGCTTGAATGCGACGACCAGTAATGCCGCCACCGCGACCACACCGACCGCCGGAGAAATACGGAAACGATGCCGACCTGAACCCGTGGAAGATTGAAACAGCTCAAACAACGATCCTCCCGCGCGCTGTTCCAACCAGCCAGCAAAGGCAGCAGTTCCCAGCCAGGCTGAGATAGTCCAGGGAATCGTCAGACGGGGATAGGGATAGTAAAGTGGTGTCGCAAGCAGCAGGCCACAAAACCAGGCAGCCAGCAACCAGGCAGCCAGCTCTCGATTCAGTTCGTCATCCGAAACCTGTACCTGCCCGGTGGAGAGCGGAAGACGAAAACGACCCGCAGGCAAAAACAGCTGCAGCAGAATTCCAGCGCTCGCCAGCAGACCGAGTACGGGGCTGATCCCCACAAACGCAGAAAGCAAAACCGGAGTAGCAGCAAACAGACCTAACAGGATCAGGTTCCACGTGGAACCGGGAGTCTGGCTATCGGATATTTCAGCAGGTTGATTTCCAGATTTCGATATTCTCGAGCAGACACATAACAGGCAGAGTGCCAGACAGACCAACCCCAGGCTGAGGAAACCGAACGTGCCTTCCAGCAGTCGATGGTTCTGCCATTGACGCCAGAAGGAATGGAACCAGCCGGAGAATCCCACGACGTAGCGGCTGTGATTGGCAGCGACGACAGAGTACCCGCCCGACTTCTGCAGTCCGATGAGGACGGGAGACCAGACCAGAAATGCGACGATCACAACGACCAGCCATCGGAGAAAATAACTGGCAGGCCGTTGCAGCTGACGCCGACGAAACAGAACCCATGGTATCAATCCCGAGAGTCCCACCACCAGGGGAAGCCAGCCATTGTATTTGATCGACCACCCTGCCCCTGTCACGATGCCTGCCAGGAGAGGCCACTTCCAGTCAACTGAGATGAAACTTTTCCAGGTCAGGTAAACCGCCAGCAGGAGACAGAAACCGAGTCCCACATCGGTAAGAGCCACTCTGCTATAGAGCAGATGCAGGTCGCTCAGGCTGGCCAGCGTCAGAGCCACCAGCCCCGCGGCAGGACCAAACCACTCGCGGGCCACCCACCAGATCACCAGGACCGTCAGCATTCCAAACAGCAGCGAAGGCAGAAAGACTCCCAGGGGCCCGCTTCCCAGAAAGATCATCGACCACTCAATCAGGAACGGGAAGAGAGGCGGCGCGTAATAAAAACGGCCCGGGTACTCGGCCCCCTGCTCTGCGGAGAACCACAAGTTCGATGCGTAAACACCTTCGTCGAAATGTTCGACCCCGGAACTGGATAGAAACAGAACCCGTAACAGGCATCCCACCAGCAGGATCAAGGCAACCACGATCTTCTCCGGTTGCGGGATGGATGTTGTTTTCTGATCTGTCTGCTTGAGTCGCGCCACGTCCGGCTTTCATTATTGATGTCGATAAAGGTTGGAATTCAAGTTATTAAATTCTACAGGAACCGTGGCGTTATGCCTATCAATTCCACCGATTCGTGATTTATCATAGACAGCACGGTCGCAGATGCCTGTACTGCCAGTCTGAGACGAGATGAATAATCGAAAACACGAATTGGGATTCCAGGCCGTCTGCCTATAATCCAGTGGGTGATATTATCGAATATTGCTCCGTAAGACAGCCCTGTCTGAGTGGGATCTGCAAACGTCAACAGAACATTTTTGGTATCAGAAGAGAGAGATGAATTCGATGAGTACTCCAGCAAGCCTGTATGATGAAGCAGTCAAAATTTACGAAGGCGGGAATATTGAGCAAGCCGTCGAGAAGCTGAATGAAGTTCTGGCGATGGATGAAAGCTATACCCTGGCTCATTCTGCCATCGCTGTGTACTACCAGAAGCTTGGCAAATTTGACGATGCCATTGCACACGCTACGAAAGTCACCGAGCTGGAACCGGATGACCATTTCTCGTATCTACAACTCTCAGTGATCTGCCAGCGCTGTGGACGCATTCAAGAGGCGGAAGATGCCCTGGCGAAAGCACACTCGATGGGACAGGGAAAATAAACTGTCCGATTCTGATCTGATAAAACATAAAGCCCTCACCCGAATTTCGAGTGAGGGCTTTTTTTATCATAGGTCGCGTCGAGGGTCACTCGTCAGTAATCACCCGGAACGGTGACTCATCATCCGCCTGAAACGGCGACGGAGCTGTAGGTTGGTCCTCGCGAACTTCCTCAAAAGGATTTTCGATTTCGGCAGAAACCGTAGCAGACTGTTGTTGAATGACGGCTGGATTTTCATCGAATGAAATCCGCGCTGGCTCTGCGGGTGTCAGTCGCTCGCGGGAGACAGCCTGTTTGACGGAAGTGGTATTTTCGATCTGTGCAATTTTCAGAGGCGAGGTCGTATTAAAGATACGGCCATCGGGCGACTTCATACGCACGACCAGGGTCAGTTCTGAATTATGTGGTGTGGTCTGCCAGGGCAGTTCGAAGCGGAACCCGGAACCGGCAAAGCCGGAGTACCAGTGAGAGCGCACTTCCTGGCTGTCGAAGGTCCACAGGCCAACCCTTCGATTCTCTTCGGGCTGATTCAGATCGACCAGTTCCAGTTCGAAATCGGCGGGCAGTTTGACCGTTTCCCCATCGGCGTCATGGGGGGTGACGACGGTCGTCCAGAGTTCATCCCCCTGTTTGCTGTCCAGGTCCACGCCCCCGGTGAGCAGGCTGTTAACCTTCACACCGGTTACTTTGTAGAGGGCTTTGGTCTGCTCGGGCAGCAGGCTGCCGCTGGATGCTTTCGCCAGTTGCTTCGACATCTCTTCAGACTGATGTCGTGCCGAATCCAGAGCATGCTGCGATTCTTTCAAATCGCGCTGCAAGGCAAAAATACTGTCTTCCTGCTGACGCAGTCGGGCTTCCAGCAAATCAGAATGACCACGACCTCCACACCCGGTAAGGGTGAGAATCAACAACAACGACATCCATGTCGTAAGGTATTGCTTCATCGGAAATCAATTTCAGCAGAAGACGTTTCTTCTGCCCTCCTCTAAATCAGATTGAAATTATTCTTTGGTTCCAGGCAGTTCAAGATGCTCCAGAACGTTGTCAATCAGACCGTACGACTTGGCTTCCTGGGCATCCATGAAGTTGTCGCGGTCTGTATCCTCTTCAATTTTTTCGAGCGTCTGACCAGTGTGATGCAGCAGAATCTCATTCAGACGCCGCTTCATCTTCAGTACTTCTTTCGCATGAATTTCCAGATCGGTTGCCGTTCCCTGCATCCCGGCCAGTGGCTGGTGAATCATGATGCGGCTGTTCGGTAACGCGTTGCGTTTTCCGGCGGCACCCGCAGTCAGCAACAGGGCACCCATACTGGCAGCCTGCCCGATACAGTAGGTCGCCACGTCACAGGAGATGTACTGCATCGTATCATAGATGGCCATTCCCGCGGTTACGGAACCACCGGGTGAATTGATGTAAAAATGGATGTCTGCTTCGGGATCATCGAACTGGAGGAACAGCAGCTGGGCGACCAGACTTTGTGCCACCTGATCGTTGACCTGTGACCCCATCATCACGATGCGGTCCTGCAGCAGACGACTGTAAATATCCATGGCCCGTTCATCGCGGCCATTCTTTTCGATCACATAAGGAGTAAGGACCGTCATATAAAACTCACTTCAATTGATGATAAATTTGATGGTTGATAATCATTCGACAGTCTGTCTGCCGACGTATGTTGTTTTCTATTCTTTGTCTTTATCTTTTTTATCGCGAACCAGCAGTTCATCGACCAGGCCGTATTCAACCGACTGGGGAGCGGTCAAAAAGCGATCGCGCGAGGTATCGAGGGCAATCTGTTCGATTGACTGACCGGTGTGGTTGGCCAGAATCTGGTTTAAAACTTCACGTGTATCGAGGATGTCTTTGGCCTGAATTTCGATGTCGGAAACCTGTCCGCCGACTTCGCCGTAAGGCTGATGAATCATCATTTTGGCGTGAGGCAGAATGTAACGTTTGCCTTTCTGACCGCCGGCGACCAGGATCGCTCCGCCACTGGCTGCCAGGCCGACACAGTAAGTGGCGACATCGCATTCAATAAACTGCATCGTATCGTAGATGGCCATTGTGGAGGTCACGGAACCGCCGGGGGAATTGACGTATAAATTGATGTCCTGGTGCCGGTTTTCGGACTGCAGGTACAGCAGCTTCATCACGATTAAATTCGCGCTGGCATCGTTGATCACGCTGTCCAGAAAGATGATCCGGTTGTCCAGCAGGAGATCGCCAATCCCCATCTGACGCTGCTGTGAATAACTTCTGGCACGCTGATTTGCCTGCGTTGGCATCTGCCCGGAAAGGGGGTCAAACATGATATGATCCTGAGATGTAATGGTTGCTATAGTGACTCGTGACGAGGTTAATTCTGATTTAACTCTCACATCGTTTTGAACCACCGACTATGGCTGGCCTGCGACAGGCAGTCAAGCGGCAGCTCGATTATTTCTGTTCCCTGACAGGGAGGAAGAGAGCCTGTTTTGACCCGCACACGTTCGCGCAGGAAGACCCTCCTGTTGATTTGAAAATTATATACCGTTCCTTATCCGATTTCCCTGTGATTCGTCAAGAGACGTTATGCAAAGTTCCCTTTCGCAGCAGTCTCAACATCGCTTTCTTTTTCTCTCTGGACTCAGTCAGTTTTACCGGAACGTCTCCAGGTTTGTCTGAATCAAGTATAATAATACGAGAGATCACATGTGAATGTGACGCCCTTTAGGAAAGCTTAGGTTGTCAGCACCCCGGCAAAAAGCGTACACATATACAGTATCTGAATTAACGGTAAAAAATCTCCGAGATCCGGCGAACTCTGGTCTTATCGAGGTGACGTTGATTGGTGAGCAAGGCGCTTTATGAAAATACGGTAATCTGCCTCGATCAGAAATCACCCTCTTCCAGTTCCGCCTGTTCGTATCGCTGACCGGCGGGAGTGAGCAGGCGGGCGTAGATGGCTGGATCAATTTCGGGCGAAAACGATTTACCACTCCCATCACAGAAAATCACGTTCACTGAGCCACTGGGGTGATTGGAACTGGGGCGCCACGCGGTTCCCTTCTTCGCGTTCAGGTGAGCACCGATGCGGGAATCGGTTGAAGTGGTTTTATTCTGCAGATCGAATCCGGTGGGAAGTTTCAACGTCGTGCTGCCGCTGGGATAGACACCCTGCATGTCGATGCCGAAACCCAGGCTGCCTGTATCCTGTTCGGACCAGTTTCCGGCCTGCAGGTTTTCTGACAGCATTAACGTCTGAGCCAGTCCGTCCCCTTCCGAAATGAAATCCAGAGACATGCGGGAAGTGAACGGTCGCCAGAACACGCCGCTGGCAAACTTGACCGGAACGTCGTCCGTCGTCGCAGGATCTCCATCCAGACCGCCATCGCCGGCCGGATGATGACCGACTCCGGTGGAGGCGTTATAACCTACCCCCGTCTTGTTATAGTTGGCCGTCACATATCCAACATTAACAACATAAGAGAGTGCCCCCTGATCTGTTGCAGACTCGTCACTGGGGCAGGAGAAGACGGGAAAGCGAATGGCGTTCAATCCAGCCAGTTGTTTGATCGCGTCTGTATTCGTATCGGGATCTGCTGCCAGCTTCGCAGTCGTATCCCACCGCTGACGAAAACCGACATTGTCCAGGAAGGGCAGAATTGTGGTGCACCAGGTCAGGTCATCATAACCGGCATTGGCATTCGGATCATCCTCGGTGGAAACCTGCTGATTGGGATCCACCAGCAGCGGTAATTCAGAGTTGGCCCCTGAGGAAAAATTGATCGTTGCCAGACCGATATTTCGCATGTTGTTCAGACAAGACAGCTTTTTGGCTACTCCTCGCGCTCGTTCACGGGCCGGTAAGATCAGCGCGATCAGGAGCGCGATGACGAACAGGACTACTAACAGTTCGATCTTCGAAAAGCCGTGGCGCTGTTTTAAAATTGTGTTCGTTATTTGTGTCTTCATGCTTTTCTCCATCTAGAAAGAAGTGCCATCTACAGCATCCTGGCCATAGCGTAAACCCGCGGGTGTGAATAGTCGCGCGTACACGCCGGGATCCATGGATGGTACCAGCGATCTTCCACTGCCATCACAGTAGATCACATTTACGGCACCACTGGGGTGATTGGAACTGGGTCTCCAGGCGGTCCCCTTCTCTGCTCTCAGTTGGGAACCGATGCGTGAATCCGTGGTTGCCGTTCGCAGATCATAGTTGGCAGGCAGTTTCAGCGAAGCACCGTTGAGGATGCCTGCCATGTCCACACCAAAGCCGATCTCACCTGTCGTCGTCGCATGCCATTCGCCGGCCTGCAGATTTTCTGACAGCATCAACGTCTGTGTCATGCCGTCGGCGGCGGAAATGAAATCCAGCGACATGCGAGAGGTATGCGGTCGCCAGAAGACACCCGAGGCAAATTTCATGGGGACATCAGTGTCGACAGAGGGATCCGCATCAAAGCCGCCATCGGCGCTGTTCGCGTAATGCGATGTATCAGACGCGGTATTAAAATTTGAAGTCACATAACCAATATTGGCACAATAAGAGAGCGCACCGGGATCGGCAGCAGTATCATCATCGTAACAGGTAAAAATGGGAATGCGGGTCGCCTTTAACTGCGACAGTTTTTTTTCCGCCGCAGATTGCACAGTAGAATCGGGGCCCGCCGCGACACGGGCTGTTAAATCCCAGCGTTCACGGAAGCCGACCTGATCCAGATAGGGGAGGATGGCAATACACCAGGACCGGTTCGCGTTGTGCGCATTTCCATGGGTCGACCAGATACGATCTGTATCCACCAATAATGGCAGCTGGCTATTGTCAGTCGATGAATAGTTGACGATTGCCAGGCCGAGATTGCGCATGTTGTTGAGACAGGACAGTTTTTTTGACGATTGTCTTGAACGCTGGAGGGCGGGCAGGGTCAGTGAAACCACGATGCCTATCATTACGATCGTCACCACCAGCTCGAGCAGCGAATACCCGCTGCGCTGCAGTTGTGTCTGCCTGGTTCTCTGGGTCTGCATGAGATGCTCCTGCTCAGCCCGGGACGGTATGACAGTCTGTGAACCGGCCATAAAAAAAGCACCAGAGATCCTAAGATCCCTGGTGCCCGCATGTTTGAACCGATTTGAGAACAATGACTCAAATAAAGGTTGCAGTCAACTTCACTCGCTTAGAAGGAAGTCCCGTCAACCACAGCCTGACCATAACGCAGTCCAGCGGGAGTGAGCAGACGAGCGTAGACGCCTGCATCCATCTGTGGTGTCAGTGATTTTCCACTACCATCGCAGAAGATCACATTCACAGCACCACTGGGGTGGTTCGAGCTGGGACGCCACGCAGTTCCTTTGGCGGCGGTCAGGTTGGAACCAATCCGTGAATCATTGCCAGTCACACTATTCAACAGATTGAACGCAGGACTGGCAGTTGCTAAGTTCAAAGAGCCGGTGCTCATGTTTAATCCCTGCATATCAACTCCGAATGCAAGTCTACCCGTATACAAGAGGCCTTCTTCTGCTGGGTCCACACATGCCCATTCACCCGCCTGCAGATTTTCAGTCAACATTAAAGTCTGTGTCATTCCATCAGCAGCTGAGATGAAGTCGAGCGACATTCTTGAAGTACTGGGACGCCAGAAAACACCTGTAGCAAATTTGACAGGGAGACCAGCGGTTGACATTGCGGTACCATCCAGTGCAGTATCGCTGCCTGGACCATGATTCGAGTCCCCGTCAGCGTTATAACTACCGGTTACATACCCACTATTCACAACATAAGAGAGTGCCCCTAAGTCGGTACTAAACTGGTCATCAGGACAACTGAAGACTGGAAAACGGGTTCTATTCAAAGCAATCAAATTACTCGGATCTGCACCACTTACTGCAGCAGCACTGGCTGTCTGATCCCAACGCTGACGAAAACCGACCGAATCAAGGAATGGTAAAATAGTGGTACACCAAGACAAGTCATCCCAGTGAGTATTGGGATTTGTTGCATAGTCAGTTGTTTCAATGTTTGGATCCACCAGCAGTGGCAACTGTGAGTTGGCACCGGAGGAGAAGTTGACGACGGCCAGTCCGACGTTTCGCATGTTGTTCAGACAGGACAGTTTTCGCGCTGCAGCACGGGCACTTTGAATGGCCGGCAGGGTCAGCGACACCAGGATGCCGATGATGGTGATCACCACCAGCAGTTCGATCAGCGTAAACCCTTTACGCTTTTGCAGCTTTTGTTTGGTTCGACAAATATTCATGTCATTCTCCTCACTAGAAATACGGTTCAAACAGATTATATATTACTTGTGTTCAAGTATCAAAAACAAACTCAAAAACATCTCATTTCCACAGGAAACCAGAGGATCCCCGGACTAATCCACTCTACAGGAACAGACGCTTTAACCGTCTACTTCCCACAGACTCTACTCACAGGCCCGCGACCAGAGCTGGTAATTCAGGCTACATGTCATCCCCCCTCATTCCTGTGCCACTATTAACCATTATACCCGATTGTCCTGTTGTAATTATCAGGTAAAACAATGTGGTTCCTTTTTTCTTGCTGATAACGCTTATTGCACTTGATGGCGATAACGAACCAGACGTTTCCAGTGATCAAATTTACCCGTACTCGGTTCAAATGCCTGCTCGGCCCGAGTTCGGTCAATTACGAAAAATCCTCGATAGTCCGGCTGATTGGCTGTCCGCGCCGGGACATCCGGTGACATACGCTCCCCGATCGACACCGGATCGCCATAGACGGTGGTCCCACCACCGGTTGCCTCAAAGTAAGCCACCGACATGAAGACGACAAATGTGTTACTTCTGGTGGTGGTATTGGCATCGATTTTCGACAAGATCCGATTGCGGGTATGTACGTCAACATTATTCAGTCCAGCCGAACCCAGGTGCTCGGCACTGGTAGTCAGTTCAAACAGCAGACGAGGGTTGGGATTGGAACTGCTGATGTCAGTAGGCAGACTACGAAAGATTGTGTTTTCCCGCAGGTTATTGACCGTAGCATTATCAGTATAACCGGTTGCGTAATCGAAACTGCGGAAAGGTCGTGAGCCAGGTGTACCTGGAATATGGGGAGTGTTAGTAAGTCCCAAATCCATGGCATCACGAGATTCGACGAATTCCCGCCACCAGTCTCCTCCACTTAAGTGGGTGGCATTCAATTGAGGATGAAGGTCAGTAACGCTCATATCCAGCGTGAACGCATCGGAATCATCCAGCAGCGCGGCCAGAACGGCAGGATGCCGCATGGTATTCAGATTGATGCGTCCCGGCACACGGGGGTCATTCAGCGGGTTACCTAACTGTCGATGGGATCGGGTAGGCACTTCGACAAATTCCAGAACCCGATACCAGCGGTTATCGTCACAAGTAGGAGCAGGATCACCAAAGTCAGTATCGTCCGGGCCACTGGGGTCCAAAAATTTCTGCACGCCAGCAAAGCGAACGTCGTTGGCCCGGTCCACATCCGTAGAAGTATCAGTACGAGCCTGCACGCCGGCTTCGGTAGCCAGATCGCGGGTGATCCGATTGGGACCGACGAGGGGAATACTCAACAGTTCCACCTTGGATGCAAAGTCGCGATCAAAGTGTGGTTGCCAGAGGTTGAAGCGGGGACGGTCGTCGGCGAACGCCCAGCCGGCCTCTTCGACGTCATCTGGTCCATTCAGATTATCATCATTCACTCCGGAAATCCCAGGAACACCATCTGCACCCTGTAAAATGGCCAGATCGGATCCCTTGTATTTATTACGTGTCTTGGAGTTGATTGTGCCTACAGTATTGGCACGATAACTGGTACCAGCGTTTCCGGCGTCGTGTTTATCTTCCCCCGTACCACGGGCATGCAACGGCTGGACGCGTTCAAAACTTTGAAGCGTGTTTAATTCATCTTGAATGTCGGCTGCCATATCTGATTCCTGCAACTCGAATTCTTCCATGCCGGACACGACCATGCTGTCGACTTCCACCCAGGGGTTATCATCATTATCCACACTATTGTTCATTGCAGGTTTGTCTCGCCCCAGATGAACACGTCGCATCAGTCGAACGACAAAGGTAAGATCTCTGAAATCGGTATTCGTGGGATCCGTATTGGAATCATTCAGTAAATCACCTCGCGTCGAGATCGGTGTGACCGTGTCCGCTTCCGACGTCATCAGGAAGTCTGTGCTGTCATCGTCGGTAATCAGGTCGATGGCAGGCGTTGTGATGTCCCGGGGTGCAATCGTGGTGAATGTGGGTGCTCCCCCTGCGAAGTTCGGATCGACACGGAAGAAACTGTCACGAGGCATGGCCGACATCGGATCGGTATTTTCATTATCGCCGGCGGAGCGAATACTGAAAATCTCCCCCCTGCTGACAGCACCACTTCGCAGCGTGACACGCCGCTTGTGCGTATCATTCAAAGTTGGTTCTGGATGCGAAACATCCAGGTTATCCAGATTTGAATAATCACCACTGACACCGCCCGCATTAGCGCGTGGCTCCAGGCGAATCTGCCAGGCATCATTTTCAAAACTGACTGCCTGGTGGTAGGAATTCTGTAATTCGATAAACGTGTAATAACGGTCTTTTTCATCATTGTAGTCAGTGGCAGGGTGGTCGTATGGATTAGAAGAAGAATCTTCCACTTTCTTGGCTTTGATGGCCAGGAATTCGCTGAGCGTCAGTTTCTGGGCTTCGACTCCGTATACGACTCCGCGCTGACCAGCCTGGCTGGAAATCCCCAGTGAAGAAGCAAGCGTGGTCTCATCGTCTGATCGATAAGGGTTATCTCCCAAACCCCAGCCATCATGCAGATTTTTGTCATACTCAAAACGGGTAATGACATCATCAGGATCCAGCGCATCGACCACATTCACGGCAAACTGGGCCATCTCTTTCATTTGTGTGTCTGTATAAAGCGCATTTCCGGAGTTGTCGGCGCGATAGTCTAAATTATCTTTGCTTCCGCCCAGCGTATAAAGCAGAACATAGATATCACGGGCCATTGACTGACGATCATAGCGCGCCCAGAACTCCTGTTGTTCTGTCGTAGTGGGAGGATAAGCGGGCAGGTTATAAGCATACCAGCTGGTGTTAATAGTCGTCGAAGTCAGATTGTCGAGGACGTTATTTCCATTCAGATCTTCGCCGGGGTCGAGCACGCCATTATCGTTGACATCTTCGCCGGGATGGGGTGTGAGCGGACGTGTGGTCACGGTCTGCCCCGTGCCGGTATCTTCAAAGACGAGAACTTGATTGATATTCAGCTTCATCTGCTGACGAGACGTAGTGGTATTCCCCCGTTCCACCGTTAAGAGCTGACGAAGGGGTCGGCGGAAAGGATCAAGGGCTGTCCCGGCAATTTTGTTGGTATCACGCGAGCCACTGCCATTCAGGTCTTCAATATTGGTCCCGCGCGTATTCCCAAACCAGTCGGTATAATTCAAGTTGCCGCTGAAATCCAAATCAACTTCATTGGTGAAGTCGGGGGGAAATTCCAGTTTACCATCGTTATTTGTATCGGCGCTGAACAACCAGCTCAGGTAGCGGTTTGAAGTATCCAGATTTGAGATAGAACCATCCGCATTCGGCCTGTTCTTCAGAGAGTCAGCCATTGCAAACTGTTTCCGTCCCCAACTCATCGTGGTAAATGTTTTACGGATCGCATTGCCGCGGGAATTGACGGTGGAGGCACGACCGAAGTTAAAGGGGAGCAGGTTTTCGAGGCGAGAGTTGACGCCGGTATTATCCTGATCGGTTTGCGACAGATGCAGGAATGCCAGGTCAGCCGCGGTAAAGGGTTCATCATAGGGACGCTGAACCTTTTCCAGGTCGACCGTCATCTCGTCAGCTTCGTCCACCAGCGTGCCTCGCGCTGCTGTCTCATCGGCAATCGAGTTTTTGAAGAAGATCGGGTTGCCGTTATAGCGAGTCGTGCCGGCAAATTCGAAATCTTCGTAGCCTTTCCAGCCATTATAGCCAATCGCAGGCAGTCGATAGTTGATACCGGTTTTATTTGTTCGGCCCGCTCCATTATAAGACAGGGGATGCATGAAGGAATGCACGTTGGAACGGTTACCGTCCAGTGAGCCACTGAGGGTCCCCCCTTCGTAGCGGTTGGCATTATCGTCCACCAGTGTCTGTCCCGGACGGGGAAACGACTTGGTGGGATTGGGAACCTGTTCGAGCAGATAGATTGGATCTGATGGATCGATTCGCTGTGAGTCGTACAGAAGATTCGTTTCGCCCCAGCGACCGGGATAGAGGTCGGAAATATTACTTTGAGTTCCGTTATCCAATGGACTGGGAATGCCGAATTCAGGGCGACCGAAGTTCAGGAAGAAATATTCCATGTTGGAATTTTCCCGCCATGCCACACTGTTTTCATAGGCGTCCTGAAAATCTCCCGCGCCCCCGTAAGTCCGTGGTGCGCCGATGGCACCATAAGGATAAGGGTATTCGCCGAAGAAAAGGCGATGCTGCAGCAGCACATCGGTGGCGACGGCCGAATCGACCATGTCTCCGCCTGAGGCTACTTTATCAGGTCGTGCGTTCAACGCCCACTGCGGGTTGATTTCTCCCGGCGACGAGAGCCCCAGATTGGAACGGGACAGGAACAGGTACTTGTCGGTATAGATGGAATCATCTTCACCGAAGAAATTGTTGGTAGGATCATAGTTCAAATCAATGTCATCGGGCCGCCGCATGTTACCGGCAGTATTGAGATTGATCAGTCCATCCATGTCATACACGGTAAAGGAAAAGAGAGGCAGAATATATTTAGTCGGTTGGTTGGGATGTTCGACCGGAGGAAAGTCCAGGTCCATCCAGATCCCTTCGATCAGACCATCATTGTCATTGTCTACATCCAGCTCGACGATCGGCGCACCGGAATTAAAGGAACCGGTAAAAATTCCCAGTTCTCCATTTTGGGCTGTTCCACTGGGATTCGAGGAGGGCTGAAAAGGAAATAAAGGGGTAAAGCGGGGGGTAGTCGTTGCGGTTCCACCCGGATCGACGAAGACATGTGCCGGATGAGGCCGGAGCACCCTGGTACGGGTATCTTTTTCTGCAACAAGAGTACCATCGTTCTCATACCAGTCATCGATATGATCACCAGTAGAAGTATCTCTTAAATATTGTGGACGCAGGAACGAAGGAATGACCACGCGTCTGATAGTTCCACCATCCAGTGTATAGCCATCGTAGGCCAGAAACAGATTGTTGATATCGGGTGACGTATAATCGACGTCCGGTTCGGGAATATTTTCCGACCGCAATGCAAAGGGAAGCGTACCACCATGGGCAGCGCGACTGTGGTTTAAAGAAAGGAGTTCTTCGTTAACATCGAGACCAAGGCCACCTTGAGTAGCATCATCAATACCATCATAATTCTGATCGATAAAAATTCTACCTGGATTAGCACTTCCATCCATAACAACATTGATGCCCTGACCGTTAAAGGGATGGACATCGGAACCGAACATTTTAGGCAGCATGGAGTGCCATCTCCCATGCAGGGCACTGTTGTAGTATTGGTCATCGGGTCCGACGATCAACTGACGGAGTCCCCAGTTGAAGAGGACGTCGGCGTCGAGACCGGCGTCGGCATCGTTGATGGCGGCTTCAGTAAAGTACTGCGCGCTGCGTTCTTCCTGTGAGGCGAAGGTATAAAAGACGACCCCCAGCAGCGACAGCATCGCCAGTAAGGCAATGACGATGAGCAACGTCGAACCGCGACGCGACTGCTGCAGCTGCTGTAACTGACTGTCATTGTGTGTGGTCTGTTTCATACAAGTGAATTTCATTCCAAAGTCTCCCAATGTGACCAAAGGCCGTGGCCCGGTCCGGCACAATGGGGAAAAGTGCCTGCTGTGGTATCTTAAACGATTATTCGTCACTCTTGTTTCGGAGTGGATGAATCAGTGTCATTTGTCTGACCTGACCCGAAGTCGGGTCTTCATAGCGAATTAAAATGCGAATGGCTGATAATGGTGACGCACGTGGAACTGGAGATTGCGTTGCAACATCGTAAACGGGTGTCTGTGGCAAGTATTCTAAAACAGCGGGATCTGACAACATGGGATAGGGAGGATCTCCATCCCCGCCTGCAGATTCGGCATTGATATGCCAGGTATCAAACACGTTTTTCCAGACGTTATTGCCGTGGTCCACATTTTGTTTGGCGCCTGTTGCAAAGCGGACTGCGGTGGAGCCACCGATGTCTACAAAATCCTGGGCACCATCATCAAAGACTTTGATATCAAATGAACGCACATTTGAAAGCACCAGGTCTTCCGATCGACGTGGGCCGTTGCGCAGTAAATCAACCACACGATCCTCTGGATTCAGCAACAGACTGGGACCGGCAGGATCCATGGGATTACCGCCACCGCCGATGGACGAATGCATTGAATTGTGTGGGTAATTAAAATGACGGTGTGACGTCTCTTCGTGTGTAAAACGGCCCATAAACAGTTGCAGGTTGGAATCTGCCGCGTTAGGAACAAATTCCCGCGACAGCCCCCCCAGGGTATCATCGTGATTAAACCCGAAACGATATTTGGGAATCCCCAAAGGGAATAGAACAGTGGTGTCGTTGTTATTCAAGTCATTCAGATCATGAAAACGGGCATAGATAAATCCGCTGTTGTCAATATAAGCAGAGAAATCAAAGTCGCGCCAGAAATTGTCATCGGTAGTAACACTTTCCCCGTAGAGCGGATTGGGTGTACTGGCAGACCGCTGAAAAAATGGCGAGTCGCTTGAATCAGAGGAGATGGGCTGCGTATTCTGTGTACCGGAGAGCGATAATGGTTCGCGGATCAGCATGATACGACGATAGAGGTTACTGCCTCTCAGGAAGTAACAGACTTCGGCTGCAGAAGATTGTGAAGCTCCATCAGCGACGATACGTCCATCGTCGGCTTCAGGCTGATTGGGATGATTGCGGAGTAAGGTCCCGCCATCCAATGTCCGATCGCTGAGATCGGTGGCGCGACCGTAGTAAAAATCTTCGGTACCTCGCTGATCCGGATTTGCAAAACGGGAGACCGTGAACTGCAGAAAATCATCCGTGTCATCGTTGGGGTCGTTCTCTGAGATATAGAAGTAACCCCGTCGATCTTCTTCATGATAAGCCGGGTTGCGCGGATCATCTGGCGTCGGTGTAAAGGAGACATTATTCGCAAAAGGGAGCAGGTATTGGAACGAACGGTTATCCAGGTCGGCCTGCAGAACGGTCACCAGCAGGCGTTCGCGCTGATCGTTTTCAGAAATCCCCCGCTGGGTGGTCATCGAACCGGACAGGATCTGGAAGATCTCAGTAAACATCAGCATCATCAGCAGAACCAGGGCCACGGATACGATCATTTCGATGAGCGTAAAACCGGTGTGGAACGCAGCGGAACTGCGATCTGACTGCCTGTTCTGGTTTCGATTTGATGTTTTCGGTTTCATAAAACACTTCACTTTACTACGGCCCGGGAGATGTTACCTGTTGTTTATCTTGCTTTGTTTCCCAATGGATAGACCTGTACGACATTCGGCATGACAATCAGACGGGCGACAGGCGCCCCCGGATCGCCGGGATCATTGATGGACTGGATAATGGGTTGATCCAGAATCAGTTCGGCAGTGGTGGCACCAGGGGCAAGGGCTGCCTCTTCATCGACAATCTGCTGAATGCGGTACCAGCGGGCATTATAGGCGTCGAAGACGTAGCCCCCTTTTTTCAGAAGTGGTCTCTCGACACTGGGATTATACCTGAGTGTGAACTTGCGCCGCCGATAGTCATCGGAACCAGCCGCGCCTGCTTCCCCTGCATATTCGTCAATGCCGCGACCATCACTGTTATCCCCGTCCATATCATCATCATTGTCATCATCGACACCGGCAACGCCCCAGGCACCATCGGTACCAGGCAGCCATTCAGCCACAAAGTTCTCGACCTGATGAATGGCTTCAAACTCCGGGGAGAAATTACGACGATGGAACACCACGACGTCAACAGAAGCAACATCGGTAGCAATCGAACGACGGACGGTTAACAGGTAGGAATACTGCATATTCAGAAGTTCAATCCGGACTTTGGCGATGCTGGTATAGAGCCCGTTATCGGGAAGCGGATTGCCCAGGCTGATTTCCCCGGTGCTGCCGTCGACACTGCTTCCGCTGATCCCACGCACCTGAACCTGCTTGCCGGTGGTATCATAAACCAGAATCCGTCCGCCGGTCGCGGAATCTGCCAGAGTGGTCTGCAGTTCTGACAGCGTCAGAATACCGGAATTGATGTCCTGAATATCGATCTGAATGGTATCTCGCGCGCCGTTGATACTAGAGGGAATCCCTTCGTACAGCAGCGTCCAGTTATCCTGCTGCGAGAAGAAATTGGTCGCCTGCAACTGCGAAGTCAGACCGGCGTGATAGCGGGGAATGCGAGTCACGGGACTGCTGGAACCGTCGTTACCGAAGCTGTCTTCCAGGCCGGTCCCATCCAGTGTGGCGTAATAACTGCCGATGGGATCGACGATGTAATTGCGGTTTCTGCGTTGATGTGCGATTTCTCCATCAGCATCCAGGGAACCATCAGGATCGAATACAAAACGTTGCGGGAATGCATCGATCAATGCTTCGGCATTATAGCGCAGTACGGTTGCGTTCGTGAGCTTGGTTGCCTGGACGCCACGCAGAATGGAAATCGGGAACAGGGACGCCAGTGAGACGACGCCGATGCTCATGATCATGACGGACATCAGAACTTCCATCAGGGTGACACCGGCCCGCGAAACGGACAGAAATCCAACAGGTGTATTGCGGGTTTTCAGATGAAGTGATTTCATTTGGCTGTTGCCCCCGTTTCTGCATAGTAGAACACATCGGGTGCCTGCCCGGTGGGAACAGCCGCTTCGGCATCAAAGAACATGGGATAGGCGCTGACGTTTCCGGTTCGCGTAAAGATGGACAGTAGCGAAGGAGTGGTATTCAGTTCGACCCTCCAGGTCGCGCTGCCATCTGTGACGGTTCCCACGTCTCGTACCTGACGTCCGGCAGCGGTCAGGAAGACACCGACATTATTTCCGGTCGTGCCAGGGTTTGTGCAGACGTAAATTCGATCGTAAGGTTTGAAGCTCAGATCCCAGTTGGTAGAAGTCGGCGTAATCAGACGCGCCGGCACAGTGACCCGGTCCCCTTCGGCGTAGCCGGTATTGGCGCGCCAGGTAGATTGAATATTCTCAAGTGTATCGACGACAAAATGAATTTTTCCGTTTCCTGCTTCACTGCCGGAAATGGAACCGCGGGGCGAGAACATGAGATCAAGCTGGCTGGAGTAGAGACGGTAGTCATCGGTACCCGGCCAGAGAAGTTCACCATCGTCATCGTTTCCGCCGCTGCCGTCATCATTCACACCAGCGGCACCTGGTTGACCATCCTCACCGCGGGAGGCCCCGGTAATGCGCCAGCTGAGAGGCAAATAAGAACGGTCCAGGTCAATGGCGGCGTTATTGGGCAGCAGCGTCGGTTCTTCGCCCGACAGTACTACGGGAGGCAGTTCCAGCAGATAATTGGAAGGTCCACTGCCAGGCGCGAAAGCCACGACTTCAGTCGGATCAGAAGTCCCTGGATCACGGTAAGCTGTGGTCAGCCGCAAAATTTCGGTACCACCGACAATAGGAGAATTTGGTAAATCGACGGTATACCAGGAACCGCTATCATCACCGGGAATTTTAATTCGTGCACCATCTTTCAGTTGTCCGCGGGTATAGAGAAAATTCCAGTCTGTTCCTTTGCCACGGACATGCAGGATGGTATCCGGTGTACCATCTGAACCGGTATCAATACGTTCCAGGCGGATCACACCCTGATTCCAGTCGGGGCTGGGAGCAATGTAAATCATGCTGGTGACTGCCGACGGGTTATCAGGGTCAACCATAAAGCGAACACCCCGTGGTTCTTTGGCGTAGATCGCCCGGTCTCGGGCCCCTGCAAGATAGGACTGCACCTGACGCGAGGCGCCACGGGTGACGTCGCTGGTGAGTGCGAAGTTGATCGAAGTCACCGTCATGACAACCAGGATTGCCATAATCGAAATCACGACCAGCAACTCGACAAGCGTAAAGCCGGGCCGACGCGAAGATCGCTGAGTGAACTGATTGTTCGTGTGAAAGGCTGGCATAAGTTTACCTTCCTCCGGCTCGTTGATTGTGATTGGTGATGTTATCGAATACGCCATCCACAATGGGTAGAACAGGTTGTGCCAAGACCCCATTGTTAGTTTCATCGTGCGGCTCATACAGCCCGAGAACACCATCTTCCCCGGCAGAAATGATCAGAGGCATCCAGTAGGTATTCATCGTGGCATATTGCCCAGTAGTGTAAGCAGAATTATTGTTAAACAGAGGAGCTAAGATACTTCCCGAACGATCATTTTCGTGTTGAAGCCGCCCCTGTGGGTCATCTGCATCGACGTTTAATGGATCGGCTTCATTGAAGCCGGAAGCGGGTTCAGGAGGCAGCCCGCTAAAGAAATAACCGGCAACGGTGCGGTTGATAATTGAACCATCCGGCTTGATCAGGCGTGTGGGCCAGCGGTAAAAGCGGAGTGGTTTTCTCCAGCCATCCACAAATTCATTCAGGCCATCGCCGTCGGTATCGGCGACTTCATTTGTGGTGAAGGAATCTTCCCCCACAGGAGGCACGCCATAAGTTTCATGTTTCGTTAAAACGTAGTAGAGGTATTCTGAACTGATACTGGCACCGGCGTCGGAGCCGAGACTTCCTGCGGTTCCCGGGGAAACACCAGACTGGGCATCCATGGCGGCATTGATACCGGAATTCTCAGCGATGTACTGCGGCAGGTTCTCGCGGAAAATATCTTTCCGCACCAGAATTTCCACAACCGGTTTGGGCAGTCCGCGGTATTTTCCACCAAAGTTATCCACCAGCGCTGTATATTTCTGCCCGACCAGCGATTCGAGCTGATGTTGATTCTTCGATGCGTCGAGCGCTTTCCGCATGGCTTCGATGCGATTCAGCATCAGGCCGTTGACTTTGACGATCGTCGCCATGGTTGCTTTTTCACGGGCTTTGTTGCCGATATTACGCACCACGAACGCAGAAGTGGCAATCAGAAACAGCAGAATGCCGACAACCATCATCAGTTCGACGATGGTGAAACCACCGCGCTGAGATCGAACAGATTGTGGAGCTGTTAAACGTCGCATTGTAAAAAACCTGACTTCTTAAAAACAAACCGTGATTACTGCAGAGATCCACTGACAAAATTCGTAATGTTATCCGCTTCCACACTGCGGTTGCCCGGCAGGTTTTTGCCAGAAGTGTAATTTCCACCAGTTCCTAACTGATAATCAGCGCCTGGCGAAATGATCTGAAATGACTTGGGCTTGTATGGTGGATCGTTAGTGGGTGGGGTTACAGTCGGGTCCCCCTGACGATAAACGTCAGCCAGGCCGGTACCGGTAATATCACCGGTACGATAACCTCGCCCCTCATAACTACTGAGATAAATATAAGGCGTTTGCTGACTCGGAAAGGAATCGAGATACTCGGGAGCATTGTCTCCGTCTGTATCAACAAATCGACTGTTATCGAATTCAAAAAAGGGCCCCTGGCGACCGGAATTGGGTGCTGAATAATCAGAGTCGTAACCCGGATCAGCCGCGGTATGACCAGGATTCAGGAACGGCTTAGCCGGATTCTTGGAAAATCCAAAGGTAATATAATTTCCATTAGCATTTTTCTCCCAGACTCCCCCGAGGAAGAACGTGAGACATTCGCCGGCATTCAGCAGAATCGTATCTGTGACATCGCCGTCACCATTGATATCTTTATTGGCTGTAAAATCGAACTGGGGCCACAACTGGCGGATCAGCCCTTTACTGCGCTGATCCCAGGTAGCAGAACCGGATTCGTAGAGGATGATTCCACTGGGCGGATCCATGCCGAATTCGCCTTTAAAAAGAGCGATAGAAGCTTCGAGATTGGAAATCTCTGAACGTACCTTTGCCTGTTGTGCCCGGAGGCGGACGGCGCCGATGGCGGGAACAAGCAGACCGATCAGAATCAGGATAATGACAATTGCGATCATCAGTTCGATTAAGGTGAACGCACGCCTGCTGTACTCTGACGCCGAGAGGGTAATTGGCGGCCGACGTTTCATTGTTTACTCCTAACTCTTTACGGAACTACAGTTTGAGATTGAAAAACCCTGTCTGCCTGTGTTTGAGAGTGAACTCAGCAGAGAGTTTTCTACATTATAATAGAGGCAAATTTCATGCCTTGATGTCCATAATACGCGTAACCTGTTATCTCTGTTAACTATATTGCTATTTCACTACGTCACAGACAGGCAATTTTGCGGGAATATTCTGTATTATTTTGCAACACCCTATCCAAAACACTACGAAAGATCGTTCAACAGCTTAATTAAGGGCATGAAGAGTGCGATTACGATGAAACCCACAATCAGCCCCAGCACGATCACCATCAGTGGTTCGAGCAGACTCACCAGGGCGTCCACGAGTACGGCAACTTCTTCGTCGTAGACGTCAGCCACTTTATAAAGCATGTTATCCAGTGCACCGGTCTCTTCACCCACGTCCACCATGTTGACCACGATATCGTCCACAATGCGTGCCTCTTTAAGAGGGACCGCCATGGTTTCCCCTTCGCGGATCGCGGCGTAGATGGTGTCGAAGGCGCGCTGGAAAACCATGTTCCCCGCAGTGTCACGGGCAATAATAATCGCTTCGAGAATGGGAACGCCGGAGGCGATCAGTGTGCCCAGGGTACGACAGGTACGCGCGGTCACTGACTTACTGATAATCTTGCCTAATAACGGTATGCGCAGCGATATCCAGTCAACCACGAACGCCCCCTTCTTATTCTTCCTCACAATCTTGATAAAGATATAAAAGGCCAGTGGTATCGCCGGAAAGAGGTAGAAGTAGGAGACAACAATATCACTGATTGACATCAGCAACAGGGTAATACCGGGCAGTTCGGTACCGAAATCCAGGAAGATCTTTTTGAACTTGGGAATGATCCAGTACATGATGAAACCGACGATCAGGCCGGCCACCGTGATCACGGCAACCGGATAAATCATGGCCCCTTGCACCTTTTTCTTCAGACTCTGGGCACGTTCTTTAAACTCAGCCAGACGCTGCAGAATGACTTCGAGGGCACCACCGGCTTCCCCGGCCTTCACCATGTTGACGTAGAGGTTATCAAAACATTTCGGCTGTTTGGCCATGGCTTCCGAGAGTGTGTTCCCCGATTCAATATCTTCGATGACGCCATCCAGAGACGCTTTGAGCGGGCCGGGCTTGGCCTGTGCTTCCAGAATCCGCAGGCTTCGCAGGATCGGCAGACCGGCATCCTGCAGCGTGGACAGCTGACGGGTAAAGGTACAGAGCTGTTTGGGCCGCACCCCCCCGATGGAGAAGCCCCCTTTCTTGGGACTGGCTTTTTTACTGCCGCCACCGGCTTTTGCACCAGCTCCTTTTTTCTGTTTCTTACCGCGACCTTTTTCGGCAATTTTGGTAACAAAAAAGCCCTTCTCTTTGATGAGTGTCTGCGCATCAGCTTCAGAAGGGGCCTCGATCGTGTCTTTCACTTCGAGTCCAGTGTTGTCCATGGCCTCATATTGATAAACCGGCATGGCGTTACTCCGTCAAAAGTCGTCTTAAAAAATGGTTTGTATTGTTAATGAGCCTGGTGGCTCTCAATTATGCGATGTCTTCCACCACGGTTTCGCGGACCACTTCGTCGATCGTGGTGACGCCGTCAAAAATCAGTTTCAGCCCTGCTTCACGCAGGGTAGTCATCCCCTGACTGCGGGCCATGTCGCGTATATCATCCACCGAAGCATCTTCGGTAATCAGGTCGCGAATTTCATCGGTGACATCCATGAGTTCATACAGGCCTGTCCGGCCTTTGTAGCCCGAGTTATTACAGGTGGCACAACCTTTTCCATAGTAGAAGCTGTACTGTCGCGCCTGTTCAATCGGGAGCTGCAGCTCCATCAACAGTTCATCACTGGGTTCAAATTCCGTCCGGCATTCCTTACAGATTGTCCGCACCAGACGTTGTGCCTGAATGGCCTCCACGGTTGCGGTGATGAGGAACTTGGGAATATCCATATCGCGCAGACGGGTAATCGCCGAGGGCGCGTCGTTGGTATGCAGCGTGCTGAATACCAGGTGGCCTGTCAGCGCTGACTGAACGGCGATTTCTGCGGTTTCGAAATCGCGAATTTCCCCGATCAGAATCTGGTCGGGATCGTGACGCAAAATCGCACGCAGCACCGAAGCAAAGGTGACTTGAATATCGGGATTGACGGGAACCTGAATCAGACCGTCGATATCATATTCAATGGGGTCTTCCGTCGTAATAATTTTTTCTTCAATGACGTTCAGTTCATTCAATGCGGAATACAGTGTCGTGGTCTTACCACTTCCCGTGGGGCCCGTTACCAGCACAATTCCATTGGGTCTGTGAATCATTTCACGGAAACGTGACAAGGTGGTAGGGTCCATACCGATTTTGTTAAGGTCCAGTTGAACCACGGTCCGGTCCAGCACCCGCATAACAACGGCTTCGCCAAACAGTGTAGGCAATACGCTGACCCGCAGGTCGACCGGATTGCCGCCGACGTTCAATTCGATACGACCGTCCTGTGGCATGCGGCGCTCAGCAATATCCAGGTCTGCCATGATTTTAACACGGGAGACAATGGCATTGGCCAGGTGGCGTGGTGGTGGCACCATTTCATAGAGTACACCATCGGCACGCACGCGAATCTTGAATTCGTCTTCAAACGGTTCCAGGTGGATGTCGCTTGCCTGATCTTTGATCGCCAGCAGCATCACCATATTTAACAGTTTTCGAATCGGAGCAGCATCGGCGACTTCTTCGGCAGAAGAAAGGTCATAGACATTTTTAGTCTTGTCATCACCCAGTTCGTCTTCCATGGCGCCAATGACGTCTTCAATGCTGTCCTGGTGCTCGGCGTAGTGGCGGGCAATTGCCCCTTCCACATCATTCAGATTGGAAACCGCTCCCCGGACATCATACCCGAGAAAGTTACGCAGGTCGTCCAGCGCGGCCACATTCTGGGGATCCGCCATGGCGACGGTGAGGACGCCATCTTTCAGCGAGACCGGCATAATCTTGTAGATAGAGGCCATCGTTTCCGGCACGAGTTCGAGCACCTTGGAAGGGATATTAGTCTCTTCCAGCTCAATGACGGGCATCCCCCACTGCTCAGCGAGCGCCTGTGTGACCTGCTCATCAGTCACCAGCCCCATGCGGATGCCGACCTGACCGATGACTTCACCCGGGCTCTGCTTCTGCTCTTCCAGGATATCCCATAACTGGTCTTCTGAGATATATCCCAGATCGACCATGATTTGACCAAGGCGTCTCGCTGCCATGTATGTCTACCTTTTCAGTTTGATTTTTCTTTCCGAAATGACTGACGCGACCTGGTGCTTCCCTGCCCCCGATCATTAATCTTCAAAATCATCATCTTCTTCGTCATCATCGTCTTCGAGTAATCCCTTCTTGGCCATGGCGATTTTCGCTTTGAGCTCGCCTGGATTATTCGATCGCATGACGACATCTTTTTCCTCGCAAAGCCCATCGCGCCAGAGATTAAACAGCGCGTCATCCAACAGTTGCATCCCGTACTTACGCCCGGTCTGAATACTGGAGTTAATACGATAGGTTTTGGCTTCACGAATCAGGTTGGCAATCGCCGGCGTCACGACCAGCATCTCATACGCGGCCACCAGCCCTTTTGGTTTTTTCGGCATGAGAGCCTGGCTGAGGATGCCGATAATGGACGAAGAAAGCTGGGTTCGAATCTGGTCCTGCTGACTGGTAGGAAACACGTCGATAATACGGTCGACAGTACCCTGGGCACCCGTTGTATGCAGGGTCCCGAACACGATGTGCCCCGTTTCTGCAGCGGTAATCGCAGCGGAAATGGTTTCCAGGTCGCGCATTTCCCCCACCAGAATCACATCGGGGTCCTGTCGCAGAGCACGACGCAGGGCCTCGGGGAAGGTAGGCACATCGACGCCGATTTCCCGCTGATTGATCGTGGATTTATTATGTTTGTGATAATATTCAATGGGGTCTTCCATCGTGATGATATGATGGTCCATTGTATTATTCATGTGATTGATCATGCTGGCCAGGCTGGTTGTCTTACCACTGCCTGTCGGCCCGGTGACCAGAAACAGACCACGGGGGCGTTCGAGCAGATCGGAGATCACCGAAGGCAAACCCAGCTGTTCGAATGTCAGAAACTCATTGGGGATTCGCCGTAACACCATGCCGATCTGGCCACGCTGTTTGAAGACCGATACCCGGAAGCGGGCTTTCTCACCAAAGGCGAATCCGAAGTCAGTCCCTCCGACCTCCTGCAGTTCCTGCTGATTTCGCTCAGGCGTGATACTCTTCATCAGTGCGACGGTATCATCGGGTTCAAGACTTTTGGTTTCCAGACGTACCATATGCCCGCCAACACGAACAACGGGGGGCTGGCCTGTGGTGATATGCAGGTCGCTCACCCGTTCTTTAACGACCGTCTCCAGCAGTTTGTCAATTTGAACTGTTGCCATCCAAAGTACTTTCTGAAAACTCTTTGACTAAAAAGTGAGCGATCACCGAACGTTCGCGGGAACGAGGGTTTTCGCCAGAAGTGTGGATTATTCTTCGATTTGAGTGATTTCATTTCCCAGAACGAATCAGCTCCTGGATTTTTCCCTGAACAAGCGGGTCTCACAAGAATGTAGTAAAACGAAAATCAGTAAAATTAAGGAAATAAAGATAAGACGACTTAGAAATGGTTTACTGAAATCAGATCGCCATCTTATTGGGGCGTATCTGACTTAATTATCCGGTATTCTGCTGTAAAACTCAACAAATGCACGAAAATAGATCTAACTCTTTCCATGAAAGCTGAAACGGTTTTACCAGATTTTCACACGAACGATCCCGTTGACACCTCTTTTTCTCCCCCTGTTATGAGCCTTCCAGACCTTTTGCCAGCTTCATCGCTTCTGACAGTGTTGTGATTCCCTGCAGGGCTTTCTCTGCTGCATCCTCAGCCAGCGATTTCATGCCGTGCAGGCGTGCCTGCCTTCGAATGTTCTGTGCGGCCTCACTGCGGAAAGTCATCTCACGTATAGCGGAATTCATCATCATCAGTTCAAATACCGCTTTCCGCCCTTTGTAGCCTGTATGTGAACACGTGTTACAACCCTTGCCTCGATTATGGATCGCATTAGCAAGCTGAGTTTCGGTAAAGCCGAGGTATTCGAGTTCGCCTGGATCGGGGACATAGGTCTCCACACATTTACCACAAACAACACGCACCAGACGTTGAGCCATGACCGCCATCACACTGGATGCCACGAGGAACGGCTGTACCCCCATATCGATCAATCGTGTAATAGAACCGGGCGCATCGTTCGTATGTAGCGTACTGAATACCAAGTGTCCTGTCAAAGATGCTTGAATTGCCATCTCAGCAGTTTCCTTGTCGCGGATTTCACCAACCAGAATCACATTGGGAGCCTGTCGCAACATCGCACGAATGATGCGGGAAAAATCGAGCCCGATATTATGCTTCACTTCTACCTGATTGATACCGGGCAGATAGTATTCAACCGGGTCTTCAGCCGTAATAATCTTGCGGTCCGGACGATTCAACTCACCCAGGGCACTGTACAAAGTTGTCGTTTTTCCGGAACCCGTCGGCCCGGTTACCAGGAAGATGCCGTTCGGTCGACGAATAATCGTCTGGAAGCGCCGATAGTTCTCTTCTGAAAAACCAAGGTTACGAATCCCGACTTTGATGTTATCTCGGTCCAGAATACGCATGACCACCGCCTGTCCGTGATTGGTTGGCAGAATACTGACACGCAAGTCGTAGTCCTTGGCGGCAATGGTGGTTTTAATTCGACCATCCTGAGGACGACGTTTTTCTGCGATGTCCATCTGCGCCATAATTTTGAATCGGGAAACAAGTGCCATCAACAGACGACGGGGAGGACTGTCACGTTCAATCAGTACACCATCGATACGATAACGGATGCGAATCCGGTCCTCAAAGGGCTCGACATGAATATCACTGGCCCGCATATTCACAGCCTCACTGATGATCAGGTTGGCCAGGCGGATCACCGGGGCACTCTCATCTTCTTCAGCGACAGTGCTGGAGGAGGCGAGTTCGGTGGCAGTAATATCGATGGCAGTTTCCGTAAACTCCTTCAACATCGTATCAACAGATTCGGTTTCGCTCTGTCCGTAATGCCGGTTGATGGCGGCCTGAATCGCTTCAATCGGAGCCATGACCACGTCAATATCACGATTAATAATGAATCGCAGTTTATCGAGTACTTCGTATTTCATCGGGTCATGCAGTGCAATCTGCAGCGAATCCCCATCCATTCCCACGGGAATCACGGTATTTTCCCGCGCCATGGATTCTGGAACCAGTTCGATTACCGACTGGGGAATTTCAAGCCCTTCCAGTTCGACAAACTCATATCCATACATGGACGCCTGGGCCTGCGCAATGACTTCGGCCCCTACATATCCCAGCTTGACAAGTGCTTCTCCGGGGGAAATTCCCATAGAGCCGGCCAGACTCGAGGCTTCATCCAGCTGCGCCGGACCGAGAAACCCATCATCTACTAACTGTTGCATCCAATCATCGGCCATTCAATTTCTCCACGGAATAGAATCAGTTTTAAACTGCGAGGAATCTGTTTTTCCCATATCAAACAGTGGGAATCAAGACTCCGGTCAAATCTGGTTTATGAAAATTATATTAACTCCAGCTTGTATTCTACCATTCAGCAGATCCAATTACTGCAGAAACCGTTCGTCATACCCGCATCAACGGAGTTGACTGCTTTCTGATTTTCCAATGCGTCATTGGGGAAATAAGACGTTAGACATGTCGAGCGAGAATTGTTTATAGCCCCCGGTGCTGCAAGAGCGACTTCCCTGGAACACGTTGTGAATCGAGTTGACGGGAAAACTCTATAACCAGCCAGAACAGGCTATTTTAATTTTGAAGTAGACATCAAAGAGTGTCAAGGATGTAAATCACGATACTGCTAATACTTGAGAGAGTTTTCTGCAGACGGAGTCGTTTCGAACAGTGTGAACTGAACAGTTTTCAGAAGCGGTCACAGTGGACTTTGATTTAAAAAGATGCAGCCAGATCCTGCATCGCTGAGATCGTTGTGTCAATTTGCTCCACTGTTGTAAAAGGCCCGGGACTGAAGCGGAGCGTTCCTCCGGCTGCTTTTGAACCGATACAGGCATGAATACGGGGTGCACAGTGTAGACCTGCCCGAATCTGAATCCCGAAATTCTCATCCAGAATGGAAGCCAGCACCTGTGGTTCAGCGGTTTCACTGATCAGGCTGACCACCCCCACCCGGTTTTCGACGACCTGGGGTCCAGTCAGTTGGAAACTGTTGAGTTGCTGAAAACCGTCCAGCAGCTGTGCGGTTAATTGTTGCTCGTGCTTTCGAAGTGTTGAGACTCCCTGCTTGAGTACGTATTCAATAGAAGCTCGCAATCCGATCAACCCCGGAGCGTTGTGATTCCCTGATTCCAGTTTTTCAGGTAAAGTGACCGGTTGTGTTTCATCTTCGCTGCGAGTGCCGGTCCCCCCCTGCCGCAGGCTCTCGACCTGGTCAGCCAGCTCTGCACGCAGATAAACCAGTCCCGTCCCCAGCGGGCCCAGCAACCCTTTATGACCGGGACATGCCAGGAAATCGACGGGCATGCTGGACACATCCAGAGGCAAATGGCCGGCTGTCTGCGCGGCATCGACCAGAAAGAGCACATCCGCCTGGCGTGCGATTTCTCCAACTTCATTCACGGGTTGAATGGTCCCCGTTACATTCGAAGCATGATTGAGAATCACCAGTCGCGTGTTTTTTTGGAGGGCATCCCGAAATGCCGTCGGTTCGACCAGTCCGGTCTGATCTGCGGGAATGATTGTGATCTTCAGTCCCCAGCGGTTTTTCAATGTCTGTAGAGGCCGGAGTACTGAATTGTGTTCCACATCGGAAGTGATGACATGATCCCCGGGCTTCAACACGCCGTGAATAATCGTATTCAGGCTGTCTGTACCGTTGAAGGTAAAGGCGATCTCTTCAGGACGTGCTGCCCCCAGCAATTTTGCTGCTTGCTTCCGACATTGATCGATGGAAGACTGCAGTTCGATTGATTTCCGATAGGCTCCACGACCGACGGGAGCCCCTATATTTCGATTGTAATCATCCATCGCAGCATAGACGGAATCTGGCTTGGGGAAGCTGGTAGCTGCGTTATCCAGGTAAATCAACGGCTGCTCACTCATGTTTCAAACTCAATCCACTTTCAGATTTCATCCGCCGATGGAATACATCGGGCGATCGGGTTGAATGAATCGTGCTGTGTTGATTTCATGCCCTTCTTTTTTCGCGGTAATGCTGCTGCGTACCGCCGCGATGATTTCTTCGTCGGGAGCGTTGTTGTGGAACAGCTCACGGATGTTGGTTTCCTCCAGGCTGAACAGACAGTTGCGCAACTTCCCGTCGGCGGTTAACCGAAATCGATTACAGCTCATGCAGAATGGGGCGCTGATTGAGGAGATGAACCCGATCCGTCCCACGCCATCCTCGAAGACAAAATTGGAAGCAGGTGCACTTTTATCAGGCTGTTCCTCCGGTACCAGAGGCATAATCCCCTGTGAAAGAATCTCCTGAATTTCATGGGCGAACAGGACTTTCTCGCGTTCCCACTGATTATCCGCATCCAGAGGCATGAATTCGATAAAGCGAATTTCGGCCCCTGTTTCACGGGCCAGCTTTCCGAAAGGGACGATCTCTTCTTCCGTCAGATTGCGGATGGACACCGCATTGATTTTCACAGGATCAAAGCCGGCGTCATGAGCAGACTGTATGCCGGCCAGTACTTTATCGTAATCGTCGCGGCGTGTGATCTGTTTAAACTTGGCGGCGTTCAGCGCGTCCAGGCTGATATTGATCCGTCGCAAGCCGGCATCGTAGAGCTGCTGTGCCTGCTGGGGCAGCAGGATCCCATTGGTGGTAATGCCGATATCCTTAATTCCGGGAATGTCGGCAATCATTTTCACCAGTTCGGGAATATTTTTTCGAACCAGGGGCTCTCCGCCGGTCAGACGAATTTTGTCGACCCCCAGCGGTACCACCAGGCGAATGAAGCGGACGATTTCCTCAAACGACATAATCTTACTGCGATGAACGAACTGCACATCTTCGGAAGGCATACAATAAAAACAGCGAATATTGCAGCGGTCTGTGACGCTGATGCGCAGGTTGTTATGCACACGTCCAAATGTATCAATCAATTGAGTCAGTTTTTCCATCAGTGCCTCTTACGATCAAGGCGGGAAGGACGGCCTGCTGTCCCCCGCCGGTTCTCTACACCTATTATAGTCAGTCTCAAACCGGAAACTGTTTTATTTTGCCTTGATTTCCGGATGCTCCCATTCGGTTGTGCCATCGGACCAGTTTTCCTTTTTCCAGATGGGTACAATCTCTTTGAGCCGGTCAATCAGAAAACGTCCTGCTTCGAAGGCTTCACTGCGATGTGCGGAACTGACGGCGATGGCCACACTGATTTCTCCCAGCGTCAGATGCCCGACACGATGTTCAATGGCGATCCCGTGGACGTCCCACTGGTCGCGTGCTTCGTCGATCAACTGCTGCATCATCTGGTCAGCCATTTCCGGGTAGGCCTCATAGTCTAATGCGACAGTCTGTTTACCTGCGGTCATTTCACGTACGGTTCCCATAAACAGGACAACGGCTCCACATTCATTGGAACGCACCTGCTCAGTGATGGCAGCGTAGTCGATGGGTTGATCTGTTATGGAAATGGAGTCTGTTTTCATGATCGATAACCAAAATACCAGTTAATACGTTTCAATTCAGCCACCACTGACCGGTGGGAAGCAGGCGACTTCCTGTGAAGCCGACAGCAACTGGTCTTCACCTGCGTAGGCATTGTCGACGGCGATCAGAAGCTGCCCGCTTAATGGCTGTAACTGAGGAACCTGTTCGGCGATGGCCTGTCGCAGGCAGGCGACCGTTGTGCCTTCCCCCACCTCAACCGAGATCAAATCGCTGTTTGCCAATTCGCGGGCCCGGGCAAATAACCTGACCTGAATCTGCTGGACTGTCATGACACTACCAGTTTTTTCTTTTGCGGCTGCAATGCCCGTCCCAGTTCAGGCATCAGTCCGTAAGAGAGTGCCAGTAGTTTGAGAGGGTGGATGGTAGGAATCCGGCTTTCCTGTTCCATCTGCATTTTGCAACTGCTGCA
The DNA here is from genome assembly GCF_008298035.1 of Gimesia maris. Lineage (NCBI taxonomy): Bacteria > Pseudomonadati > Planctomycetota > Planctomycetia > Planctomycetales > Planctomycetaceae > Gimesia > Gimesia maris. The sequence goes on from NZ_CP042910.1 coordinate 6,964,982, forward strand.
TTCAGTCACACCCGCATGAACGTTTGTTATTTTCATGTGATCGATCAGCTCCCGACCGATCTGTTTGGAGGTTTCAAAGGTGTCGCGGGCGAGCCCGTAGGTCCCGGCCATGCCCGAACAGCCTTTTTCAATTGTATTCACCCTCAGCTCAGGAATCAAAGCGAGAAGCGAATTTAAAGCCGAACGGGACGATAAAGCCTTGATATGACAGGGCGTATGATAGTCCAGCTCCAGATCCAGTGGTCCAAAATCAGTCCTGAAACGGTTTGCTTCGTGCAACTGCCAGAGAAATGCTCCCGCTTCGCTGACCTGTTCGGAAATCACCTGGCTGTCTTCCCCGGGCACCAGCATCGGGTACTCCTGCTTCAGACAGATGGCTGCTGCTGGTTCAGTACAGATAATCTGATGCCCTTCTTTGGCAAATTCCGCGAGAATTTTGATGTTCTCTTGCGCAAAGCTGCGCGCCGCGATCAAATCGCCGGCGGACACCATCGCCATTCCGGAAGCCAGCTGCTGCGGAGGGACATACACGGGAATCTGATTGTGCTGCAGGACCGCCAGCATTGCATGTGCCAGTTCCGGATCGTGATAGTTGGCATAATAGTCGACAAAAAAGATGACCAGATTCGGATCACTGCCGGGTCGAGGTCGTTTCAGATATTTCTTGGGGACCGATCTCAGGAATGACCGCCGCGAAAAGAAAGGGAGCTTGCGGTCCCGGTGAATGCCCATCATTTTTTCCATGAGCCAGCGGGTGGTCGTATTATTGATCGCCCAGTTCGCCGCCATCGAAAGTGTACTGCCCAATGCCCCGAATGAATGGGCCCGTGACAAGATCCAGTCGGTATGATCAAGACCGTTCGCAGAGACATAAGCCGCTTTAGCCTCGATGGCCATCTGGGGTATGTTGACGGTTGAGGGACAATCCAGTTGGCACTGCTTACAGTTGAAACAGGTGTCTGCCAGATGTTTGGTTTCTGCTGAGGAGAGTTCATTGGGATGCAGGGCACCGGAGAGCAGTCCGCGAAAGAGATTGGCTTTGGCACGGGGAGAGGCTTCTTCGTCCGGGGCAATTCGAAAGACGGGACACATCCTGGAACCGGCATCCTGGCGTCGACAGGAACCACAGCCATTACAGCGTGACGCCTCTTCCTGCAGTTCCTGTGGTGACCAGGCGAGCTGAAGCTCGACCAGTTCGGGGAACTTTTCAGGAACCGGTCTTAAATTACGAATGGTGACATGCGGATCATCGTTGATAATTTTGCCCGGGTTCAGCAGATTATGCGGATCAAAAATATCTTTAACCTGTCGAAACACGCGATACAGATCACCATATTGAGAACGAATGAAGGCGGTGCGTGCCAGTCCGTCACCGTGCTCGCCGCTGATTGTTCCATTCAGGGCAAAGACCGTCTGGTAGAGTTCACGGGCAATGGTTTCCAGAATGGGTGCATTATGATCGGTCAGCGCCGGTAAAAAGGGACGCAGGTGAATCTGCCCGGATGCGGCATGGGCATATAAAGTTGCGGTAATCTGATGCTTCTGAAAGACTTTCTGGGCTTTTTGGGAGAACTCGTACAGGCATTCGGGGGGCACTGCGATATCTTCGACAAACGGTTGAGGCCGTGATTCACCCGGAAGACGACTGAGGGAAGGGACCACTTTCTGCGGCAGTGACCAGAGGAAGTCGACTTCGTCTGATTGATGGGATTCCATGGCGACAACCACCCGGGAATTGATATTTTTCACAGCGAGAATCACATTATGCAGTCGCTGCTGGACCTGCGCATCACTGAAACCCACCTGTTCGACCAGCAATGCCGCTTCGGCTGCAGGAGAGATCAGGGAAGCAAAGCGGGGATCTGCATCGCGGGCCAGGGAGAGCAGACGCCGATCCAGAAGATCGCAGGCGGAAGGCTGTTCGTGAATAATGGTCTGCACAGCTTTAATGGCAGAGGCCAGATCCCCGAACAGCAGGAGCGCCACTCCCCGATGCGCGGGTAACGGGGAGACATGCACCAGTGCGGAAGAGAACAGAGCCAGCGTGCCTTCCGAACCAACTAGCATGCGTGCCAGATTCAAATTTTGTCGACTTTTAATCCCTTTGAGATAATAGCCGCTGCAGTTGGGAATCCCGGACCGTTGTTTCTCCTGAATTAACGCGGCATGATCATTCAGCAGCTTGGAGAGTTTACTCAAAATCGTACGTTTAGCGTGTTCGCCACGCGCTTCCGGCGTCGGCTCGCTCAGGAGTGACGTTCCGGACCCCATGGGAGAGGGCTGATTCAGAATCGACAGGCTTTCATTTCCTGCTTCGAAGCAGGTTCCATCTGCGAGGATCAATTCCAGTCGATTGATATAGTCGCGAGTTGAGCCCACGCGAATCGCCCTGGAGCCGGCGGCATCGATTGCCAGCATACTGCCCAGTGTCGTGACTTCAGTATTGGAGGGATCGGGGGGAAAATAGAGTCCCTGTGTTTTCAGATAGCGATTCAACTGTGCGTGCACAACACCTGGCTGAACATGGACCAGTTTATCATTGATCAACTCAAAGGCATTCATATAGCGTGCGCAGTCGATGACGATCCCGCTGCCGATGGCGTCACCGACCAGGCCAGTCCCTGCCCCGCGTGGAATCATCGGAATATTCATCTCCGAGGCATAGCGGGCAATCGAGATCAGATCATTTCGATCACGGGGAAAGGCAATACACAGTGGTGGAACCTGATACAGGCTGGCATCGCTGGCATAAATTGACAACGCAACGGGATCGCATCGCACATCACCTGCAATCAGACTGGAAAGATCTTCTGCAATTCGTTGCTGTTGACGGTCCAAAGTTACTGGCTCTCAGGTTGAATGATTCGCACGCACATCAAAAGTTTTTGAGGCAGGTTCTATTGTATGCGATTGAAGTCCCCGGTTTGAATACTCAATCGACCGAAACAGCCTTCGAGCAGTTGATTCGGTTGCCGCCGTGAAAGAATCCCTATAATACACGCAGTCCGTAACCTTTATTCATCCTGCCTGGTCGACACTGCTTCACCAGAAAGTCTGATACAAGTTACTTCAACATGCTTGTGCGGCTTACTTACCGAAGCCAGAAGTGTCGCGTGACTGTTTCGACAGCCATTCGCAGGCAGGTTCCGGTAAGCCTTCATGACCTCCCTGGAAAATCGTGACGCGTGCATTGCCCGATTTACGTCGGAGATGAATTTCGCGTCCATAAGTTTCATCGGTCTCCTGATCGGAGACTTGAGGATTTGTCAGTGTGCCCTGATTCCACAGCTGCTCTATTTCAGCCTCAGTCACAGGGGCTGTCTGGTTCTGTTTCGCCAGAACATTAAAGGCATTAATTGTATGCGTGAAAGGAACGGAACCGGTCTGGCCATCCGTCACACCGGCATTGAGATCAAGGGGTAATTCCGTAGCATTGTCGATCCAGAATAAAGGAGAACGATCGCGGTACTGCACATCGATCTCCTCTGAAGTACCCGGCTTGTCAGTCAACGATTTTAAAATCATGCGGGCATAATTCTGGGGCACACCATCTTTCAGGTGAAATCGATACCACTCTGCCAGATCACTGATGCCCACCCAGACGGAAGCGGCTGAGAAACGATCAGGGTGATGACCGGCCATCAGCATTGTCATGTGTCCGCCTCCCGAAGAACCGGCCAGATAAATACGTGACTGGTCTACGTTGTAGTGTTTGATGACATATTCGATGGCGTCCAGGATATCCTGTCGCGCCAGTCGGGATCCACAGGCTTCGGGCTGCTGGTTGACGCCCCGAAAATCAGGATGCAGATAAATCCAGCCACGCTGTTCTGCTTCCTGCAGCCACTTCGCATTGTTCTGCTTATAATTGCCACTCCAGGAATGCAGGAAGACAAACAGTGGTGTCGGAGTGGTTTTTGCCGAAGCGGGCGCCCAGAACATGGAAGGCTGCAAGCTGTCATCCAGACTGCTTTTGACTTTGATGAGCTTCAGCTTTGCCGGTTTCTGTTTTGCCTCAGCGACGTTTTCCGCTGCTGACAGGTTTTCCGGATTCAAAGCGCAAATCCCGGATACGAAGAGAGCGAACAATACAAGTTTTGACATGGATGCAATTTCCTCAGTTCTTTGATACGTCACGGTTTTTATTTCTCATCCTGCGATTCTGATTTCTGTTCGGCGTATTCAATTTTGCCCCAGAGATTTCCGCCGACTTTACCATGCTGCCAGGTACCGGCGTAGCGGCCTTCGAAGAACATCACGCGAGATGTGAAGGTACCCAGACCCGGAATGGTCATGTTGGTCAGAGAAATGACGGGGGTGTCGCCTGCCCAGAAAACATTCAGAGGCATCGGGACGTTAACATCATTATCGCCGTATTTAATACGGGCAGTGATCAGCCACTGATCTCCCTGCAGTTTTTTCATGGACGCAATCTCATAGCGTTCTTCGCGGGGAGGTTTGCCGTTCTGTTTTCCATCGACACTGAAATGCCCGACCAGCGTTGCCCCGCTCATCTGCTGTTCCAGTTTTTGTTCCCGCTGCGCCTGCTCAGTAGCGCCTGCGTCCTTTTCATCAGCCTGTTGCGCCTCAGCAACTGCCACAGATGTCAGCAGCAGCATACAGACAGTTAATAAACGATTCCTGAGAAAACTCATGATTTCGGCCTCTCATTTTTATTGTGAATTTTCAGAACGAAGTAAATTCGCTACGATACCTTAATCCTACACGATAACCGCTCACAGGTGAATCAACCGGTCGAACATATGACAGAATCTGATTATCAATCACAGCCTGCTGGTCCCACTGGCGCGGGAGATCCCCTGCCGGGAATTCCCCCCGATTATAGCATCCTAACCCCTGCATTTGAAAAGCTTTGCGATGTAATCGCCCGTCTGCGTTCACCGGAAGGCTGTCCGTGGGATCGGGAACAGACACTGGAGACGATCAAGCCTTATACGCTGGAAGAAACCTACGAACTGCTGGAAGCCATCGATTCAGGCAATGATGAACATATCATTGAAGAACTGGGGGATCTTCTGCTGCAGATTGTACTCGACGCTCAGATTGCCGCCGACGAAGGTCGATTTGATCTGACGCACGTCGTCGATCGACTGACTCAGAAAATGATCGAACGCCATCCGCATGTGTTCGGGGATGTTGCCGCGGAGACACCGGATGAGGTGCGTCGCAACTGGGACCAGATTAAGGAACAGGAAAAGCAGCGACGTTCGATTTTTGACGGCCTGCCTGCGGCACTACCGGCATTAGCCCGGGCGTCACGCGTGGCGGAAAAAGCTGCCAAAGTGGGATACGATTTTCCGCATCGCGACATGCTGTTTGATAAACTCCGGGAAGAAATTCAGGAACTGGCGGACGAAATTTTTCCCGACGGTCAGATTCCTCATACGCCGGCCACCGTGGAGGCGGAGATCGTTGCTGACACGGAACTCGCTGACCCGGAGCTGCGTGAACGCGTGGAAGGGGAACTGGGAGACATTCTGTTCGTCGTCGCCAATATCGCCCGCCGCTGGAAGATCAATCCCGAAGAAGCGCTTCGAAAAAGCAACAGCAAGTTTCAAGAGCGCGTGCAGAAAATTGAACAGGAACTGGAGCGGACCGGTGGTTCGATTCAGGAAGCATCCCTGCAGGAAATGGAACAGATCTACCAGGCAGTCAAGCTGCAGGAAAAACGCGATGTCTGATCGATCAGTTTCGCGGGACCCCTGTTTTAAAACGGCAAGTCAACGCCCAGCCCTTCCTCCAGGGCCAGTTCATACACTTTGACGCCCATGGCGATATCTTCGACCGCCAGGCCGACGGATTTAAACAGTGTGACCTGATCATCGGTAGCCCGGCCGGTTTCGCGTTCAGCGACAATCTCACACAGGTTATGCATCAACCGCCAGTCGGTAATGCCTTCGTCGACAGGCTGCATAAAGTCGCCTGCTTCGATTTTGCATTGTTCAATATCATCGCAGACAATCACGTCGGCCCGTTTAATGGTTGTACGGTCAATTTCCCGTCGCGAGCGATGATTGGATCCGATCACATTGAGATGCGTCCCTTCATCAAGCACACGCCCGTCAAACAGTGGGGTTTTACTGCTGGTGGCACAGATGACAATATCTTTTTCCGCCGCGGTTTCATCGGGTGAGTGTGAAGCGGTGACTTCGACATCACACAACTCGGTCATTTCTTCTGCAAACTTGCTGCAATGCTCGAAGTTGCGCGAGTAGACTGACACGAATTCAATTTTTCGGGTCAAACAGATGGCCTGCAATTGTGTGCGTGCCTGCAGACCGGTGCCAAACAGTCCAACGACTTTGGAATCGGGTCGCGCCATATATTCAGTTGCCACTCCACTGGCAGCGCCGGTGCGGAGCTGGCCGAGAAAATCTCCTTCGATCAAAGCCCGCATTTCGCCGGTCTCCTGATCGTAGATGGCAACGTGGAACTGGGCAGCATCCCTGGTGGTCGTATAGGCTTTCCAGCCGACATACCCCAGATATTCACTGGCGGCAGACATGGTATGTAACATGATTCCGGGAGCTTTGACCCGTTGTCGAGGCTCATTGTTTGCTCGACCGGCGGCCAGTTCCTTGAAGACCTTGTGTGTGATCAATATGGATTTCTCCATGTCCATCAGAGAGCGAACGTCGTCTTCGGTGATATACAGTGCCGCCATGTAAGGTTACCTTTGCAAGTGTAGCCTGTGTCCAGTTTTGCTGTCGCGTCTGCAGGATCATCCGGCCCGCCTCTAAATGATCGAGTGACGCTATGGATCATTGTGGATGCGTTCTGAAAACACTGTCCCACAATACTGATGCCGTCTGCCAAAGGCGACATCACTATCCTATTACACGCTAACGTGAAATCAGTTGATATACAATACCAGTATCAACCTGATAGTAGCCAACTGCCTCTGCGACATTCCAGGCAACCGTATTGGTTTCGTCGACATGCAGTTCGAGCTTGGTGATCAGTTCATCCTGCAGTCGACGGGCGATTTCCAGCAGTAATGACTGGCCATACCCTTTGCCGCGTTCCGCTTCGTTCACAAACACGTCGGTCAGTCCGATTACACGTTCTTCCCATTTGGGGATATAGAGATCCAGGCCAATGATGGTGGCAGAAGCGACAGCCGGCTCACCAGTTTTGGAAGCGAGTTCAAAATGCAGCGTTTCGAGTCGTCCCAGTCGGGTGAGCCACCACCAGTTGGGCGCCTGGTAATCATCGGAAATATTCAACTGCATTTTCCGACGGATTGTGACCAGGTGAAATTTGATCGGCGGTTTCTGGCCGAGCAGATCGCGCTGGTAGATGCGGGTTGAACCGATTGATTCAAAACCCAGGCTTTCGAAGAAGGGAGCCGCCAGCGGATCAGAGAGGAGAAAACCGGAAGGACGGGTGCCCCCATACAGGCCCACCAGATACGGGGATCGCTGCCCGGAAGGTCCCGCAGTAATCTCGGTCGCTCCTTTGGATTTGAGGTATTCTACTGCGCGTCGCACCAGTTCGCGACCGATTCCACGGCGACGGTAATCCGGGTGCACAATGACTGCACAGATCACGCCCTTGGTATAGTCCAGCGCAGATCCTTCCTCATTGGCTCCAAAACCGCCAAGAATAAACCCGACCCGTTCGCCATTCTCTTCTGCAACGATCAACCCTTCAGGATCGAAGTAGGGTTGTGAGAAAATCAGAACTTCGAAGGCATCGTTGCTGAGACATTCCGCGGCTCCTCTACCCAGTCCTGCAGCATGCCATAATCTCAGCAGCTGTGGTGGGTCGGTATTATGAAACGCGCGAAACTCAGTCACAAAGTTCTCTCACAAAATGTGAACGGGACTTAGAATCAGAAACTCTGATACAGGAATAGAAAGGCCCCCTTGTGAAATCCCAAGAGGGCCTGTGATTCCTTATTTTACTTTTTTGACCGCTTCAACAATCGCAGCAACAGTCAGACCGTATTTGTCCAGCAGACCCTGGGGATCTCCACTTTCTGCGAAACAGTCACCCACATTAACGTAAGCCATGGGAACCGGATTGGTCTGCGAAACTGCCATTGCGACTGCAGATCCCAATCCACCATGAGCGAGGTGTTCTTCAGCAACGACAATCGCGCCGGTTTCATGCGCGGCTTTCTGAACGGCTTCCACATCCAGTGGTTTCACGGTATGCATGTCGATGACACGTACACTGACGCCTTCTTCAGACAGTTTTGTCGCAGCATCAATCGCACCGGCGACCATCAGACCGTTGGCGATAATCGTCACATCGTCACCTTCACGAACGGTATTGGCTTTACCGATCTCGAAGGTATCTCCAGCGGAATAAATTTCAGATACTTTGGGACGTCCCAGACGCAGGTAAACAGGCCCCTCGTATTCCAGCATGGCAGCGGTTGCCGCTTTGGTGGAAACGGCGTCAGCGGTGACAATCACAACCATGCCCGGCAGACTGCAGGCCAGTGAGACATCTTCGATACCCATCTGGGAAGGACCATCTTCGCCGATAGAAATACCGGCATGGGTTCCTACCAGTTTGACGTTCATGTTGGGAAATGAAATCGACATTCTGATCTGGTCGTATGCATTACACAGTAGGAATGCAGCGAAGCTGGCAACCACCGGGATATGCCCCGTAGAAGCCAGACCGCCGGCCACACTGACCATGTTGCTTTCTGCAATTCCGACATTGAAGGCCCGTTCCGGATAGGCCTGGGCAAACACTTCTGTTCGGGTTGAGTTCCCGACATCGCCGTCTACCGTCACAACTCCCGGAAATTTATCACCCAGTTCTTTTAATGCATCACCAAACGCATCGCGGGTGGCTTGTCCGATTTTCAATCCACTCTGTTCGCCTAAATACATAATGATCAGTCTCTTTTTTTGTATGTGTTAACTTTAGATGTTATTTGATTCGATCCTCCAGCGGTGTTCAAATGCCTGGAACGGTTTCCGTTCGAGGCCACCTGCCGGCAGGGGTTCTAAGCAAGAAACGCCAGAGCTTTTTCTGCCAGTTCCGGTGAAAGCGGCTTACCGTGATAGTTCACATCGCCAGTTTCTTCCAGGACGGGAAGAATTCCATACCCTTTTTTTGTCTTTGAAATAATAGCTTTGGGACGGTCTGTGACTTTGGCCGCATTTTCCAGGGCTTCGACAACCGCTGCCTGGTCGTTGCCTTCAATTGTCTGTGTATACCAGCCAAAAGCAGAGATTTTTTCTTCAAAGGAACCCAGATCAAGTACATCGTGAGTCGCGCCGGTCTGCTGATATCCGTTCTGATCGATGATCGCAGTCAGGTTGCCCAGCTTGTATTTTTCAGCCGCTGCCAATGCTTCCCAGACCTGACCTTCGCCCATTTCCCCGTCGCCGATGACAACGAAAACGTTCGAACCGTTGTCGTTCAGGCGTGCGCCGAGGGCCTGTCCGATTCCCAGGGAAAGTCCCTGTCCCAGTGAACCCGTTGAGGCTTCAATACCGGGCAGACGTTTCATATTGGGGTGACCTTCAAACGGGCTGCCCAGTTTACGAAGGGTCATCACATCCTCTTCCGAGAAGTAACCGGCTTCTGCCATGGCTGCGTACAGCACGGGAACCGCGTGGCCTTTACTCAGAATGAAACGATCGCGGGCTTCCCAGTTCGGATTTTCGGGATCGTATTTCATGAAACCACCAAACCAGAGTGCGTTCACAACTTCCACAGCAGACAGGCTGCTGCTGGGATGTCCACTTCCGGCCTCAGTGGTCATACGGATGATCAGACGACGAAGGACTTTACCTTTTTCCTTCAACTCTTCTAATGATAAGGCATTTGCTTGAGCAGCCACTGTGATTCCTTCAATTCTTCAAGACAGACAAAAAAGCGCCCCGCTCCCAACCGATTTACTTCCTTCAGTTTGTAATATGACGAACTGATTGTACATCACTGAAGAAGTGCGGTGCCGAAACCGGGTAACCGTAGATTTGAGCGGCGACAGTATTCACGCGCCACCAGGCGCAACTTAAGCGCGTCGATGTATTAAGCGTATGCTAACGAGCAAAGCTGTCAGCGACAACCATTCCGGCAGGAGAAACCGGTTTGACGATCTGGAAAAAGGGCTTACCTGACCCGATTTTTTGATAAATTCACAAAACCCTCCCCGATCTTTCAAACGGAGCAAACCCTCTCTCGATTTTCTCAGAATTACCCAATTGTTTACACAAATCACCTTTAAAGCGTGGGGCCGTTCACGCATAATAGAAATTGTTCTCTCAGCCAAAACATCACAGATTCTGTCAGGAGTGAGGCTCTCAAGTCATGTCAGAAAAACCGTTTACAGACCAGGAACTGCTGGCTTATCTGGATGAAAATCTGTCGGTAGATCTGATGTCACAGGTCGAAGCCACACTCCGCAGCTCAGATTCATTGCGGGTTCGCCTCGCGTCGCTGTCACGTCAGAGGAATGATGGCGTGCATTCGGTGGGAGAGATCTGGAGGCGAAATCGGTTGAGCTGCCCTTCGCGCAGTCAGCTGGGAGGCTATCTCCTCGAAACACTGCCTCCCGCGTATCACGAATTTATTGAATTCCATTTAACGGAGACCGGCTGCCGCTACTGCCAGGCAAATCTGGAAGATCTGAAAGCGGGACTCTCCGCAGCCTCACAGGATTCCAATCGACGTCGCCAGAAATACTTCCAGTCTTCCGCCGGTTATCTCTCCGCCGACAAAGACGACCACTAACCAGCGCCGTCAGTCAAGCGCTTGCGACTCAAAGTCCGTTTCATTGACCCAGCCTGCTTTGATTTTCTCGCCCTGCATAAAGCGTTCATAAAAATGACGTGTTCGAGGATCGGAGTATTCATACTTCTCGAAGATCGAACCATTCCCCAGCACCCGCGGATCTTTTTGTGCCGTCAATTCGTCCTGCAACTGTTTTTTCAGTGAATTCTTCACCCCCTGATGGGCGGGCAGTGCTGCCAGGTTCCGCATACACTCCGGATCTTCACTGATGGCATACAGTTCCTCAGCCGGACGTCTGCCAAATGCCCATTCCCAGAAGTCTGCCTGTTTCCCGTCGCGACGCAGTTGCAGTATGACCGATTTGGTCGGGCTGCCATCGCAGTTGAGATAACCGGTTTCGGGATTCCCGGCGGGCCAGCGTCCGGGTTCGTCATTTTTGAGATAAAGCATCCCCTGCTTGACGATGCCCCGAATCGGATAACCCTGATCATGGGGTCTGCCGATGTCATGGCGTTCTTTACCGATTAAAACATGGTCGCGTTCTGGATTGACCATGCCCGATTTTTCTGACTGGAAAATATCCGAAAGACTGCGTCCGGTGATCGGCTGCATGCCCGCAGCTTCTGTGGTCAGGCCGGCGGCTTCCAGAAATGTCGGCGCGAAATCAATGAAACTGACATAATCTTCGATCACCCGGTTACCGGTAGGAATGCCCTGCTTCCACATGATGGCCAGCGGCAGATGATTGGAACGTTCATACTCCTGTCCCTTCACGCGGGGGAACGGCATCCCGTTATCGGCGGTCACGACCACCAGCGTATTATCCAGTTCGCCCCGCTGCTCCAGCAGATTCAGCATGCGCACCAGATGCTGGTCGAAGTATTCAATCTCGTAGGCATAATCGAGCATGTCCGTGCGAATGGTTTCGTTATCAGGCCAGTAAGCGGGAACGCGATCAATATCGGTAATTTTCTTACCGGCTTTCTTAATACCCGCCCCGTATTCATAACCCCGATGCGGTTCAAATCCGCCATACCAGAAACACCACGGTTTTTCTACGGCGCTCTGCTTAAGAAACAGTTCGAAGTTGGCAGCGTAATCGATGGGTGAAATTCCGCTGGCGGGGGGCCTGGTCTTTTTCTGATTGAACGCGGGTCCTGCCAGGTCGCGGCGTTTGCCGTTCGCATCGACGGCAACTCCAGGAGCCCAGCCTTTCGCTGTCTTCCCCACGGCATAACCATTGTCTGCCAGAGATTCGACATAGGTTTTAAACTCCGGTGGAAAAAACGCCATGTGATTGCCGGCTTCTTTCAGCTGCCAGGAATTGCGACCGGTCAGAATACAGGCCCGTGAAGGCGCACACTTGGCATTCGGCGTATACGCGTTGTTGAAGAGCAGGCCTTCCCGCGCGACTCGATCAAAGCCGGGCGTTTTGACCCAGGAACAACCGTACGCGCCCATGTGCGGGAATGAGGCATCGTCGGCGATACAGAACAGTATGTTCGGACGTTTCTTTGCTGACGCTTCTGAATCCGCTCTGACAACGTCCGTGCAGAGCATTCCGAACAGGAATAGCCATAATACAGCGATCAAGCGGTTTTTCATTTCAGCTGTTCTCCGGTTGTGCCATCCAGTGTGGAAGCAGTGACGTCAGTAAGATTGAACTTTTATCTTACGCGACCGGAGAAGCTGCCTCAAGAAAGAAAGGCTTGCGGAATTCAGTTACAACTGAAGTCAGTTGAAAGTGCTTGTGTCGCGGGGCTCTGCTGCCGTTCGCGGAGCCTGTTCTTAAAAAAGCTCAACAGCAGATCACTGCGAAGGTCGACATCCTGTTCATGCAGGAGCATCTGCCCCAGGGCAGGTTCCAGCCTGATCGTCCCCGCAAGGGTATCACAAAGAGTCCCCAGACTGACTTCGCGATGCAACTGGTGATAATACATCGGATTGGAAGCGTGATCCATATAGAGGCGGGAATAGAGTTCCAGCAGTTCCAACTGACGATGTTCGCGGTGAATGACAGGCTGGTCAGCATAATAATCTGTTTTCAGATCCAGCAATGTTTTCTGATAAGGCAGCTCTGAATTCTGCAAGACAACCATCTGTGCGCGGCATAATCCCTGCAGCAGAATCGAACGGGCTCCTGACTGCAATTGGTACGGCGCCAGAATGGAAGCGACGCACACGGTTCGAATTCCGGATTCCGTTGAAAGTTCGGTTCCCGCAGCAGGGCACGTCTGCTTAAGATCGACGGCAATGAATCCATGGGCATTCAGAGCATCGTCGATCAACTGGCAGTCAGCGGGGGCGGTAAAGCGGAGTGGAATGACAGCATGCGGCAGGAGAACGTAATCTTCCAGATTCAATACAGGAACCATTCCGGAGATGGTCTTTAACTGCTGCTCGATCACTGCGTTGTCTGCTACCATTATTTATATTCCAACCCCGTACATTGAAAAACCATTCTGAGTCCCCCATACTAAGTTCATTTATCAAACTCAGCTGGCTGATGAAAACATGTCAGTGAGAGTAGCACTTCATTTTGGGAATTGTCACGCAGAATATGGCTAAAAATAATTCGCAGATTGCAGCAGGTTCCGGTTATAGCGACTCACTTGATGACAAAAAGAAACATGCCCGCAAAATCGCGAGGGGACTGGCTCGACTGTTCCCGGAACCGGAGTGCGCGCTGATTCATGATTCGCCGTTTCAGCTGCTCGTCGCGACCATTCTCTCCGCACAATGCACTGACGAACGCGTGAATGCAACTACGCCGACTCTGTTCAAGAAATATCCGACGGCGGAAAAACTGTCGACCAGTAAACAGGCCGATGTTGAAAAGATTGTGTACCCGCTTGGCTTTTTCCGCGCCAAAGCGACCAACATTCGCAAGATGGCTTTGGCTGTCACGGAACAATATGCAGGCGAGATTCCCCGCACGCTCAAAGAACTGGTGGCATTACCGGGTGTCGGCCGTAAAACAGCCAATGTGGTTCTCGGAACTGCATTCGGAATTCCCAGTGGCGTGGTCGTTGATACGCACGTCAAACGCATCTGCAATATCTTCGGGCTGACCACCAGTAAAAACCCGGAGATCATTGAACGCGACCTGATGGAAGTCCTGCCGAAAAAAGAATGGATCGCCTTTTCCCATCGGGTCATTCTACACGGCCGTGCCACCTGCGTGGCCCGCAAACCGCGCTGTACGGAATGCAGCCTGCTCAAAATCTGCCCGCGGATCGGCTTGAAGCCGCTCACGGAGTGAACGCTTTTCACCGGTGGATTCCTGGTACTTGGCTCTGTTTCCGAAAACACCCGTCCAAACCGTTGAAAGCCGGTTCGCGTCGGTTTATGGTTCCAGTATGCAGCGTCTACATCCAACCTTCACCATAATGAGAAGCCAATGATCCTGACCGGGAAAGAAATCAAAGCACGCCTGGGAACAGATATTGTCATTGAACCTTATCACGAAAAATATCTGAACCCGAACAGCTATAACCTCTGCCTGCATAACGAGTTGATGGTCTACGAGGAAATCGTGCTGGACATGGCCCGCCCGAATCGCCTGGGGAAATATGTGATTCCGGAAGAAGGGATGGTGCTCTATCCCGGGCAACTCTACCTGGGACGGACCGTGGAACGAACCGAAACCCATAACCTGGTGCCACTCCTCGAAGGACGCTCGTCGATCGGACGTCTGGGAATTTCCGTACACGCTACTGCCGGCGTGGGTGATATCGGGTTCTGTGGTTACTGGACCCTGGAAATCACGGTGGCCCAGCCGGTTCGTATTTACGCCGGCGTCGCCATCTGTCAGATTATTTATAACACGCCCATCGGTGAAATCGTCGAATATAACAGCGACAAGTACCAGAACAATAAAGGCATTCAACCCAGCCTGCTGTTCAAAGAACTTGACCCGGCCGAGTCTCGCCAGATGCGACTTTCGTTTGGCGAAGAAGCATCACAGTAAAGCCTCACCGTGATCTGTTTCCACTGAGATTCAGCTGTGATCAATATAAAAAAGGCGTTACAGAATTCACTGTAACGCCTTTTTTTATTTTCGATCTGTGCCGTTTACACGGTCCAGGTATCACCGGTGTTGAACAGAGCTTCCAGATCCCCATCACCGTTACGTTCGGTGGCGGATTCCACCTGGTTGTAGACGGCGTCGTTGTAGGTAGGATGTTCGACACAGCGGAAGACCCCCATGGGTTCGGGCATTTCCGGATACCGCATGCTGGCCAGCAGAAACGCCAGGTTCATGTCTTCTGACTTTTCATCGTGGAACAGCAGATCGTCTTCCGTGACCCCTTTGCCCAGTTCGACCACTTCCGGCTGGTCGTGACTGTTGAGACGAACGCCTTTATCGCGATTTTTTCCAAAGATCAAGGGCTTACCATGCTCAAGGTAAATCACGTTTTCTGCTTTCTGGTCCTTCTTGGAAGCAAATTCAAACGCACCCGAGTTAAAGACATTACAGTCCTGATAGACTTCCACAAAGGCAGATCCTTTGTGTTGTGCTGCCCGTTCGAGAACGTAACAGAGGTGTTTGATATCCACATCAACCGATCGGGCCGCGAATGTCGCCCGGGCACCGATGGCCACCGACAGCGGGTTCAAAGGCCGATCCACCGAACCAAAAGGTGTACTTTTCGTTTTGGTCCCGGTAGGACTGGTGGGTGAGTACTGACCTTTGGTTAAACCATAAATCTGGTTGTTGAACATGATCACTTTCAGATCCACGTTACGCCGCAGTACGTGCATGAAGTGATTCCCGCCGATCGACAGCGAATCGCCATCACCGGTGATCACCCAGACCTGCAGATCCGGATTCGCCAGTTTGACGCCGGTGGCAATCGCAGGAGCCCGACCGTGAATACTGTGCATCCCGTAGGTATCCATGTAGTACGGGAAACGGCTGGAGCAGCCAATTCCGGAAACGAACACGAACTTCTCTTTGGGGATACCCAGAGTCGGCAGGACTTTTTTCATCTGGGCGAGAATAGAGTAATCGCCACAGCGTGGGCACCAGCGGATTTCCTGATCGCTGGCAAAATCTTTTGGCGAGAGGACAGGCAGTGTGACATCAACGCTCATTTTTAACTATCCTTAAACGCAATAACTCGTTTTTAAACTGGTTTATAAAGGTATCAGATCAGATGACATCCGTTGAGATCAGCTCTCTTTGATCATCTCTCTGATTTTGTCTTTCACTTCACTGATCAGGAACGGTTTCCCCTGGACTTTATTCAGGCCGACAGCATCAGCCAGGTAGGTACCACGAATGATCATCCGTAATTGTCCGGTATTCAGCTCGGGAATCAGGACCTTCTTATATTTCTTGATCAGATCGCCCAGATTTTTCGGGAACGGATTCAGGTAGCGAATATGGGCGTGCGCCACCGACAGACCTTCCTGAACCGACTGTTTGACCGCAGTGCGAACCGCCCCGTAAGTTCCCCCCCAGCTGATCACCAGCAGGTCTCCCGACTCAGGACCTTCGACGGTCTGTTCGGGAATAAAGTCTGCAATCCCGGCAATTTTTTCTGCCCGGAGTGTGGTCATAAACTGATGGTTTTCGGGAGAGTAATTCACATTACCTGTCACGTCTGATTTTTCCAGACCACCCACGCGGTGTTCGCAACCCGGTGTACCAGGAATGACCCAGGGACGGGTTTTCTTTTCATTCCGCAGGTAGGGCATGAATTCCCCATTCGTCTGTGTATTTTCCTGGACGATCGGAATTGGTTTGAGTGACGAGACATCCGGAATCTTCCAGGGCTCGGCACCGTTGGCAATATAACCGTCACTGAGCAAGAGCACGGGAGTCATGAATTCCACCGCGATTCGCAGTGCTTCCTGAGCCATCTCGAAGCAGTCTGCCGGTGTCGCAGGAGCGATGAGAGGCATCGGGCAGTCACCGTTGCGGCCGAACATGCACATATACAGGTCCGACTGTTCTGTCTTGGTGGGCAGCCCCGTGCTGGGTCCGCCGCGCTGGACATCAACTACGACCAGCGGCAATTCCATAATCGCTGCCAGTCCCATACCTTCACCTTTGAGAGCGATTCCGGGACCACTGCTGGCAGTAATCGCCAGATCGCCGGCAAAAGAGGCACCAACGACGCTGGTAATCGCAGCGATTTCATCTTCTGCCTGGAAAGTGACCACGTTGAAATTTTTCAGTTTGGAAAGCTCGTGCAGAATATCGCTGGCGGGAGTGATCGGGTAACCGCCGTAGAACAACTGCTTGCCGGCCAGTTTGGCTGCCGTCACAAAACCGAATGCCAGTGCTTCGTTACCGGTCACCTTGCGGTAATTACCGGCAGGCAGATCCGCGGGATCAACGCGGTAATGCACGGTAATCGCTTCGGTAGTAATGCCGTAATTATAGCCGGCGTGTAAGGCTTTGAGGTTCGCTTCGACCAGTTCCGGTTTTTTTGCGAACTTGCTTTTGACCCACTCTTCAGTCGGGGTCGCATCGCGCTGATAGAGCCAGTACACCAGCCCCATCGCGAAAAAGTTTTTGCAGCGTTCTGCTTCTCGTGGCGAAAGTCCCAGTTCGGCGACGGCGTCGCGCGTCAAACTGGTCATCGGCACTTTCTGCAGCTGGTAGGCGGCCAGAGATTCTTCATCGTCCAGCGGGTTACTGTCGTAACCGGCTTTGGACAGGTTCGATTTCTCGAATGCGTCTTCGTTGACGATCAGTGTTCCGCCCCGCTTGAGATCGGCTACGTTGGTTTTCAACGCCGCCGGGTTCATGGCGATTAACGTATCGACTTCATCACCGGGAGTGTAAATGTCTGAGCTGGAGAAGCAGATCTGGAATCCACTGACTCCGCCCAGCGTACCGGCAGGTGCGCGGATTTCTGCGGGAAAGTCAGGCAGTGTACTGACATCGTTACCAAAGACAGCGGACACATTCGTGAACTGCGTGCCGGCCAGCTGCATTCCATCGCCACTATCTCCACAAAAACGAATTACAACAGCATCCAGTTGTTCGCTGATCTTGCCATTAGCACCAGACACATCAGTGGTCGACATTCTTTTGTTTACTCCCCGGTAGTCGCCTGAGTTCAGGCGGTACAGTCTCAGTTGAATGAAAAAATATTTTTAATGGTCTGTCTCCCCGGTGATCGCGACTGCCGCTCGATTAAAAGACGGGTTCGCTGGTCTGGTCCTGTTTTTCGATTACGAAAAACCAGACACTTCATCACTGAAAAGTTGAAACCGTGGAAAACGCGATGTGCTCTCTCAGACATGGTTCGGGACTGAATTGCTTCAGACCCCGCAAAAGGAGGGAAAGACGCAGGAGTAGGCCACACTTGGTTTTCACAATTTACATGCATCATTTCGTCTGTCGGGCGATTCCTTTCAATCCCTTGCGAGCATTGAAGTTCCAGCTCCAGACATCCGCGCTTTCCATCACGGCCTGCTTACCATCACTCCTTTGAACGGCAAACTCAACGTAACAGATTTATTCCTTATAATCGGCATTTTTGCACTATATTCAACACTTGGAAAGGCCTTAAACATCACATTCTTTGCTGATTCTTCAGATTTTCTCTCATGAGATGGATCAGACCTGTACTCATATCAAATTATAGGCAGCCTGTTCTGTCATCCAACTGAAATTAAACCCCGATATCCTATTTTAATTCTCCGGCTGATTCCAGATGAAGGTCCGCGAAAGTATTTGCCCTAAGTACAATGAAAACAGGGAGTAGAAACATACGGTTCCCACTCCCTGTAGAGACACGGTTCACAACAACCTGTTCAACTCATTTTCGTCATTGTGTAAAAATAATTCATAATATCGTGAGGCAGCTCCTGAACATCAATATTATTGAAGCCCGCTTCTTCCAGCATTGAACAGGCCAGTTCTTTACCCCAGCAGGTTCCCAGCCCTGCGCCCCCCTGGGCCAGAGAGACGGTCATGCAGTGCATGGTCGAAATGGTATAGAACATCGGCCCCAGTGGATTGGTGATGTTCTGCTCCACATTGCTGGAAGCGGCGATATCCTGCATCAGGAAGGTGCCGCCCGGCTTCAGTGCCGCATTCACTTCGCGAAGAACCTGGTCCGGTTTGGCCTGATCGTGAATCACATCGAAGGCGGTAATCAGATCAAACGCATCGGTCATATTCATCTCGGAAACATCCTGCACCTGGAAAGTCACGTTGGTCACGCCTCGTTTCACCGCGGACGCCTGGGCCCTGCCGATCGATTCTTCCGAGATATCAAAGCCGGTAAAGCGACTTTGGGGAAACGCGGCTGCCATTTCGATCAATGCCAGTCCGCTGCCACAGCCAATATCCAGGACTTCAATGCCGGCTTTCAGTTTGTCTTCGAGTCCGGGAACCAGTGGCAGAATATGCTCGAACAGACCACACACAACCGAATTATAACTCTCTTCCGCCATCACTTCGTGGAAACGGGCGAACTCCGAATAAGGGACCCCGCCCCCTTCACTGAAACAGTCGACGATCCGATCTTCCACCGAGCCGAGCACGGAAAACCACTGCATTGTCGTCGCAAAATTATTGGAACCGGCGGCTCGCGTCAGCAACGCGGCATGCTCGGCGGGGAGAAAACAGGTCTTTAATACCGGGTCATATTCGACAATCCCACCGGTGACCATCGCCCCCAGCCACTCGCGGACATAGCGTTCATTCAGACCGGACTGCTCTGCGATGGCCTCGCTGGTGGCGTGCTCCATCTCACTCATGATGTCAAACAGCCGGGCCCGATGACCGATGGAGAGCATGAATGACAGCGCACTATGATTGACGATCTGCAGCAGTTTCTGGCCGAACTCGTCTGTCCGCTCCGCGTCAATATTCAGATTACAGTTGTTACACATTGTGAATCCCTTTCTTTCAGATTCCGTTAATTGTATTTGTTCTGATTTCCAGTCCGCGGGAAGCCCGACAACCCCGCGGCTAAATTACTGAGCGAAGAAGTCGCCCGCATGTTACCTGTTTTTTTGAAAAAAAAGAAATGATCCGCCGAACCATCTCAAGATTCATCAGACCCGTACTGAGAAATTCGACGTAAACAGCCAGGAATTAGAGGGTTGGAACTGTTCCAACGACTCGTCAAGTGCTGGAATCGAGTCACAGTCTGTTCGACTGATGCCCGGTGGGAGGTAGCCTCTCCAGGTTCATTCCGATCGAGCATATCAGATCGAGAGGCGCTATGGTGAAACGGGACGCGTTCTAAAAGCATTGCTCTCAAACAATCTGCATGAGCAGTCCTGAACGCGAAGTAAGACCTGGCAATCGAATCAGCGTCAGCAGGATGACCTTGATTTCCTAAGAAAAGGGCATTGTATTTACGCTACCGGGTCAGAGTTGCCTCTAAGAAGCCCACCTTGAGAAGTATAGTGAGCAATCAGCTCAATCAGATTTAGTCGGTCAATTGGCTTGATTGCATAATCATCACATCCACTCTCGATACATTTCTCGCGATCTGTTGCCATCGCATGTGCGGTTAACGCAATGATGGGACGAGCATATCCCTCGTTTCGTAATTGTCTCGTTGCGGCATACCCATCCAGTACCGGCATTTGCATATCCATGAGAATCACATCAAAGGGAGACTGTTCCGATTCTGCTTTCGCCACCAGATCTAACGCGATTTGCCCGTTTTCAGCCAGTGTGACTTCTGCTCCGGCGCTCTTCAACATGAAACGAATCAGACGCTGGTTATCCGGCCCATCTTCGACAAGTAACAGACGGCTGTTTTCGAGTGAAATTTTCGGAACATCACTCGATGTGGCCTCCCTCTTGTCAGCAATGGATATTCCATTGCCATCAATCAGTCGCGTAGGATCTACTTCCCCCACCGGAATAATGACCGAAAAAGTGCTCCCCTTTCCTACCGTGCTGGAGACCTGAATGGTCCCTCCGAGGAGTTCCACCAGGCGTTTGCAGATGGCAAGGCCAAGACCAGTGCCCCCATACTGCCGCGTAGTTGAGCTATCTGCCTGTGTGAACGGCAAAAAGAGATTTTCAATCTGTTCTGCTGCGATGCCAATGCCTGTGTCGAAGACATCGAAGTGAAGTTTTTGTTGATCGCTCTGCTGATTACTGACGAGGCGAATCACGAGTTGAACTGATCCGTGTTCTGTGAATTTGATGGCATTTCCGATCAGATTGATCAGGATCTGGCGCAGCCGCGCCGGGTCAGTGTGAATTAATTCAGGAACAGGACCCTCAAAGTTGACTTCCAGGGGAATGCCCTTTGCCACGGCTCGCACCTGCAATAAAGAAATCACATCGTTCACAATTTCGTGAGGAGAGCAGTCAAGCCATTCAACGTCTAATTTACCGTCTTCGATCTTCGATAAATCTAAAATATCGTTGATGAGACCCAGCAGGTATTCTCCATTCTGGTGAATCGTCCGTACGACTTCGATCTCTTCCGTCTGGTTCAGATCATTGATCAGGATATCTGTGAATCCCAGAATGGCCGTCATGGGGGTTCGAATTTCATGGCTCATATTGGCAAGAAACTCAGACTTGGAACGGTTGGCCGCTTCGGCAGCCTCTTTCGCCTGTTGTAACTGCGAGATCGCCTGAAATCGTTCGATAACAATCCCCGCAAGGTAGGCAGTGGTCTCAATCAGTTCACGTTCAGCTAATTCTGGTAACTTGTGGGACTGGTAATACATGGCAAGTGTCCCCAGTACCTTACCTCTGCGAGAACGAATCGGAACTGACCAGCAGGCTTTCAATCCCGTGCGTTTCACTAACTCTCTCATCGGCTCCCAATTTCGATGCTCCAGCACATTGTCGATAAACACGGGACGATTGTGAAATGCTGCCGTACCACAGGATCCCTTTGCAGGGCCGATTTTGAATGGACTTGTTGCCTCGATGTAGTATCCAGGAAGACTGGGAGCGACACCGGGCTGCAGGTACTGGCCAGACTCATCGAGCAGAAGAATTGAGCAGATCATTTCAGGACTGTATGACTCAACGCCCAATACGATCGTTTCCAACACTTTTTCCAGAGGTACGGATGAGGCCAACTGCTTGTAAACCTGATTTCGACTGAGTGTCAGAGCTGCTTCTCGTTTACGCTCTGAGATGTCGAGCACTATAGCAACAAATACGGAACGCTCACCAAGCTTTGCCAGTTGAATATGTAATTCAACTGGATATAAGGAACCGTCTTTGCGGCGATGAACGGTTTCAAACTCAATATGTTTAACAGTTCCATTCAACAGCGGCGCCAGCAGACGTTCAATAGAGGCAGGGGTATGCTCAGGGGTAATCTCCAGCGGACTCATCTCCTGGAGTTCTGCCAGTGTATAACCGATATTTGCCAGTGCTCCATGATTTACATGCACAAAGCGGAAGGTCTCGACCTCAACGACATAGATTTCGTTCAGGGAGTGCTCCAGGATTTCACCAAACGCGTTCAAATGGGGTTGCACACGTTGATCTTGTTCCGATTGCTGAGGGGAAAAACCGGCACACACTGCGTCCAGCGCCGTGTTCAACTCAGAAGCGATTGACGCGTCGAGTTTACTAATACATTGTCGCATGTATTCTATTGGATCAGATGGCGTTTGAATTGGTTCCCCCCTTTTCGAAATTGGAGTTTTGGATCACTGCCACTGTTTTTATCACTGGAAGAAGACTGTTCCAGTGCAACGAGACAAACCTGCGTGCCACGATAATCATTCAATTCGGGCAAACTGTCAATATTCATCTTCGTCACTTCCTGAGCCATCATGCAGTGAATGATGGCAGTAGTCGCGACTCCTGTCATGAATGTTCTCTCTTTTAAAGCGTGCGATCCTGATGACACTTGCGCATCAGGCTATTCCTGTAGAACCTGATAATCGTTCATTCTTTTGTAGACTCTCTATCAAACATACAGTCTGCCTGGAGAAGACATCGGGGGAGAAAATTCAACATAACAGAGGCATTTCCTGCGTGTGAATCGCGTATCGTTGTTAAACCTTTCAACCAGCCCCCTGTGTAAGTTTACACCCTATAACTCACCCTCCCGATTCGGATCCTCAGGTGATCCTGTTGATCGACTGTGTCCAGTTTTCCTGCAGCGTCTCCCGGGCCATTTAAACAGGGTAGATTAGATTGAGAGACGCTCCGGATAAATGTGATGCGTTCCAGCTTATCGAATTAATGGAGGTTCCATTGTCAGTTAGATCCGCAGTCTTGGACCTGAATAAATCAATGAATTTTTATATATCGATGGACGAGATGTCATCTGCGCTGTTAAAATGATGGCCAGTCGATGCTTCAAGTACCCGTGCTTCAAAAGGACAGAATGTTTTACCTGTCAACTCTCTGAGAAACAGGAGATCGCGTATGCCAGGCAGATTTTCAGACCGTCGTCTATCACGCCGCGAATTGTTACGCGTGGGCGCACTGGGTACCGCCGGTCTTACCCTGCCTCAACTGCTGGCATCACAAGCGTCGCGCGCCGCAGGCCCGGTGAATGGTCCCGCGGCGAAAGCAGATGCCTGCATCATCCTGTTTCTGAACGGCGGCCCCAGCCATCTTGACATGTGGGACATGAAGCCCTCCGGTCCGATCGAAATTCGCGGCGAATTCAATCCCATCGCCAGTTCGCTGGAGGGGGTGCAGGTCTGCGAACATCTGCCGCTGCTGGCACAACAGATGCATCACACGACTGTGATTCGTTCGATGAATCACAGCGTCAATAATTCACATGCCGCTGCCGTCTATGCGGCGCTCACCGGGCACGATCGCGGCGAACAGGGGGGCGGCGCGAAACCCGATGATCACCCCTGCCCGGGCGCTGTGCTCGCCAAACTGCGACCGACGCCCCACGGTTCGCTGCCTTATATCTCACTTCCCTACAAAACCAAGGAAGGTGCTGCCGGCCCACTGCAGCCCGGTTTTCTAGCCGGCTTCATGGGGGCGACCTACGATCCGTTCTGGGTACTCGATGATCCGAATCAACCGAATTTTCATGTACGCAATCTGGCACTGCCGGACGGTCTGGCGATGGAGCGTATGAACGATCGTCGGAGTCTGCTTTCTGCGCTCGACCAGGGGCTGAATCTCGATTCGAATCAGACGCTGGCCTCGATGAACGATTTCCAGAGACAGGCCTTCGATCTGTTAACGTCCAACAATGCCCAGAAAGCATTTAAACTGAGCGAAGAACCCGACAGCGTCCGAGACCGCTACGGCCGCAACATCTACGGACAGAGTGTGCTGCTGGCGCGACGACTGATTGAAGCCAACACGCGCGTCGTCACCATGTCCTGGGCACCGGATGCGAACGCCACCTGGGACACTCACGGTCAGAACTTCAACAAACTGAAAAACGAGCTGCTGCCTCAGTTCGACGCCGCCTGCAGCAGTCTGATCGCCGACCTCGCCGAACGGGGAATGTTACAGCGCACGCTGGTTGCCGTGCTGGGCGATTTCGGACGCACCCCGAAGATCAACAACAATGCCGGCCGCGACCACTGGAACTCATGTTATTCAATCATGCTGGCCGGTGGAGGGATCAAGCCCGGCTTCGTCCTGGGTGCCAGCGACCGCTCGGGCGCGGTTCCCACGCACAGCCCCGTCTCCCCCGGCGACATCGTCGCCACCATGTATCGCCTGCTGGGCATCGACCACCAGCATCTGATCTACGACACACTCAACCGCCCACACACGGTTGTCCCCGAAGCCCGACTCGTGCCCGAAATTATTGCGTGAGGTTTTGCAAAACGGAATGTGCCATGTTGAACCGTATGATTTCCCGGAATGCATTCAAACTGACTTGCCTGGGTTTTCTGTCAAGTTTGCTCATCGCAGGTCTGCTCTCCTGCAGTTCTGAAACGCCGCAGCATTCCTCCAAAGAGGCCTCCCTCAAACAACTGCAGCAGTTGAAAGCCGAATTGTCGTTCAATGCGCAGAGACAACTGATCGCCATTGATCTCTCTGAACGCGATCTCGCGGATGCGGATCTACCCGATTTCTCGCCGTTTGTGGAACTGCGTGAATTCCATGCCATTTACACATCACTTCGCGGCCAGTGTCTCTCCTCACTCAGTCAGTGCCCAAAACTCGAAGTGCTCAACCTGTATGCGGCACCGATTGAAGACACATACTTAAACCACCTGTACGGTGCCGCCACTCTCAAAAAAGTCAATCTGGCAGGATCCAGCGTTTCAGATAAAAGTATCTCTATCATTAAATCCTGGAAAAATCTGGAAGAACTGGAACTCGGAGATACCAGATTCACCCTTGAGGCAATCGAAAAACTACACAGAGAACTACCGGAAATTGAAATTTACCCAACGCCGTCCTCTTTACCTGCAGGCCTGTGAGCAAAATGGCTTCGACTCGCTCACCCCGTTTCCGCAAGTTTTTAATCCTGGCAGGGATCACGCTTGTCTGTCTCTGTAGCTTCATTGCCTGGCAGATCATGAAACCCAGATATCTGTTATCAGGTGTTACCAGATCATGCTTCAATGCAGAGTATATCGCGCCTGAAACCTTACTGGCCGTTGGAAATCGAAAGCTTTATGAATTCAAAGGCCAGAACTATTCAGAGTCAACGATTTTGTACGCTTCGGAAACGCGGTTATTTTCTCTGGGGATACACCGCGATTCGCCCGTGAAAGTCATCGTTGGTGATTTAGAGGGTCGGATTCACTTCCCAGAGACTGATCTGGCTCCAGTGAAAGCCATTGGGGGGGTTGTCTTTGCCTGTGGCATTAAAAGTTCCCGGGATTTCTCTGAATGCACCATCATCGCCGCAGGACATGACGGCGTCCAGGATATGGGATGGGGAGGAAATGTTCGCCTGATTCGATACAACGGCAAAACACTTGAACTCGGGAAGAACTACGAATTCGAATGGACGCCAAAGAGCTTGTGTATCGCCCGCAAAAGCAACACGATCATTGTCGGCTGTGCGTCTAAAGAAGTCATACACATTGACCTGGATACTGATGTGCGCAAAACGATTCGAGTGGAAGGAGGTGTAACCAACTGCGTTTTGTCGCACGATGATAATCTGCTCGCGGTCGACGAATATGAATCAGTAACCATACGGCGTGTTTCAGACCTTGAAGAAGTCATCGCACGCATCCCCATTCAAAAAACCGAGCAGTGGATTCACACCTGTATCCGCTGGCATCCAACACAACCAGAGGTGCTGATGATCGCAGAAGCCGGCGTTGGTGTTAAACTGCTTAATGTTTCCAGCCAGGAAATTCAGATCATCAAAAACCCGGACATCACAGAGCCAACCACGATCTGGTTTTCCGAACACGATCACACTTTCAATCTCGTGGAGAGAGACTGGCGTTTTGTGACGATGAAACTGGATAAATGATAATTAAGATTGATTACCTGGTCAGACCTCTCCGTCTCAATCCACATTTTTCCGATAGACGAAATTCAAAGTGTCGCGCTGTAACAACATGCTCAGTTCGACCAGCATGTACAGGGTGCGGTAGATGGTTGCCCGCGCACAGCGCCTCTGCTCTGCCTGCTGCGCTTGCATCGCTTCAACCAGTTCCTCGGCGGTAAACTCGTCCGGCTGTCAGGCGACTGTCTGGGCTACCAGCAAACGTTCCCGGGTCAACCTGTGATTTTGAGAAATTTCGTGTGTCTCAAAGCGTGCCTGCAGTTCATCTTCAAAGCTCATGCTTCTCTCCCGTCACCAGATCGCAGCAGGGATACTCGTTGAAACAGTCTGCTATTTTACGAGTCTCCTTTCAGTGTGTGAAGCTGAAGTGAATCAAATATTGAAAACAGGGCTCCTCGCAGAAAACGTCTGTGTCGATTCCATGTTGGCGATTGAAAAGTGAGTCGATCGGTAGCGATGCCTGGATATCGACACCAGAAGGATCTCAAAAAGTGGAGAAAAATAACCACGTGTTAGACACGGATGGACCGCCGCAGTTATAATGAAAAGTAATCCATGCCTCGCGCGATTCCAGACTGATCCATATTGAGAATATCTGTTTACAGACAGTTGGAACATCATGATCAAATACAAAATCCCCCACTCCCTGTGTTTCTTATGCTTCGTTCTCATCCTCTGGTTCAGCATTGACTCGTCTTCCGTGCGAGCAGCAGATGAGCAGTCGAGCAATAATTCGTCGGAGACAAAAGAAGATGCTCCGTTGCGACAGCAGGAAAAACAGTTCCGCTGGAAATTTGAGCCGGGTAAAAAATATTTCTGGTCGTCTATGTTCGAAACCAACTTCACTGTGCCTCAGGGGGATGCTGTCGTGAAAGCCGCCGGAGGGTCCACACTCGATTTTGAAATCCTGGTACTTGATCGAACCGGGGATCAGAATCTGACCAAACTGAAAGTTTCTCTGGTGGGAGTTCGCGCCCACAGTACCATTCCGGAAATGGAGTTCGATTACGATTCGTCGAAAAAAATCGATGAAGCAGAGCAGAATGAGATTTATAAACTAACTGCCAAAATGTTTTCTGCGATTATCACGGAATTTAAACTGGAATGTCTGGTTGATGCACGTGGCGTGGTCAAAGATGTGAGCTATGACAAAATTTTGATGACGAAACTGGAAACGTTACCGAATTCTCAGTCGCTCACCGCATTGTTGACTGCTAAAGGATTGAATTCCTTATTCTATGGCGGGTTGATTCCT
The DNA here is from genome assembly GCF_008298035.1 of Gimesia maris. Lineage (NCBI taxonomy): Bacteria > Pseudomonadati > Planctomycetota > Planctomycetia > Planctomycetales > Planctomycetaceae > Gimesia > Gimesia maris. The sequence continues at coordinate 6,992,339 of NZ_CP042910.1, forward strand.
TTTCCTGAGGAACCATTGCAAAAGGGAGACTTCTGGGGTCAATCCTATTTTGGTCAAGCCGGCGGATTGGGCACAATAAAAATTGAGTTCATACCCCGCTATGCAGGTCCCGTAAAACGGGAAAACAAACAATGGGAACAATTTGATGTTGAGTTAAAAATGCATTTGCTCAGATCTTTTCAACAACTGCCTGTCAAAATAAAAAAACGAACTTCGACCGGCGTCTTTTACTTTGACCCGCAATCGCAAATCGTACGCAGTAGCGAGTGGGAGTTGAAGTTCGATCTCGTCTTAAATGACGGTGCCGCTAAGGGACAATTTAGCTTTAAGGGAAACTCGCGCTTTGGTTTTGCTGAGGAACGAAATAAAATAAAAGCCAAAGCCACTGAAGCAGAAAACCAGAAATGAACCAGGTATGGTCTACCGTGCAGAGATTACAGCCGGTGCAGATTCAATTTATGTCTACTGCTCCCGATATCCCTTGAGATTGAGATTAACCTGTAGCAGCGAGTCATTACGTTAAATTTTTTCAGATTGATCTGACAACAATAAAACTCACTAAGACGTTTCACGATGTCCAACACGATTCCTGGTTTTGCTGAGTTCGATCAACAGCCTGATGTGTCCCATCAGGAACTGGTGTCCCGGCTGGAAAACAGTTCCGGCCTGGGTGTATCTCTGATGGATCCGAGCGAACTATATAACTTTCCTGACAGCCATCAGCCGAGTGAGTCAGCGCTGGTATTTCTGGTTTCAGACTATCCGCGCAGCAAAAACGCGACTTACCTGGTTGACGGTCTGGACTTTGCGCCGGAAGCAGACATTGACTTGCCACTTCGCAGCCGGGATCGTCTTGAGCTGATCCTGTTACTCATCGAGTCGCTGTTCGAGAACTACAATATTTCCCGGCTCTGCATTGCCTTTAGTGACATGGATCAGATTGAAGCGGTCATCAAAACCAGTCAAGCCGATCTGCGTAAGACAATTTTAGAGGATTGCGAATCCAATATCATGCCCCCCTGCTCAATCTATGACATCGTGGCAGATTGAGCGGTTCAATAATATTGAAGCGTGAAGCGATTTACGCCTCTTCTGCGACTGGGAAATCGGTATAACCTTTGGCACCGTTGGGGCTGTACCAGTCCTGCATTTCGGCTTCAGGCGCGAGTTCCAGGCCTTCCGCGAACCGGTGGACCAGATCCGGGTTGCTGATAAAGGGACGGCCGAAAGCGATCATGTCGGCATCACCGGCGGCGATGGCTGCTTCGGCTGATTCCTGTGTGTAACCGCAGTTGCCGATCAAAGGGTGGTGAAAGACCTTACGAAACTCGGCTAATGTCATCGGCTCACCCAGTTCGTGAAAGCCGAAACCCAGGCCATCCATGACGTGCAGATACGCCAGGCCGAACTGATCCAGTTGAGAGGCAACATACGTAAACTGCTCGCGATAGTCGGGGGACCCCATGTCGTTGAAATTTCCATTGGGGGAAAGCCGCACGCCTACACGGTTTGCCGGCCAGACTTCGGTCACCGCCGAGACGACTTCGCCCAGCAGACGATACCGGTTCTCCACGCTGCCGCCATACGCGTCATCGCGGTGGTTGGTTTTCGACTGCAAAAACGTGTCCAGCAGATAACCGTTGGCAGAGTGGACTTCGATGCCATCAAAGCCGGCCCGTTTCGCCCGTTCGGCCGCCTGTCTGTAATCGGCGACAACAGCCGGCAGCTCACTCGTCTCCAGTGCGCGGGGGACTTCGTGCGGTTCTTTGCCTTCAGGCGTATGAATATATTCCGCGTCGATGGCAATGGCTGAGGGCGCAACGTGCTTTTCCCCGTTATGGAAACTGGGATGCGAGGCCCGTCCACAGTGCCAGAGTTGCAGAAAGATTTTCCCCCCCTGCTCATGGACGGCGGCGGGAATCTGTTTCCAGGCGGCTTCCATTTCGTCCGTGTAGATGCCGGGACTTTCATTCCAGCCATTCGCCTGCGGGGAGATTGTTGTTGCTTCCGAAACAATCAGGCCGGCGGCAGCACGCTGCGCATAGTATTCCGCCATAATCGGTTTGGGGATCCGCTCTGTTCCAGCACGGGACCGCGTCAGGGGTGCCATGGCGATTCGGTTGGGCAGTGTGAGATCGCCAATGGTGACAGGCGAAAATAGATGGGGTGCAGCCAGGTCCATGAAAAATTCCTTCGTGACAAGTCAACTAAGCGGGAGCGCGCTTACAATGCATCATATCAGCAATCAGTGTATTCATCGGGTTTCCAGAAGAAAAGGAGCCGTGATCAACTTCGCCTGGCGGGCAGTCATTTCAGAGTCATTCGAACAGAGGATGAGAATTCACCGGAATCACACTACTGGCAGTTCAGAGACCAGTTCGCAGGCTCAGACCTCAATGTTCAGGAGTATTTTCACTTAAGAAGGGGCAAATCGCTCATGTGGCATGTGAATTGCTTTTACCATGGGAGTATCCCCTACCTTTTATTTGAGGATCGGAGTCCCATGAGATTTCATCGCCTGCGAAACGTATTAAAACGTTCCGGATCAGACTTTCTGTCCGACGAATGCATGGGCAGCGGTGCGGCGATCGCATATTACACGATTTTTTCACTTCCCCCGTTACTCGCGATCGTGTTTGCTGTAACGACCCAGTTCTGGTCAGCCGAAAAAGTGAGCACGGTGATCAATTCCCAGCTGGGTTTGCCCATCGAACAAAGCGTTTCTCAAGCGGACAACGATTCGTCAGCTTCCGCATTGAACCTGACGCGTGTGGCTGAGCGGGCACAACCAGGACATCAACAGGAACATCCCTGGTGGGCGCGAATCCTGGGAATCGGAATCCTGATTTTTTCTGCCAGTGGTGTCCTGGCCCAGTTGCAGGGCGCGCTAAATAAAGCCTGGAATGTCGAACCCGATCCCAGACAGGGCGGACTGATGTCCTTTCTCAAAAAAAGATTGATCTCCCTGGGGATGCTGGTCGTTATCGGGCTGCTGTTACTCGTTTCCCTGGTACTGACGACGTTTGTCGATGAGTTCACGCGCTGGATTCAGAATGGCGAACTGACCGGGGGCATGCTCACATTGATGATGCTCATCAATGGCATCTTGACTTTAGGGCTGGCGATCTTATTATTTGCTGCCACCTTCAAGGTTCTGCCTGATGCACACATCCCATGGCGCGATGTCTTTGTCGGTGCAGGCGTGACAGCGTTTCTGTTTGTGATTGGAAAAGCCGGGATCGGCTGGTATCTGCAGTATTCGGAAGCAGGATCCAGCTGGGGAAGCGCGGCGACATCGATGATTGGAATTCTGATCTGGGTTTACTATTCATCCCTCATCATTTTACTGGGCGCCGAGTTCACACAAAACTGGTCAATTGAATTCGGCAGCGGTCTTAAACCGGCTCCGGGCGCGATTCTCGTCACTGAAGAAAAAAACTACCACCGTACAGAAAGTGAAGTTCTGCTTCACAAAAATTGATTCGTGGAATCGTTATCCCCTCCATGATGACCCATATTGAAAGGCATGTATCATGATTCAGAAAGTAAAAGACAAACAGTCGTCCCCCGTTAAACCCATTGTTCTGCCCGCACGGGACAGTGCTTACCGCGCAGAACGCGTCGATCGCTTTGCACAGTTTGAAAAGCTGACCCGTTTTCTGGATGATGCCATCAAAGTGCCGGGAACCAACATGCGAATCGGCTGGGACTCCCTGATAGGAATTGTGCCCGGCCTGGGAGATGTGGTTTCGACTGCCTTATCCGGCTACCTGATCTATCAGGCAAAACAGCTGGGCGCATCCAACTGGGTGCTGGCGCGGATGGCGGGCAATGTGGGTCTGGACTTCCTCATCGGTGCCGTCCCCGTGGTGGGAGACGTCTTCGACGCCTTCTTCAAATCGAACCGTCGCAATTCCCAACTGCTGAAGAAACATCTGGACCGTCACAACGCCGGTTGATTTCCACTGTGAGAACAGAACCGAACTGCTTCGCTCTACAGAAAACCGAACCTATTTCAGTTCGAGATCATAGGCCCCTGGCGGGGCGTCAGCTTTGACTTCGATCCGCAGCTCGGTGGTGGCAGGGTCACTGTATTTTTTATCGAAGTCCGGCAGTTTGACTTTGGGAGCCCCACTGCCCGGTGGCGGCGTGTAAGGGAAAACAACGACTTTATACCAGCCAGGGGGCGCCCCGTTTTTTGCAGCGGCAATCAATTCGTATTTCCCCGTGTCATCAGCGGCCCCGCCCGGTTGATAAGGAGCCGTGTTCCCCTGCTCCGCATCAGGTCGAAAAGAGATACCGACTTTCGGCAGCGGTTCACCATTTACACGGACCATTCCCGATACGGGAACCAGCGTGGGACCCGCCTCCTGCGAACTGCAACTGCTGAGACAGCAGGCGGTCAGCAGCAGGCACAGCTCACTCAGAAGACGGTTCCCGAACCGCCGATGATACCAGTCAGTCATCTTATATATATCTCCTGCATTTATTTTTACACAATCAAAATGTTGTTGAGTTTTTAAAACTCGCCGAGTATTTCTCCGCCATTCGTACTCGACAGGTCCCGATACGTTGCCAGATCGATGTTGTCTGAAATGAAACGTACTGCGCCGTCGGCCAGCAGAAAATGACCGCCGCCTGTATGCTGGCTGGCAAAGCTGTGCACAACATCCCAGGGCAGCGTCAGGGGAGATCGCGAGTTGTAGGTATTTAACGGGACGGCACAACTGGCATTGCATTCGGCGGCGTTCATCCAGCTCCAGCCGGGACGAAAGCTGGCCGCCATTGCTTCATTCGCCACCGATTCCCCCACAACGGTCGTATTACTGGCGCCATCGGTAATATCTCTGATGCGTCTGAATTTCCGATAACTGAGTGCGAAAAACAGACCGTTATTGTTTTCAAAAGAATCGCCACCCACGGTGATAATGTTGTTGGTGTAAGCGCCCCACTGCCAGTCGCTCCCCATGACACCTTTGTAATCGGTGCGTGCGACATTGGTACCTCCCGTTGTATAGGGAGTCGATTCAGTGATCACCGCCGGTGCCGGATCACTGGGGCAGAGGAAGACAGGAACGACTGTCGCCAGATGCCCGCTGTCCAACATCGTTTTATTACCCGGATCACATTCGTTATAGAGCGAAGCCTGGTCGATATAAGGCAGTATCCGTACCATCCAGCCCCAGGACTTTGAGGTTTGGGTATAGCCTCCAACTTTGGCTGTATCTCCGTAGCCACCGTACAGATTGACGGGAAATCCAGTAAAGGCATCGTGATAATTGTGCAATGCCAACCCGAGCTGTTTCAGGTTATTTCGGCACGTGCTGCGCCGGGCGGCTTCGCGCGCCTGCTGTACCGCCGGCAGAAGCAGTGCAATTAATATGGCAATAATTGCGATCACAACAAGTAGTTCGATCAAGGTAAAACCGGTCTGACGGACCGGAAGACGGGATCTGACCTGCATAAGACACCTCCTTAATAATAAGCTCTATTTCACCTGTTAATCATTGCATTTATGAATCACTGTGTCAGAAACCACGGGAGCGTCTGCTGTTTCTGAGATCAATTTATTTCCTGATCGCAGTATAAGTTTGAATGTTGTTCCAGTAGTTGGCTTTAAAGCGTCCAGTGCTGTAATCATCGAGCAACAGCTCCAGTACGGACATGATTTGAGCAACCATTGATTTTCGGGCAGCTTCAGGATCATGTTGCCGGATCGCGCGCAGCACTGTTCCATGTTCCCGACAGACACGCGAGACCATCAGCGGTATCGGCTCCGGAGTCACTTCGAAGAACATGTCCATAATATGTAAGTTACTGACCAGCTTTTCAGCCGACTGATTTCGGGCAGCGTGTACCACCGCCATGTGAAAATCGAGGTCAACCTGCTGCCACTCTTTCATGAGAGTGCCTTCCAGCTTCGTCAGTCCCTCGGCGCGGATCTGCCTGGCCAGTTGCAGCATCCGACGATGGACGGATGTAATCACTTCTATCGCCTGGGGAGTCGCTTCGAGAGCCGCTTTTTCGGCCGCAAAACCTTCCAGCGCGGATCGCAGTTCGCACCATTCCCGGATTTCGTCGCGACTGGGGACTTTGACGAAGGTCCCCACCCGGGGAACCTGGCAGAGAATGCCTTCACTTTCCAGCTGTAAGATGGCTTCGCGGACCGGTACCCTGCTGATGCCCAGCTCTTTCGCCAGCTTGAGTTCTTCCAGGCGGTTTCCCGCGGTCAATTCACGGTGCTGAATTTTATTTCGGATGTGAAAATAAGCTTTTTCTCGCAATGTCGTGAGCATTTTTGATCTCCACGCGAAAACGGACGCTGTGTATACGCTGAGTATACACATAAATAATTGCGCATAACATCACAATTTTTAAATAAATGGCAGTTTATGAATAAATGATCATAATTGCGTTACTGGAATTTTGTCAGTATCTGACGAAGATCTCAGTTTTGTGGATTGGAGACCGGCATTTGCGCACCGACCTGTTTGAGATGCTGCTGCAGCCGCCGTTCAAGTCGGGCGGTGAGTTCCGGGTACGTCTTTGAAACATCGCTGGTCTCACTCAGGTCCTCAGCCAGGTTGTAGAGTTCATCGTTGCCGTCTTCATAGTAATGGATCAGCTTATACTCGCCGACGCGAATAGCGGAGTAAGGAACGCCGATGAATACGTTGTAATGCGGGTAATGCCAGTAAAGGGCTTCGCGGTTGAGTGTCGCGGCGGGGTCTTTCAGCAGGGGAACCAGGGAGAGTCCGTCGACGCTCTGATTGTGTTCCGTGTTGCCGGCAACGCCGGTGATGTTCAAAATCGTCGGATAAAAGTCCATGGTGATGATCGGCTCCGCGCAGACAGAGCCTGCGGGAGTGACGCCAGGCCAGAGCACGATGGCAGGCACGCGGGTCCCCCCTTCCCAGTGTTGCCCCTTCTCGCCGCGGAGGGGATCGTTATTACTGGTTTTGCGGCGGACTCCGCCATTATCGGAAGTAAAAACTATCAGCGTGCGGTCGGCGATGCCACTCTCTTTCAGTTGGGCACGGACGCGGCCGATGGCTTCATCGACGCTTTGAATCATGGCGGCGTACTCGGGATTTTTGTGCCGTTTCCCGGCGGGTAAACCTTTATACTTCTTTACCAGATCGGGGCGGCCCTGGATGGGGGAGTGCACGGAATAGAAAGAGCAATACAGAAAGAAGGGTTTGTCCTGCTGTTGGCGGATGAGCGCAACCGCTTCGTCGGCCATGCGATCGGTGAGATAACGATCCTGCCGCTCTGCTTCCGTCAGACTGCTGTCCCACTTCATCGCATCGCCGCCATAGGGGAAGTGATAACTGCGGGGCAGCCCACGATTCGTCCCGCTGATGTTGACATCGAAACCGTGATCCTGTGGAAGATTTCCGCGGCCGCCCAGATGCCATTTGCCGACATGAAACGTCTGATAGCCGGCTGTACGCAGGGCCTCGGGCAGCGTCGTGTATTTCTGATCCAGATGTTTTTTCCATTCGGGCGGCTTCAGAGGGAAATCGGTGTAGGATTTGGCCCAGCCGGGAATCCAGTCGGTCAGATGCGTGCGCGCGGGATACATGCCGGTCAGAAGCGCACCGCGGGTCGGCGAACAGGCATTGCAGGCGGAATAGTTCTGCGTGAACTTCATGCCTTCCGCAGCGAGTTGATCGATGTTTGGACTCTGGTAGAAGTCACTGCCATAACAGCCCAGATCGGTCCAGCCCAGGTCATCGACGAGGAAGAAGACCACATTCCAGGGTTTTTCGTCAGCGGCGTGTGTGGGTTGTGTGATGGAAGACAGGAAGCACAGCAGGATCACAGCCTGTGAAAACAGCGACGGTATGCGGAACATCATCAGTTCTTTTCTCACTCCTGGTTGGAACTCAGAGATCAGACTTGAACACAACATGATCTGACCTATCATAACAGGTCGGGATCGAAGAAACATACGGTAAACAGCAGAAAAGAGATGATCAGAAACTGGAGCAACAGTGAATTATCAGATTTCGGAAGCACACGGGGAACCAGTTGAAACTGCAGTCGCTGCGCTTCTGTCAGAGAGCTCCCGATCGACCGGATTTCCGTATGCGCCAGAACCTGTGAAGCTCAAAATTGAAGAGGTGGGCCAGATCATAGCCGGGCTCGTTGGCTTCACACTCTGGGAGTGGCTGTATATCGAGACGCTGGCAGTTGATGTAAACCATCGCGGACAGGGGCTGGGACGTCAGCTGGTCCTGGAAGCAGAGCACATCGCCCGTGCGCGAAACTGCCATGCGGTCTGGGTTGATACTTTCAGTTTTCAGGCACCCGAATTTTACTCACGTCTGGGTTACACTCCGTTTGGGACGCTCCCTGACTTTCCCGCCGATCAGCAGCGGATCTTCTTTCGAAAAAGTCTGACAGAGTGAATTGTCCGTATTGGAATTGTCTGTAACCTGCCGTTTCGGGTAGCATGACGAATGTGACATTCACGAGTCGATTTATCATGCACCCATTGAAAGCCCGCTACCATGCTCCAGTACTGTTTTCTGTTTCTGCTCTCCTGTGTATTCCTGGCTCCGACGGAAGCGACTGCCGCGACCGTGATTAACGCGGGCGTGGGTGGAAACCGGAGTTCACAACTCCTGAAGCGGCTGGACCGCGATGTGCTGGCGAAACAGCCGACGACCGTGGTGCTGATGGTGGGTACGAATGACCGGCTCAACTCAGGCGGGTTCATCGACATTCAATCCTATCGGAAGAATGTGGAATCGCTGATCGACCAGATCGAAGCAGGCGGCGCGAAAGTGCTGCTGGTGACACCTCCCACGTGCGTTCCCGAACTGCTGTTCAATCGACATGACCGCAAGAAGTATGACGATCAGTCGCCGGTCGCCCGGATGCAGGAAGTCAGAACCGTGCTGCTGGAGGTGGCCCAGCAGAAGAAAGTCGATCTGCTGGATTTCCACGAATATCTGATCCAACACAAGATTGCCGACGATCAGAAAACGAGCATGCTCCGCAACCCGGCGAACAGTGGCGTGAAGGATGGCGTGCATCTGATTCCCGCCGGTTATGAGCTGCTGGCCAAGCTGGTCGCAGACAAATTGAAAGCGGGCAAGTTCGACACGACGACGGTTGTCTGTTTCGGAGACAGTCTGACAAAAGGTTCTACGAAAGCAAATTACCCGGCGTATCTGCAGGCGATTCTGAATACCGGGAAGTGACCGTCGGTTTGCCGGCATAGTTAAAAGGAGTACACACGATGGATGAATTCATGCAGGCGGCGATTGAAGAAGCCGAGAAAGGCCGCGATGCAGGGGGCGTGCCCATCGGGTCGGTACTGGTTTACGAAGGCAAAATTATCGGCCGCGGACACAATCAGCGTCAGCAGAAAGGGAGCGCTATCCTGCATGGCGAGATGTCCGCATTGGAAGATGCAGGCAGACAACCGGCCCGCGTGTATCGCAACAGTGTGATTTACACGACGCTCTCCCCCTGCCCGATGTGCAGCGGTGCGATTCGCCTGTACCAGATTCCCCGCGTCGTCATCGGCGAAAACCAGACCTTCCTGGGCGACGAACGCCTGCTGCTGACCAGCGACATTGAACTGGAAGTGCTGCAGGACCCGCGCTGCATTCAACTGATGGAAGACTTCATCGCTGCCCACCCCGAAATGTGGAATGAAGATATCGGAGAGTGATTGTAAGGAGCCGACAGAAAAACAGGATCATTCTTCCCGATCAAGCACTTCGCGAATGGCTTTCACCAGTTCATCGAGGGTATGAAGACTGGTCGTTGAAAACCCGAAGGATTGTGGTTCCTTCTGCCGAGAAATGATTGCCGGTCTGACGACAGCGAACTGAAAACTCGGCTCTAATGGATCTACGTGCAGATCGCTGATCAGATCCACGTTCCGTGAGATTTTACAGGCTGGGACATCAAAGAATTGCGCGATCGCTTCTCTTAGCTCAAGTAACAACGAAGGATCTTCCGCTGGCCGGGCAGACAGAAACTGCTCGTCGGTTGAATCCCATGAGGCGAGTAAATTGCCACGGACTTTCTTTATCGTGGCAGAGTGCCTGGCGGAATCCCGGGTGAAGAGCAGAATCGCAGCCAAAAACGTACAGCCGGCAGGTATCGCGGCCACCCCCAGCCGTCCGATCCAGGTCACGTCGGGAATAAAGAGTGAGGCCACAAATCCGATCACGAACGCCACAACAGCTAACAGACCGGAGAAAATCAAGAGAAATCGCATTGATCAGTTTTCTCCTGTCTTACGTTCCATACTGGATAAAAACCCGGGCTCGCTACTGAGTCTGTACCAGCACGCGCAACCGTTTCACTTCGTATTGTGAGGCGTTCGACATGAAGGTCCAGTCGCGGGTTTTTCCGGTACTGTTGCCAATGCCGATGTCTGCGCCGGGTCCGCTTTTCCACTGGTTGATGGCGAAGATCGTCTGCTTTGCCTCATAGTTGTGGACCTGCATGCAGCCGTAACCGTCTGAAGGCTCGGATGGTTCATCGCCGAAATCCCAGAGGGTCGCGCTGGCGTTAGGAATGTTCTTTGCATTCAAAGGACCATAGTTGCTCGGCCAGAATTCGATGTTGCCGCCGGGCAGACCTTTACCCGTCACGATGCCGGGCACATTGGATATCACATTGAGATTGCTCACTTTCGTTTGAAAGCTGGCTTTGCTCTCAAACGTGGGCACAGCAATTTTAGTGATATCAGTGGTGAAGGCGTCCATGGAGACATACACGTATTGCGTTTCTTCACCGATTTTCTGCAGCTCCAGGAAGTAGGCGATGCGGCCATAAGGCGTGGTAAAATCCCGACTCGAATTGAAAGTGTAATTGATTTTGCGGCCCAGGTTTTTCAAATCAAGATCGTAGACCAGCGTGTACTCTTTGGATTCTTCGACTTTGAGCGACAACCAGTCGCGCTGGGGTACTTCGCCTGCCCGGAAGGGAGTCGCCGGCAGACCTTCTTTGTTAGACAGGTTGGGTTCTGCCAGTTTATTCCAGCCGAACCGCATGGCCGCGGCCTGCTTGACTTTGGGTGAGGACAGAATCACCGAGTCCCCTTCAATCACAGCGTCTGCGGGTACGAAGTCGGTTTCTTCGCCGATGATTTCGAACCAGTTGAGCGGTTTGCCGTCGCGCGAGACGAGTCCGCTGCCGACGTGATCGAAGGTGACACGCAGCTTGGCCCCTTCTTTCTTGAGCGATTTGAAGACCGGACCAGAATGCACGAGACCTTTCTGACCGTATGTTTTTGCCAGTGCGATCAACGCCAGACGAGCGCCGACGTCCTGCTTGTTGGTGGGATGGATGTCTTTCAAATCGCCGATATCGTGAATGACAACCTGACCGGTGTGTGGAATTTCCAGTGACTTGTTCTGCGCTTCCCAGAAGACCGGCAGAATACTGGGAGATTCACTGCCGTACTGAAAGGGAGCAATCTGAACGTAGAGGAAAGGGAATTCTCCCTGGTTCCAGACTTCGCGCCAGCCGCCGACCAGGGCTTTCATTTTTTCGAAGTAGAGCATGCCTTCGCCGTGATTGGATTCGCCCTGATACCAGATCGCCCCCCGAATGGCGAAGGGAACGAGGGGATGAATCATACCGTTATAAAGCGTGGTGGGAGAACTGTGACTGGTGAGCGGCTGAATGGCCGTGGGATACGCGGGAGGTGGCGTGAGCGGAGTTTCCGCTTTCAATGCGGTTTTTGCTTCCGCCGTCCAGTCTTCCAGGCCTTTCAGGTAAGTGCCCAGAGTGGCCTGGTAGGCGGCGGTTGCAGGGTTGGTGAGTTGTACCTGTTTCTCGATGTCGGCCAGCGCGGGAACCTGCGCAAAACCAACAGGGGGCGTCCAGGGTTCAATACGGGTGCCGCCCCAGGAGGAATTGACCAGCCCGATCGGGACATTAAGTTCCTTGTGTAATTTGCGACCGAAGAAGTAACCAGCTGCGGTATAGCTGCCTACGGTTTCAGGTGAACAGACGGTCCAGGCGGCATCAACGTCATCTTGTGGAAAGCCCTTGGGAACCCGGGGAATTTTGATGTGACGAATCAGCGGGTAATTGGCGGCCGCCTGTTCTTCTTCGAAATTGTTACTGCGGGAAACAGGCCATTCCATGTTCGACTGTCCCGAGCAGAGCCAGACTTCGCCAATCAACACGTCAGAAAATGTGACCGTGTTTTTTTCTCTGACCATGAGCGTTATCGGATCGCCGATCTGTTGAGGCGGCATTTTCACCATCCATTCGCCTTTGTTATTGGCGACTGTGGATGTAATGGAAGTTCCCAGTTTGATGGAGACTTCATTCCCCGGATCCGCCCAGCCCCAGACCGGAACAGGCACCCCGCGCTGCAGGACCATATGATCGCCGAAGATGTGAGGCAGTCGAACTTCTGCCTGAATCTGCGTGGTAAGAGAAAACAGAACAAAGCAGGCCGCAGCGAGCAGTGAGACGCGTTTTGATTTCATTATGGATTCAATTCGTCTGGAGTAGTTTGCAAGAAAAAGAAAGCGTCATGAATTTCGCTCTCTGTACTAAAATGATCACCAAACTTTGCACACGACGCAAGGGAAACGTCTGAGATTTGCAGGGATCGATCAATACGAAATCAACCTGCGCGGTGGTGCCACAGGTGAGACGGAGATTATCTGATGGTACTTCGTGGAGATCGACTGATCGCTCTGCCGACTCGCCCTCTGATTAAAGGGGATCGCAGACATGCTGATTCATTCGTCAAGCGGTTTGAGGCGCAGTGTGAGAGTTACCGTATCGGGATAGCGTCCGTCAGCACCGGCGGTAATCAATTCGACTTTCTGGCGCTGCGTTTGAAATCCCGGATACGATGCGGTGAGTTCATACATCCCGGGAGTCCCTGCGAACGAATACCTCTCATTCTGCTGACTATGATGCGATAGCGTTCCCGTGCCGTTTTGCAGTTGGAGATCACAGCCCGGTAGCGGGACTCCATTCTGAGTAAGGACATTGATCACACGAAATCCCATTTTCGCGGACGGATATTTGATATCGTCGGGCGTCAGGGTTAAGGATTTCGATTCCTGCGCTTTGAGCGAGACCGGAAACGATTCAGTGGGATTTCGAATATCCTGTCTGGTTAAGAAATAGTTACCGGCAGGAATATGGCCCGCCGTAAAGTTCCCCGTTTGATCAGGGTAGATGTGTGCAAGCAGTTGTTTGTCCTCGCTCCATAATTTGAGCGAAGTGCAACCCCCCGGACCGCAGAGCGATTCGTCCAGCTTACCCTGCAATGTTGATAACCCGACTGGTAATGGCAGAGTGACAGTGGTGTTCAATGCTTCGGGAGTGACGCTGATTTTCTTTCGCACCGCAGGATAACCGGGACGCTGGGCGACTAATTCGTATTCGCCCGGAGGAACCTGAGTGAAGACATAAGGTTCACTATTATTCTGGCGTGGTACCAGGATGCCCGTATCCAGTCCGAACGTCCAGACGGGGTTATAGGTCTGAAGCGTCAGGCGCAGGTTTTCGGTCGCCTCTGGCGTACATTTCACCGTGAGCGTGCCGATTTTCTGTTCGATGATGCCGAGCTCCTGATCTTTTGCAAGCAACTGGAACGAGTCGACGCGAACCCATTTATCATGCATTCCCAGGACCGCGTAGTACAGCGTCCGTTTGGCGGGACCGGCTCCATAGAATTGAAAAGCACCATCGCCGTCGGTGATGGTATACGCGCGAAAGATGCCAAAATTCGGGTTCTCGCCGGCCAGCAGCAGACGTGTGTTCGAGAAGGGGACGCCGTTGACTTTCAACCGTCCTGTCAATTCGGGACGACCGCCCAGGTTGAGTGTGCTGGTCTTACCGTTTTCAGGCAGAATGGCCTGACGCACGACGCCATTCGAATTCGCTTCGTCGGCTCGAAGCACGTAACAGAGTTGTTCGGGCAGATGCGCGACTGAGTACTGACCTTTTTCATCGGTAATCACGGTCGCTAAACGTCCCGCATCACTGGTGGCACTGCCGCTGTAGCCAAAACTGTCCTGGAAGAATAAGGTTACGTTCGGTTCCGGCTGGCCTGCAGCATCAGTAACCGTTCCCTGCACTGTACCACCCCGTTTGAGTATCACCTTAATATCAGGCGTCGGAGCGGCTGTGAGGTCGATCTCTTTGACAAGTGTAAAAACATAATCAGGATGAGTGACTTTCAGGGATTCCTGACCAGCATCGAGATGCGTCAGGGTAAATTTTCCGTCAACGGTTTTTGCAGATCCTTCCTCTGTTGTAAATGCCCCTAATGCCGGTGGCATGACGCCTCTGGATTTGGAGAGGGGAATCACGGTGGCTCCGTTGATCGGCTGACCTTGTGCATTCACAACAGTTCCGGAAAGAGAAACCCCCGCTGTCAGTTTGACCTGGATCGGTTTCCCCTGGTTTTCATCGGTATTGATCGGTTCGCTCAGGGTTTGTGCAAAACCGTTCGCAGCGACTTCAATCCTGTAAATTCCAGGTCCATTCACTTCCACTGCGAATTTCCCGTTTAAATTATTGACGTCCTCCCAGCGGGAGCTCTGTACAAAATTAGGACCGCGCAGTGTCCTGATCTTGATCGCACGAACCTGATATTTTTTGACTGGCAGAGAGCTATCGCCGCGGACGACCGTGCCTTGCAGTTTTGGTTTTCCTTTCACCACCACATTCAGAGTGATATTTTCAGACGGAGCGGAGACATCTTTGGGCCCTTGCAACTCGAAATTGGGGGACTGGATATCGAGTTTGTATTTCCCACGCTGAATGGGATCGATCCGAAATTCTGTCTCCCCCGGCCTGATATAGACGCTGCCACTCCGCTGCGGGTCATCTGAATTCGCGAAGATCCAGAAACCACGATACTGCAGAGGGTCGCCAGTAAAGTTGATCTTGCCGGAAATTGAGACCAGCGAGGCAGGTGAAGGATAATGGAGCTTTAAGGAGAGAGGCTGCTCCTGCTTCAACAGAGTGGTTGAGTTGAGCACCGGCTTTCTCGTAAATGTGCTCCCCCCCGCAGGCACAGACACCGTGACGTTGTAGACATCATCCACAATGTGAGGCAGAGTAAAGGTACCATCTTTGCTGATTTCATAACCAGAGGGAGATCTGCCAAAGGTCCACCAGTCGGGAAGCGCAATGATCTTCCACCCGGCCGGAGGTTTGCCGTCCGAGCAAAGGACTTTACCTTTTACTTCGATTCCCTTGCGCTGTACCAGTTTCCGTTTGACGATTTTTTCAGGATCGTCCATTTTGATCACCAGTTTCGTAAAGCCATACTTCGACGAGGAGGTCGCGATCTGGTATTCGAACTCCGAAGGCTTTAAGCCGAGTGTCACCTGGCCTGAGCGATCAGTGGAGGCGGTTTCCGGACTGAAACCACTTGTGTCTGTCAATGATTTGGCATAAACGGTGACATCAGGCACAGGCTTACCCTGCTCATCCACGGTTTCGATCCGCAACTGGCAGGCACGTTCGAGTGTAATATCCTGTACGCTTTTTTTGTCGAACGAGAGCACGACGCGCGGACAGTCTGTACTGCGTTCAACCCCGACCCAGCGTTTGGATTTGATCATGATCCGATGTTCTCCCGGCTTATGGATCTTTGCAAACAAATAACGTCCTTCCTGATCTGTTTTTGTTTGAATCAGCCGCCCTCCATTGCGATGGAGAAGCGTGACCTCGGCATCAGCCACCGGTGCACCGGTTTGATCTACAATGCGTCCACTGAGGATGCCTTGTGGAGCAGGTGACTCTTTTTCGACACTTTTCGGTTGTACCGGGGATTCTGATTTCTGATTTGATCCTGACTTCGTCGTTGTTGCCGCAGCCTGATTCGATTTTGGTTCCTGCTCTGTTTTCGCTGTCGTTTCTTTGTCCTGTTTCACTTCCGGCTCAACTGCTGCTTGAGAACGATCCATCCGGGACATCGGCAGTAGCAGAATGCCAGCGAGTACGATGGTTGTGAAGCCGGCAAGTCCCAGTTTGGCAGACCGGGGAACCGGACGCGAGATAATCCGCCGAATACGTTGTGCCAATGGCTTACGCGGTTCGAGAATTCCAATCAGTTGCAAGCTGAGCTTGTCTGGAAACGAGGTCAGGGCCGCGATATCCAGTAACGTAGACGAATACTGGTGTGACTGCACCTTGAGTGTCACCAGCACAGTTTCATCCACGGCCTGTTCGCGTAAGCGTCTGAGCATGCTATGTGCCAACCACACCAGTGGATTGTAAAAATACAGAATCAGCAGCAAAGTCTGTAAACAGTTCAACTGCAGATCGTAGCGTTTCCAGTGCGCGAGTTCGTGAACGAAGACCTGTCGCAGCTGATCCTGGTTAAGTTGATCCAGCAGGTGACGAGGCAGGATGATCGTCGGTTTCCACAGTCCACAAATTGCGGGACTGCCGACCTGATCAGAGATTTTCAGTTGTACAACATGTTGTTTGAGGCCAGACAGCTGACAGCAATCATGCAGCAGGTTGACAAGTTCAAGCGGTGCCTCTTCTGCTCGTTTGATGAGTTTACTAACCTGACGTGTGCGTCGCACAACGAAAACACACAAGACAGCCACGACCGACAGCCATACCAGCAACAACATCGCAGTGGGGTTGAGCCGTTGATAGGGAACGGATGTTGCTTCGCGAGGTTCTGCAACAGTCAGAGGTGGAACCGGTGTGACGCTGGAAGTTGTTGCAGGTAACGCACTCGGCACTGGTTGAGAATCAGGAACCCTAAACAGAACCGGCGGGCGTTCTGTTGAAACAGTTGTTGTTCGTGGGACCTGCGGATTGAAACGATCAGTCAACTCGACATTTACCACAGCGGGAGCTGTTTCCACTTTCGAAGCTGCGGGAATGTAGTCAGATAACCAGTACGCAGCGCTCGCGGGAGAGTAAAGTGTGACTGGCAGAACGAGCTTGAGCAATACCAGAGTCCAAAGCCAATAGCGGGTGACAGCGCGCACCCGGTGGCGCAGACACAAATCGACCAGTAGCAGAACAACCACCAGGACACAGACCTGTGCCAACATCACGCTGCTGAAGCTCCAGAAACTTTCGCCGTAGTGATTGAGCAGTGTAATGATCTCATTCAATGGTTCAGCCATGTCTCTGACTCCCAATGCTAAAATGTGTTGCTTACTCAGGCTTGCGATCGGCACGTTTGATGATCTTGCGAAGTTGCTGAATCTCTTCGGCAGTGAGTTCTTCTTCATCGACGATGAATTGCAGCATGGGTGTCAGCGCACCATTAAAGGCGCGACTGAGCACACGCTTCAACTCACCTCGTTTGGCATTGTCAGGACTGATAGCAGAGCTGAACAGATTCAGATTTCGAATCGACTTCCTGGTCAACAGCCCCTTAGTCACCATGCGATCCATCGTGGTCTTTACCGTGCTGTAAGCCCAGGCGTAAGATTCTGCTAACGCTTCCTGGACGGTTCCAGCGGCACAGGGTTCGTGCTCCCAGACCACGTTCATGATGACCCATTCCACGTCGGTCATAGTTGTGGACGGCTGATTTGATTTTGCTTTTTTACCCATCAGTTTCTCCTCATATTCGACACGTGCCAACCTTACACTACATGTGTCGTATCGTCAAGGAAATATTTTCCAGATTAGCAGAAAAAACGCTCCGAGTATCAGTAGCAGGATCGTTCTGATCAATGCCCGGAGGACTTCAAAAATTAATCCTCTGATAATTGGAATTGAACAATTTCAAGAATAATGAGCCTGTGTAGAGAATTCGTAAGCGGACTTAGAGGACAATGATTCCATGAATGAACCTGTTGCACCGGAAATGGCTGGTATCACCTGTTTGTGTCTTGGCTTAGCGCTGATCATCTGCGCGACCTGGCACCCGCAATTTCTTCTCTACCGCATGCATGCAGACCGCGTGGCCAGACATTGTGGAGAAGCAGCCACTAAGAAATTATTTCAATTGATTGGCATCGTTTCTGTCGGGTTCAGTCTCAAACACTTTGTTGATGCCTGGTTTTCCTGAATCACCGGCCGTCTGGGAATCGATCTCTACATTGGGGTTTGAAAACCATCACAGAGCGGATTCAGAAAGGCGGGTACCTAAAAGTATCGCAAACAAATCGCGATTCGAACGTGCGACCTCTGCGTCCCGAACTTATTGGTTGCATCTCCAGCATCTTATGGTCAAAAGTCTGGCAGACGATCACCTCGTTCAAAACTGTTGAGGAACCGTCGTGTAGTGGATCTCGGTTACGGTCTGCGGTGCGTTCTCAAGAAACAAAGTCTTCAGTCGCTGGTCTGCATTGCCTCCAACAGCGGTTTACCGTCGACATCAGGGTATTTGAGTCCCAGCAGTCTGGCGATGGTGGGAGCGATCACGGTATTGTCTACAGTGGGAAGTTTTACTCCTGTTCGGATGCCAGCACCGGACAGGATGCACATGGCGTTCATCTTCGGAAGTTTTGCCAGAAATCCATGAGAGCCAAGCGACGTTCGCGCTTCTTCATATGTGGTGACAAGCGTATCTCCCGTCACGGAACCTGAGACTGCATATCCATCTTTCGCGATCAAAATGGCGTCGGGTACCTGGTTGTATTCACGCGGGTGCGGGAATCCGACTTCGTCAAAGCGATCAGGCAAGAGAACGTCGGCAACGCCTTCTTTTCCAACGAACATTTTCTTGAAATCAGCAGCTGCCCGAGCAGCCTCAGCTGGATTAGTGCAGTAAACAAGACCAATGCCACCTTCTGGAATGACATGCACCTGTGCCTGCGTCAGCTTTCCCGCTTCGACCTTCAGTAAACCAGCCTCTCGCAGTAAAACGTTGGGCCGAATTGCTTTGGGTGTGAGCGTAAAACCATGATCAGCCACCAGAATAATCGTCGTCTTTTCACGAATGCCAGCATCATCGATCGCGTCTATAATTCGAGACACACACATGTCTGCATATGCGTTGGCGGTGTAGCCCGCTTGTGACTGTGGCCCCCGCCTGTGATGGGTCGCATCATTATTCAGCAGATGGATAAGCATCAGATGTGGTTTTCGTTCACGAATTAAGTGACACGCTGCTTCAGTCCAGACATAATCCAATCCAACGATGCTGGCTTTCCGAAAAGAGGCGTGTGTCTCGTCCTTCAAGAGCCCCTTTTCAATCAGTTCGGTTCTTAATCGCGGCGTTGTGAAATCAAGAGCGTTGGGCACATCAGGAAACTGGTCATCGAGCGACTTTGAATTGCGCGTACATGGCCAGTTCACTTCAGCGGTTCTCAACCCTGCAGCATGAGCCACATCCACCACGGTGGGAACTTTCACAAGATCACTCTGGTCGCGATGTGAATCAATCTTTACTGGCACTCCAATTCCGCCACGCACCAGAACACCATTTGCAAGGACACCATGTCGACCGGGTTTCATGCCTGTCACCAGAGTTGTGTGGTTGGGCCAGGTGACAGAAGGATCAGAAACTTTCATTCCGCCATCAACGATACAACCTTCGCGCGCGAGTCGACGAATCGTTGGCAATGGGACTTTAGGATCATCAACAAGATAAGCTGCTAACCCGTCAATGCTGATGATGACCACATGACGTTGAGCATTGGCTGCTTGAGCCAAAGTCAGAGTATTTAGACAGACCAGGGCCACAAGAATCAGGCAGTAGAACCGACAATAACGATAACGCATGCAAGCATCTCCCAGGCGATTGGTCTATTGAAATATCACTTTAACCAATGAACTGTGCGTCCAGATGGAATAGTAATCACTTCTCCAGCGTTCGATCAGCACTTTGGCTTCCTATAACGTATCGAAGACTTCCCCATTGATCAATTCAACTCTCAGTTTTCTGTTACAGGATTCAATGTAGCCATTTTCACAGTGCGCCCCCCGCTGCCCAGGCACTCGCGTGCCGGTGCTGTAGCGACGTTCAAAGCTGCTCCGGTTTTTGTCACGACTGACGGGAATAAGTGATTTTGATTTCGAACACGACAATCACGAATTCACCCTGGGCAGATCACGATGAGTATTGAGTAATTTAGTAGACTTTCACTAAAACGAATAATAAAATGGACACTACAAGTGTCCTGAGATGCCAGACGTTTTCTCGGAAATCACTTTTGGTTGGTTTGACGCGTCGTTCGTTTCACTGAAGCGAGTTCACATCGACCTTCAAACTGCAAAAGTTGATGCAACCGGTGCACGAAGCAAACACCGCAAAGTCGCGCCGGTTAGTTTAAGGAGTATGGGCGATCGATGAGTGGCAGCTGTCATGTTACATGATCCTGATAGAGAGGAGAGGATCAACATCCGCTGTCATGTTGGTCTTCCCTGAATAATTCTGATTGTGAATGCAAGATCATATAGTGTGAGTTGATAATAGACAGAAATCCTGATAGAGATAGGCAGAATCAAATTCTGCCTATCAATAGTTAGCTGCAATAAGGATGGCGAGAGCAGGACACCGAAAGAGGGAAGTCGTGAAGAAGAAAATCATCCGTCAATTCATCGAGATTTTCGAGAAATCCTTTGAATTCAAGCCAAAGAAGCTCGACGCGGAATGGCGAGCGATCCACGCGAGTGCCAACGTGCTCATGGTCCGCTACAACCTCTACGTCAAGCCAGGAAAAAAAAGAACAAGAGCGTATTAGATTTGAAAGAATGGATTCAAGCAGACAAACCAGAAAAATGACCATCGCAACTGCAGGCAGCTAACCAGTCGCTGCAGTTGACCCACAGGTTCTTGGTTGTTTTGGCTCGTTCGCTTCGGTCGCGGTATACTGGCCTTCAACCCTGCTCAGGCGAGCGGGCAACTGAGCTTTGTCGTTATCCGCCTTTGAGGGAATTCAAAGCAGAATACAAATGGGTTACTGGCTTTGCGCTGAGAATGATATTGAGGATCTAACCGTAAATTCTTGGCGGTGGGGTGCGACAGTCCCGTTAATTCAGGAGAGCAACATTCTCGAACCCGATGTTGAGATTTTCGGTGACAGAATGGTGTTTGCGAAAATGGACAGTTGCCTAAAACTTGCGGATTGGTTCGAAAACAATTTCCTGAAGGACCTGGACGAGGGGTCTCGAATCGGTCTGGATGGAAAAACGACGTCAGAACGAGATGATGGAACATTTCATCGCGATGATCTCGCCAAGAATTACAGTGCGGACCGAGATTGGCTGCTACAATTCGTCCAGTTCCTTCGGGAATGTGGCGGCTTCAATACACTTGGATGACAATGAAACGGCGGATAACATATCGATGCACCGAAGTGCCCGCTGGTGCGCGTTTTTTGAATTGATCATCGATCGCGGGCACTCAGTGATCTCAAACATTGGCGGGCTGACCAACGTACTCTCATGATTCACCACCGAAGACGACTGCTCATCATCGTTCCACTGCTCGCCGCCGTTGCGTGTTTCCTCGGTTGGTACGCATACGCTGAATACCGCAAGGCCCAATTCCTGCGAGATCTGCATCTTGTCGGCTTCAGCACTTCAATGATCAGCGAGCCACACGAGGAACAAAAGAATGCCGCACATGATCGAGCGGAAGAATTCGGCATCGATTTGTTCGCCGCATACAAAAGTAACCTTGAATCAGGCTTGCGTTTCCAACTTGCATGGATGCTTATCACCAATCAATCAACTGAATACTCCCAATTTGCGAGTCAAAACATCGATTCTGTCCCATGGCCGGAAGTGCGGATTTGGGTCTCTCGCCAAAATCAAGAATCATTGTCACCCAACTATCGCCAGAAACTGCTGGATCTTATCCTCGCGTCACCCACATCCGAAGCAAAACTCGTTGCGGCTCGTTGGCCAGACAACGCGCCGAGGGGGCCGTCCCACAAAGAACGCCAAGCCCCTGAAGAAACCCCGGCGCGTCGATGAAGTGGTGGCGAATCTTCCTGCGTCTGCCTGGAAACGGATGAGTGTTGCGGAAGGAAGTCAGGGACCACGCCTCTACGAATATGCAGAAATCACAGTCTGGTTTTCCGAACAGTCGCGTCCGACTGATCGGCGGGAACGGCTGCTTGTTCGCCGTTCTGTGGGACAAGATTCGGAATTAAAATATCAACGCTCCAATGCACCCGCTGAGATTCCCCTGAAGAAGTTAGCGGAAGTCGGTGGCAGCCGCTGGTGCATTGAAAAGAACTTTCAGAGTGGTAAAGGCGAATGTGGGCTGGATGAATACGAAACGCGCGGCTGGATCGGTTGGCACCATCACACCTGCCTGTCTATGCTGGCGTTACTGTTTTTAACCTTGCAGAAACAGCGGCTGGGAAAAAAACATCCGGGCCTGACTGTTCCGGAAGTCCGTAACATTCTCAGGCATCTGCTATATACAAGAGACTGGACCCCGGCAGTACTCGTCGAATGGAGTCAATGGCGAATCGCCCGCAACCAGATCGCAAAACACTGCCACGAACAAAGAAGAAAAAAAGAACTACGAAGACGCACTAGAAAACGTAAACAGGCGCTGTAGTACTAAAAAGCACCACCAAATGGTTTTGCATCACTTTGATCAAGTAGTTTGGGGGGATCGATGAAGGAAGTTGTCATGCTGGATGATCCTGACGGAGAGGAGTGGATCAACATCTGCTGTCATTTCAGTCTTCCCTCAATCATTTCATTTGTAATTGCTTTTCCTGATGTGTCAATTGATAATTGACACAATTCCTGATCGGTTTAGAATGAATCTAATTCTGTTGATCAATAGTTATCCGTCTCTAGATCTCTACTTTTGCGAGATACTCATGTTGAAAACGATTGCTCTATTTGCCGTTCTCGTGTCATTCCTGCTTTATCCTGGCGAACAACTCCACGCTCAAGAGTCGGCACCGCAGCTGGAGTTTCGACTGGCGGACGACACCGAAACGACCGGGTGGCAGAAGATGGAAGTTCGTGGCAGCGACAAGACGGTATTCGTCTCCAACGAAGTTTCACTGCACGGTGGCCACATCGAAAAAGTGTCGTTCTACAAAGATCTGAACGGGAATCCGTCGGTTGGGCTAACCTTGACCGAGGATGGCGCAAAGGTGATGAAAGAAACAACCTCAAAAAATCAGAACAAGAAGCTCGCCATTTTACTCAACGGCAAGGTTATTAATGCTCCAACTATTCGATCGACAATCGCTAAGGAAGTACAGATCACGGGACGGTTCGACAAAGACGATCTACTAACGTTCTTTCACGCAATTGTCCTGCGGGAACTGCCAGCAAGCGACGGATAACAATGTCGTATTCACGGAAGACGGCAGCACGCGATTACAAATTGTAAATCCTTCACTGTCCCGTTGAACCGTGCCATTATCGGGCTGAAACGACTGTCGGAGAACTTCGACATTTGACGCTGTTCAACCCGGGCTGGTCCTTACTACTTTGCCGATGAAGACCTTTTCTTGCTCCACAACTGGCCGCGGAAAGAGCAAGCCATAGATAACAATTGGTGCCAGGACTAACCGTCTTGAGTGATTCTGTTCGTGAAAACGTTCGCTGATATGCTCCCTTTAACCGAAGCCAGAAATTGATATACAATTCAGGTTTCTGGATAATTAAAATGGAGGCGAATACGCCCACGAAACGTCATTCATCCCGGAAACGACTATTGAAACTTTCCGCGTAACCGTTTTGCCAAGGCGACCATTGTTTGCACAACTCGGGAAACGGAATTTCTGAGCCGCCCTGATGAATTTGCCCTCCAGATATTGCAAGTGCTGTCTTGATGGTACAATGTGTCGAAGAGTCGTGAAAATTGAGCTGTATAAATACAACGGAACCTTTTCAAGAATCAGTCTTCCATAGAAACTGAGTTGCCCCATGAGAGAAATCATGGCAGAACCGAGAGCCAGATGCCGTTGGTATCAGTTCAGCCTGCGAGCAGAACGAAAGTAAGAGAGGATCTACTGACGTGGCCGCACCGAAACGAACCGAAAAGACCGGCCGTGAGGATTCCCGGCGTGTGCATTGGATCGTGATCGTCATCATCGGCATAGGACTCGCAGTGCTTGTCGGCGTCCTGTGGCACTCTGTTGACATCGCGCGCCAAGCGGCACTTCACTCCAGTTGCAGTTGGCCCGTGGGCAAGTTGCACCTCGCGATGCACAACTATCATGCAGTCCACGGCCACTTCCCACCCGCCTTCCTGGCTGACGAGGATGGCACACCTATTCACAGTTGGCGGGTTCTCATCCTACCGTACATAGATGAACAACAGCTCTACGATGCTTACAGTTTCGACGAGCCATGGAATGGGCCGAACAACATTCGCCTGGCCCACAAGATGCCCGAGACCTACCATTGTCCCAGCGAGCCAGAATCGGACTCGATGACGAACTACGTTGTCATTGTTGGGAAGGACACCGCGTTCCCGTTCGACCAGCCGACGTCATATGAGGACTTTCGTGACGGGCGTGACAACACCATTCTTGTGGCTGAGATTGCCGACTCGGTTATCTTCTGGACCGAGCCCCGCGACCTCGCGGCCGACACCATGAGCTCTACCGTCAACCACGAATCGCTGCCGAGCATTTCCAGTGCGCGCCGCCGAGGGCCGTTCGTGAACACGGCCGGTCCCATCACTTCTCATTCCTTGAGTCACAACCTCGACCCCGAGACACTCAGGGCGTTCACCACAATTGCGGCGGGCGATGAGATTTCCATGGTGGAGTTTCGCGACACCGGATTCGAGAGTCTTGGTCACAGTGCGGTCACCGATCAGATTCTGCGAGACTTCAACTACTGGAACAAGGTTAGCGGTCTCTGGCTCAGTCGCTCCAAGGTCACGGATGCCGGCATCGAGTACCTGCGGGGTGCAACACGTCTCTATTCGTTGAACCTGAGCGGTACCGAAGTGACCGATGCAACCCTGGAGCACCTAAAGGGGCTGCCTGAGCTGCATTCCGTCAATCTCCGCGGCACGCAAGTATCCCCTCGTGGTGTACTGGAATTGATCGCGTCGTCAGATTCCATGCAGATCGCGTTCCCAGGAGGGTGGGTGTGGAAGCTCGAAAACGCGCATGGGTTTCAGTTGAAGTTGAGCAGTCCTGCGGTTACAGGAGAACTGTTGAAACTCTTCGGAACCGTTCGAGTTCAGGCTTACTTAGATCTGGACGGAATCGCATTGACGGACGAAGGCCTGGCGAGCCTCGGGGGGTTCGAAGATTTGCGAACACTACGGATTTCCAACACGCAGATTTCCAGCGCCGGCCTGAATCACCTGGCCGGGCTTGCCAGTCTCCGGGAGTTGGACCTCCGCGGCTCAGCGGTTGCCGACGAAGATATCAATAAACTCCAGCGAGCGTTGCCGAACTGCAAGATAGACTGGAACGAGACGAAGTGAGTGATTCTGTTCGTGAAACTCATACGATTTATGGATTCCGAAAAATATACCGGTTTAGCTGGCGCATTATTTTGGTCTGACTCACGTGTCCCTTGTTCTACTGTTTGGAGACGCCCTCTTGAGTACGATCAAGTATTCACTCGCAGGTGGTCTGTCTGGGCCACTTTTGCTTATTGTTATGATTTCTAGATCAGACGACGCAGAAAGCGGAATGGGCTACACTCTGATTCCGGTTGTGTTCTTGGCTTTTTTCCGGATAAGATTTGTGTTTGAATTTGTGTGTTAATATTTTTCCGACAGATAAAGGAATAAAGGGGTCAACGACTGTCTTGGATATTGTCAAGAAGAGTAAAGGAACTGGTTGTATGACTGGTTCTTTATAAGTGATGGGGGCAAGTGTCAGTGAACGAAGCAGACGAAATCGATGAAGCCTATCTCGATGAACTGGATCGGCAATTCTTTACGAACATTGACGCGATTACGGATTCCGCCCTGTCGCTTTTGACGATACGCAACGCGAAACCAAAGTTGATTCGGTTCTTCGAGTGGTTTGCCAGATGGAGCCGCAGGACGATCAACGGAAAAGGAGAACCGGATTTTCCCACGTGGCTCGCACGCCTTACCCGTATGTCGAATTCAATGAAAAAGAAACGGTACGCTGCAGACCCGATGGCAGGAATCGCAGTCATGATCGGCGACCTGATGGACGATATCGCTTACGTCGGAACTAAACAGCAGCATGTGGACCGGTCACTGGAAATACTTGGTCTGCTGAAGAACCTGTCAGAAGAAACATCACAGGGAAACACCTGACAACAATCGGTTGCACCGGAGTCTCGTTGAACAACATAGAAAGCACCCTCCCATGCGATTTCAGGGGAGGATAAATAGAAATCTGCCCACACCTGAGGTTCAGGGGGCAAGAGAGGCAACTTCAGGTTGCCAGGAGGCGAACGAATCACATCTGGAAAAACAAAGGCTTACGGACCTTAAATCAAGTCCGTAAGCCTTTATTATATAACAACTTAAAAGTCGGGGCGACACGATTCGAACGTGCGACCTCTGCGTCCCAAACGCAGCGCTCTAGCCAAGCTGAGCTACGCCCCGCAACTTAATCAGAGGCACAGTTTAGAGAGACAGGGAGAAGCCGTCAATGGTTCTCTATGCTCTCTTCTAAAAATATGTAACCTCTGGTAATGCAAGCAGATATTTAAACCATCATCAGCATTAAGCGAGGATTTCTTTAATCAAATTTCCATGAACGTCAGTCAGGCGACGATCGAGACCATTATTATAGTATGTCAGCTTATCATGCTGGAAACCGAGCAGATGCAACGCGGTCGCGTAGAAATCCCAGACGGTGGTCGGATTGAGCTCGGCCCGGCGACCGAATTCGTCAGTGGCACCATAGCTGGTGCCCCCTTTAATACCGGCGCCCATCATCCAGCAGGTGAAGCCGTCCGGATTGTGATCGCGGCCGAGCGTCCCCGACTGATGTGTGGGCATGCGACCGAATTCAGTCGTCCAGAGGACCAGCGTTTCGTCGAGGAGCCCGCGCTGCTTTAAATCGGTGAGCAGCGCCGCCGTCGGTTGATCGAAGATGGGACAGTGCCGTTCGTAGTCGGCTTTGAGGGTCTTGTGTGCGTCCCAGTTCAACAGGCCATCCACGCCTGATGCCCGCGAGGAACAGTATAAGTTCAGATAGCGCACGCCCCGCTCCAGGAACCGTCGCGCGAGCAGACAGTTGCGCGCGTAAGCCGCTTTCAGCTTATTCGGGTCTCCCGTGCCGTACTGTTCGTGGATGGATTTGGGCTCGGAAGCGAGATTCGAAACTTCTGGTGCCGACAGCTGCATGCGGGCTGCAAGTTCGTAGGCTTCGATGCGCGCCTGCAGATCGGTGTTGCCCGGCCTCTGTTCGGCGTGTTTCTGATCGAGGAACTTTAAGAACTCACGCGTGGCTTTCTCTTCTTTGGGAGAAATCCCCTCGGGAATTTTCAGATTGCGAATGGGAGACTGCGCGTTCATCACGATCGCCTGATGCTGGGCGGGGAGGAAGCCGTTGCTCCAGTTGGCTTTGCCGTTAGGGGGTTCGCCGCGGATATCGGGAATGGCGATGTAGGCGGGCAGGTTTTCATTTTCACTGCCGAGTGCATAACCGAGCCAGGCACCTGCGCTGGGATAGCCTTCGGTATCGTGGCCGGTATTCATGAACACACAACCGGGACCATGCGTGTTGGTTTTGGTGGTCATCGAATGAATGAAGGCGATGTCATCGACGTGGCGAGACATGTGAGGCAGCATGGTCGTACACATTTTGCCCGTCTCTCCCCGGGGTTTGAACGCCCAGGGACTTTTCATGAGGTTGCCGTTTTTCCCCTGAAAGCTGACGAAGTTCTCTTCGCCGGGCAGCGGCTTGCCGTGATACTTTTCCAGGCTGGGTTTGTGTTCCCACAAATCCATGTGCGAGGCGGCGCCGGGGCAGAAGATCTGCAGGACCCGTTTGGCTTTTGGCGGGAAATGTGTTTCATCGACGCCGGGCTGCCAGTCTTTGTTCTGTTTTGTATTCCCCGGTTTGGCATTCGCGGCTGACAGATCGTTGAGAAGCAGGTTCGTCAGTCCGAGACCGGCCATGCCTGTATAGACGCTGGAAAAAAACGAACGGCGGGAATGCACCTGCTGCAACAGACGTCGCGTCGTGAATTGTTCAAACGGATTCAACATAAGGTTCACCAGTTCAATCGAGATAAATCAGTTCGTTGGAATTAATCATGGCCCGACACAGGGCTTCCAGGTCACTGGCGGCAATGAGTGCGCGGGCGGCCTGTTGTTCTTCAGATCGAGGAGCACGTGAATAGAGTAACTGGAACGCGCGAACAATCTGCTGATCGACGTGTTCCGTGCCCGCATCCTGCCTGAGCCGTGCGGCGAGAAAGCGGGAGAGATCGAGTGTAAATTGATGGTTCATGAGTGTCAGCGCCTGAAGCGGCGTGGTGGTGGTATTGCGTCGGGGTGCGGCGAAGGCATTATCGGGACAGTCGAAATCTGTTAACAGATCGACGCGGGCGGCACGGGCATTCTGATGATAGACGGCACGGCGGTAGGTTTCCGGGCCGAACTCTTCGAGAGGTACGTAGGTGGCGACGTTGTCCTGCAGATATTCATATAAACGAAAGCCGGGACCACCCATTTTGAGGTTCAGTTTTCCGGTGACGGATAACAGGGTGTCGCGAATTTCTTCCCCCGACAGACGACGGGGCGGGTACCGCCAGAGCAGGCGCGAATCGGAATCGATGCGGGCGGCGTCTTCGCGGAAGGTACTGGCCTGCTGATACGCTTGCGAGAGCATGATCTGTTTCTGAATGTCTTTGAGCCGCCAGTCGTTCTTCTGAATCTGAAGGGCCAGCCAGTCGAGCAGTTCGGGATGACTGGGTTTTGTGCCCATGTAGCCGAAGTCGCTGGGTGTGGAGACAATACCGGTTCCGAAATGGTAATACCAGAGTCGATTCGCGAGTACGCGCGGCGTGAGCGGGTTGTCTTTGGAAACGATCCAACGGGCCAGTTCCAGGCGACGCTGTCCTTGCGGGCTGTTGGCATCGAGCTTGTACCCTTCAGTCACTTTATTGAGTGTGGTCATGCTGGCGGGAACGACGGTTTCCCCTTTGCGCTGCGGATTGCCGCCGACGAAGATGTGGAAGGGACCATTGACCTGACTGTGATGCCCCACCCACCAGGAAGGGGGATCGGGAATGGCGGCCAGCTGGCGATCGACTTCTCTTATCTTTTTATTGAACTCATTGAGCTGACTGCGTTCTTCTACTGTCACTTCCAGATCGTAAAACCGTTTGCGGCGGTGAGAGGAGCTGACGGGTTTGCGGTTATGGGATGAGGCGACTTCCTGCCAGGTTTTACCGTCGGTCGAAACTTCGAGTTTGTATTCCGCCAGGAAGGTGGCTTTATAGTTGCTCATGGCGGTGCCGGAGCGGTCACTGGAGAAGACGATCCGATTGATGGTCTGTGGCGTTTTGAGTTCGATGGTCAGATCGGGGCTGCCGGCGATCCAGCAGGCACCGATTTTTCCGTCAATGGTCAAGCCAACATCGTAGGCTCCGGCAAAGTCGCCGGCGACGCGACTGTTCGCGCCGCTCGCTTTGCCGCCGTTCCTTGCGAGCGCAACATTCTGCGGCGTATCGCCGGCGGTCCAGACTTCAAATTCATCGACGCGATATCCGGTCATGGCGCGGGGGTTGGTATCGAGCCCCTGCGAAGTGAGTCTCACATATTTTGCTGTGACGGGCGGGAACGTTTCTTCTACTCCCGTTCGTTTCGCTGGTTCTCGGGTCCACTCTTTTTCGTACGCGGCGGATTTCTGCTCTGCCCGCTGCTGTATGGTGTTTTCAATTGCGCTTTTCTGTTTCAGCAGTTCTGCTTTTTCTTTTTGCAGTGGCTGGCGTTTCTGGGTTTGTGCCTGCCGGTCCTGGGGATCGGCAATCACGCGGCTGCCATGCCGGACACCAGCGAATGTAGCGTACAGGCTGTAATAATCCTGCTGTTTGATAGGATCAAATTTATGATTGTGACAGCGACTGCAGCCGACCGTCAGTCCGAGGAAGGCTTCGCCTGTGGTACGGATCATGTCGTCAATCGTGTTGGCACGAATCTGGGCGGCCTGCACCGGGTCCTGGTTGCCTACGTTATCGTAAGGACCACAGACGAGGAATGTGCTACCGACGACGACATCGGGGTCATTTTTTCCAATCACATCGCCGGCCAGATGTTCGATCACCAGTTGATCAAAGGGTTTGTCTTCGTTGAACGAACGGATGACATAATCGCGGAAGGGCCAGGCATTGTCGATAATCACGTTGCGTTCAAAACCATTACTCTCGCCGAAACGAACGACATCCAGCCAGTGGCGGCCCCAGTGTTCGCCGTAACGGGGGGAATCAAGCAGGCGATCAATGAGCCGTTCGTATGCGTCCGGTGACTGATCTTTTTCGAAGGCGGCAACCTCTTCCGGCGTGGGAGGCAGGCCCGTCAGATTATAGGTGGCCCGCCTGATCAGTTCTCGTTTTGTGGCGCGCGGTGCTGGTTTGAGATTCTTCTCTTTCAGTTTCGCGAAGATGAACCGGTCGATGGGGCTGGTCTGCCAGTTGGCGGGTGCGTCTTTGTCTTCGGGGGGAGCTGCCTCTGCCAGGGGTTGCAGGGACCACCAGCTGAGATCCGCCTTGGATTTTTCCTGAAGCGTGAGACCGGCGGGCCAGGCGGCACCTTCTTTGATCCAGCGGGTGAGCAACGCAATTTGTGCTTTCTTGAGAGGCGGCCCTTCTTTCGGCATGGCGGCCTTGCCGGTATCGGCGCTGGTGTGAATCACGTCCAGCAGATAGCTTTCCTCAGGCTTGCCCGGCGTCAGGTAACCTGCGTCTTTGATTGACTGCAACGTGGCCAGGGAGAGATCCCCTTTTTCATTACCCGGATTGTGGCAGCGGATGCAGTGATGGACGAGCAGCGGGGCGATTTCTTTTTCGAAATTGACCTTGGCTGTTGAGTCCGGGGTGGGTTCAGCCGCCGTAACCAGCAGGCCGAGGACTGTCAAAAACAGGGTGATCAGACAAAATCGAGCGAGAGGAAATTGAGTCACAGAGCCAGTCCTTCAAGTTTTGCTGTCGTATACTAGAAAAGAAAATCACTGAAAAAGTGGTTTGCCGGTCAGGACTCCTGACGCTGAAACAGATCACGTTCCAGCCAGACGGGAGTCTGCTGCAGATGCTCGTGCATGGCTTTGGCGGCTTTGTCGGGGTTGCCCTTGATCAATGCCTGTACGATGCGCAAGTGCTCTGCATTTTCTTCCATATGTTCGAAATCCTGGTCATTCTGTCGTTTACTGTGGCGAACCTGCCTTAAGGTCTGATGGAGTACCCGATAGCGATTAATTTCCAGCACCAGCCGCTCGCTGCCACAGGAACGATAAATGAGTTCGTGCAGATAGTCGTCCCACTGTTGTGTCGTTTCGGACCACTCGACGGTTCGTTTTGCTGCTGCCAGCTCGCGGAAGGTCTGTTCGAGCCGGGCCAGTTCATTAGGCGTGATGTGACCGCAGGCACAGCGGGTGGCTTCGCTTTCCAGGATGCGACGGACCTGACAGATTTCGTGCAGTTCCTTCACGCCGAAATTACGGAGCACGGCACCGCGATTCGGAAAGATTTCCACAATGCCGATGCCGGCAAGTTCCACCAGTGCTTCGCGGACTGGGGTGGCGCTGACATCCCATTCCCGAGCCAGAGCCTGTACCGTCATGCGCTGATTGGGCTGGTATTCCCCCTGAAAGAACTTGCCGAGCACCTGTTGTACCAGCGTCTGTCTGCGGGAACCGTGGGTAATCTGTCGGGTGACAACGGTCGCCATGATGGTGCGCTCACTCAAAACGGGGAAACAGGCTCGGGGTCAGGATTATATATAATTTAACGGTATTCAATACAATAAAGCAAGCGTGATCTGAATTTCTGCCTGACTCTGCTACGACGCCAGGCGGGTTCCGGGATGGTTGTTTTTGTGATTTTGAGGGGAGAAAACAGCCACGAGTTTGCAGAGGGTCACCGGGATTATTTTGAAATAATGAAAAGATCAGGGAAACCAGCCAGCTTAATCAGGGTTAATTGACCTACACAAGTGCTTCTATTTTCTATTAACACAAGTGAGGGCTGATGATGCCACGCTTTGTATCCCGCATTTTGATCGGACTGTTTCTGCTGGGTCTCGTTACGTACCTGATTCCGGAACCGCAAAAGAGTTCCGCTGAAAACCAGCAGACCAAAAAAGAGGCTCCGATACTGTCAAACATCGCGCCGCTGCCTAAAGACCTGAAGGTCGTGGAAGATATAGAGTATCGGCCTGGTAACCGACGCGCCTGGAAGTTGGACCTGGTCATGCCTCGTGAACGGAGTGAACCCCCCCGTCCTGCAATTATCTTTGTGCACGGTGGTGGCTGGTCGAGCGGCGACAAAGCCCGTGGCATTTTTCGGAGTGGTCCGGTCGAATATGCGAGCCTGGGTTATGTCTGTATCAGCGTCAATTATCGTCTGGCGGATGAAGATCCGTTCCCAGCGTGCCTGCATGATGTGAAGTGTGCTGTTCGCTGGTTGCGGGCACATGCCGATAAATATAATGTCGATCCCAACCGCATTGGCGGATATGGCAATTCAGCAGGAGCTCATCTCGTCAGTCTGCTGGGACTGGTAGACGAAGAGCAAAAGCTGGAAGGTGACGGTCCCTGGCAGGATCAATCCAGTCTGCTCAATGCCGTCTGTGTCTCCGCGGTCCCGGCCGATTTTGTGAACTGGCCCGGCGGAATCAGAAACAAACGAACACTTTTCAAGTTGCTGCACTCGAATGATACCGGTCTGGAGGAACTGGCGATTATAGCATCGCCGATCAGCTATGTTAATAAGCAGGCTCCCCCGTTTCTGGTATTCCAGGGAGCCGGAGACCGGACTGTGGATGTATCCCAGGCAGACAGTTTTGTCGCCGCTTTGAAAGCAGCAGGCGCAGCAGACATCACGTACCATCGTTATCCGGAAGCAAATCATGATGTCTTCACCAGGAATCGTCGTGAGACCTATCCGGAGATGGAAGCTTTTTTTGAACGCGTGCTGATGAATCCGCCTGCCAAAACAAAGCCGGCCGACGGGACATACCGCAGCACAACTCCTGCAGCCAGCTAAACCAACCAGATCCCGTTTTCCGGCAACGTCTCCCGGGCCATTGGGAACACGCTCAATAGCAGGATCGTTGCGATGGGGAAATGGGTTGCGTTCTAGTCAGCGAACTGAAAACGGACGTAATGGTTCGCCGGTAATCGGGTTCAGACGGGTGGCTTCCGTGACCTTCCACTCGCCTCCCATTTTCTGCCAGGTCAGTTCCCAGCGCGTGGGCTGCTTGCCGGAAACTCCTCCATACATGGCGGTTCCATTGGCGCGGAAGTGAATGATCGCGACAGAATCTTCCGACTTCATTTGCGTTGAGACATCGGTAATTCTGAGATCATCGTTCAGCGTCACCAGTGTCAGTGCCAGTTTTACCATATCCTGCAACTGGTTCGCCCGGGGGCTGATGTAACTCAGAGTCGTTTCCTGCTCTTTTTTCTGAAAGGCATCGATCAGTTGATAGAGGTCGGCTTCGACACGCTCACGTGGTGTGACGATACTCTGTTCGAGCACGTAAAACCCGACCGTCACCAGGACCATCAGCAGGCTGCCGATCAGAAATTTACCCAGGCGCCGCTGGTACCATAGTATAAACAGGATCGCGGCAATCGCGGAGCAAATCACCATCGGCGGGATCGCGGTTTCAGTAAACCACATGTGTCAGTCCTTTTACAGTTCCTACAGCGCAGGATGGTTTTCCAGAACCGCCAGATTATCCCGATGAATCACTTCGGAGTACGGGACGGCTCCCAGTATGGTGGCAATCTGATCCGAACGTCGCATCACTATTTTTGCCAGATCATTCGAATTGTAATTACTCAGCCCGCGGGCGAATTCTTCCCCACTGGGACTGACCAGCGTGACGGCTTCGCCACTTTCAAAAGTGCCATCAATCGAACGGATGCCGATCGCCAGCAGAGATTTTCCGCCTTCACGAATGGCTTTGGTGGCGCCTTCGTCCAGATGAAATTTGCCTTTAGGTCGGATCGTATAACCGATCCAGCGTTTCCAGGCAGAAACAGAAGCCCCCTGCGCCAGAAAGAGTGTGCCGACATCCTCACCGTTGAGAATCTGATCCAGAATTCCTTCCTGTGTGCCGTTGGCGATAATGACATTTTCTCCGACTGCAGTCGCGGAATGCACCGCCTGCAGCTTGGATTTCATTCCCCCGGTGCCCAGCGAACTGCTGTCATCGGTGGCGAGAGCCAGTAATTCAGGTGTCCAGTCCTGGACCTGCGAAATACGGGCGCTGTCCGGAGATTTCGGATCTCCGTCATATAATCCGTCAACGACGGACAGAATTACGAGCAATGGTTTCTTGACCAGGCTGGTGACCATGGCGGCGAGATGGTCATTATCGCCGAACTTGATCTCTTTGATACTGACGGTGTCATTTTCGTTGACGATGGGAACAGCACCGTATTCGAACAGAGTGTGTATCGTGTTACGTACATTGAGGTAACGCGTACGATGCTTGAAATCATTCGCTGTCACCAGCAGTTGCGCCGCATGATAACCGTGCTTTTGCAGGCAGCGGTCATAGCGGCGGATCAGATGGGCCTGCCCGACGGCGGCGGAGGCCTGCAGGTGTCCCAGATCTTTGGGGCGTTCTTTTAAACCTAGCAATCCCATGCCTGCGCCGATGGCACCACTGGAGACGACCACGACTTTGCGACCTGTCAACTTGATTCGGTGGATCTGCTCTGCCAGCGATTCAATCCGCTCGGGATTGAGTGTATCGTCCGCGCAAGAGAGAACGTTTGTTCCAATTTTAATCACCAGCGTTTCCGCTGTATCAATTATTTCACGTCTGGTTCGACTCACAGTCCGCACTTTTTCCGGGAATCACTAAAAAATTTCAAAGAGGCACTCCCCACCGGGTCCCTATTTCTTAATATTTATATAATATAGAAGTCAGTGGCTGCAGCATAGACACAGGACAGAGCGAGTCTGGCAGGAAAACAGGGGCGATTTTACCGAAATCGTCTCATTTTTCGTGTCAGCGCCTGATTTTGTCTGTCTCTTCTCGCCAGTCCTGGAACAATTTACCGCATAGTTCACCCGGTTCACACTGATTTTGAAACCCTTATTGACGAACTAAGGCATTTTATGTCGGAACTATACCACGAATGTGGCGTTGCAGCTGTCTACCATCTCCCCAACCGGGAAACCAGTCCGCTGGCCCCGCTGGGATCCCCTGAGAAAACTTCACAACTCATTTCCCGTCTGCTGCTGGATATCCAGAATCGCGGTCAGCTGGCGGCAGGAATGACCACGTTTAACCCGGCCCGGAACCAGTTGATCGATACCCATAAAGATGTAGGCACGGTTACCGAAGTATTCCAGTTGAATCACCAGCAGACGTTCAACGCGCTGATGAAGAAATATGAAGGACCTGCCGCAATCGGACATGTGCGGTATGCAACCTGTGGTAAAGATGACCGCAGTTATGCTCAGCCCTTTGAACGACATCACATTCAGAAATCCAAATGGTTCAGCTTCGGCTTCAACGGCCAGCTGGCGAACTACCAGGACCTGTGTAAAGAAGTCCTGACCGAGTCTGACTTTCATCTGGCGCGGGAAACCGACACCGAAATCCTGATGCATCTGCTTTCCCAGGAGCTTTCCAAAGAGAACCCCGGTGAGCTGCACGAGATTCTGGGCACACTCAGCAAGCGACTGGACGGCGCCTACAATATTGTTTTTCTGGACGCGCTGGGCAACATGTTTGTCTCGCGGGATCCGGTCGGCATTCGCCCGCTGTGCTATGCCTTTGATGGTTCGCTGTTTGCGGCTGCCTCGGAGAGCGTCGCGCTGGCAAACATGGGATTTGATGAGGACCAGATCGAAAGCCTGGCGCCCGGTTCCGCGGTCATCATCAAGGATGGCGAACTCTCGATCCGCGAATATGCCAGGCCGACACAGAAAGCCCACTGCTTTTTCGAATGGATTTATTTCGCGAACGTCTGCAGTACCCTGGATGACCAGAGCGTCTACATCACCCGTAAACGCCTGGGTGAAGAGCTGGCCGAACAGGAAACCGTGCCCATTGACGATGACACAATCGTGGTTCCCGTGCCCGACACGGCCAAAGCAGCTGCCGACAGTATGGCCTATCATTTAAGCGTGCCCTGCCTGGAAGGACTGATTCGTAACCGTTATATCGGCCGTACGTTTATCGAAGGTGCGAACCGTAGTGACAAAGTCCGTGCGAAATACACGCCGCTGCCTGAAGTTCTGGAAGGCAAACGTGTGCTGCTGGTGGAAGATACCATTGTGCGTTCCACCACAATGAAAGCACTGATCAGCCAGCTGAAAGAACGGGGACGCGCAAAAGAAGTGCACGTGCGCGTGGCCTGTCCGCCGATTATCGGTCCCTGTTTTTACGGAATCGACATGTCGACGATCAACGAACTGTTTGCTCCCCGGTTCCTGGATGGGGGCGATATGACCCCCGAAGTGGAAAAAGCAATGGCTGCTGCCATTGGAGCCGACAGTCTGAAATATCTGCCGAAAGAATCGATCGCACGCGCCGTTGGTCTGCCCGGAACATCGCTCTGCCAGGCCTGTATCGATACGACCTACCCCACAGACGCAGGTCGGAAACTGTATCAGATCGCCGTTGATAATTCTCAGAATGAAGACCGCGATTCCGATTCTCACCGGACCTACGATGTCACTCCTCCCACGCCGGTTCGCTCCTGACGGTCTGCTTAGAATTCAATAAAGGAATATACGGTCCTATGTCTGCCTCGCATGAGATAGAAATCCGCGTCCGCTATAACGAAACGGACGCGATGGGTTTTCTGCATCATGGAAATTACTTCACGTATTTTGAAATGGGTCGCACGGAACTCTTCCGCTCGCAGGGTGGCAACTATCGCGAAATGGAAGAGAAAGGTTACCTGCTGGTGGTCGCAAAGATCGAATGCAAATACCGTCTGCCCGCCCGCTATGATGATGTACTGACACTGCGAACCACGCTGGAGAGAGTGACCGGTGCCAAGCTGGAACACAAGTATGAACTGTTTCGCGACGGCGCGAGTGTCGCTGTGGCACACAGCGTGATTGCCTGTGTCGACCGAGAAGGTAATATCCAGCGCATGCCCGCAGCGATGGAGCAACTGGGTACGGAGAGTTAACGGGCTCTGTTTTGAGTCTGGTGAATGTGAACACGAACCCTGGTGTTGAATTGCACCCCACCCGCTCGCAGTGAAGAGAGATCACCCCTGATCTAATTTGCATTCGTCGGCTGCGACCTCCTGCTCGCTCTGCTCGCCCCGGATTGCATCCGGGGTCACCCATTTTTATTTCGTGTCGTTTCGTGTTTTGCGTGGTAGATAATTCCAGTTCGAGGTTTCCATCAGTTCCCATTGCGGTGTGAAACTGGTTTGAAATTCGCCGCGCGGGCGGATAGATGGGGCCTGCCCTTGTATCTGCCCATGACTGTCTGATGAGCGTGCCGGGATTGGGATCATCCCTGATCTAATTTGCATGCGTCAGCTGCGACCTCCTGCTCGCTCTGCTCGCCCCGGATTGCATCCGGGGTCACCCATTTTTAATTTCGTGTCGTTTCGTGTTTTGCGTGGTAGATAATTCCAATTCAAGGTTTCCATCAGTTCCGATTGCGGTGTGAAACTGGTTTGAAATTCGCCACGCGGGCGGACAGATGGGGCCTGCCCGTACTGTAAGACCGGTCTGATGATCGTGCCGGGATTGGGATCACCCCTGATCTTATTCGCACGCGGGAGCTGCGACCTCCTGCTCGCTGCGCTCGCCCCGGATTGCATCCGGGGTCACCCATTTTTAATTTCGTGTCGTTTCGTGTTTTGCGTGGTAGATAATTCCAATTCAAGGTTTCCATCGGTTCCGATTGCGGTGTGAAACTGGTTTGAAATTCGCCACACGGGCGGATAGATGGATCCTGCCCTTGTATCTGCCCATGACTGTCTGATGAGCGTGCCGGGATTGGGATCACCCCTGATCTTATTCGCACGCGGGAGCTGCGACCTCCTGCTCGCTGCGCTCGCCCCGGATTGCATCCGGGGTTACCCATTTTTAATTTCGTGTCGTTTCGTGTTTTGCGTGGTAGATAATTCCA
This sequence comes from Gimesia maris, assembly GCF_008298035.1. NCBI lineage: Bacteria > Pseudomonadati > Planctomycetota > Planctomycetia > Planctomycetales > Planctomycetaceae > Gimesia > Gimesia maris. Next base: position 7,030,458 of record NZ_CP042910.1, read on the forward strand.
GTTCAAGGTTTCCATCGGTTCCGATTGCGGTGTGAAACTGGTTTGAAATTCGCCACGCGGGCGGACAGATGGATTCCACCCGTACTGTAAGACCGGTCTGATGAACGCACCGGGATTGAGCGATTGCTCTGGCGGTTTTCTGTTACCCTCTGCTCTGTCTTCAGTCGTTCGGGATATTTATCTGAGGAGATGGGGGTACTTCTATTATCATGCTTCGTACCAGGTAGGCCTGGAAACTGACAGTACAAGCGATGAATCGGCGTAGGGTAATCCCCTGTGTTTGCTTCTACTGCGAAGCAGGTCGGACATTCGCCGATTGTTCGAACATTTTTACCGTCAGTTACCTGTGGCAATCCTGGATTACAGCCAGGACCACCCGAAGTTGCCGTTATTTCTAAGTTTGAGCGACTGTTACCTATGTGTGCGAACGGTGAAACACGGATGTCGGTCCTGGTGGTGAATTTTGTATTTCGTCAGGTTTTTTTTACGACCACGAAAAACACGAAACCACACGCAAAAGATTTTTCAGGGGAACTGATCATGGAAACCGCTGCTTTGAGATTGATTTGTGTTTTGTTACCTCATGCTGCTTTTTCAGGAGGTTTGAATTCATGTGGGAGTGTCAATCTTAGGGAGGGGCGTGAGGCTATCAAGTGGATTATGGGAATGATGTGGCGAACTGTGTTGATAGGGAACCGATGCTGGAGTGATCAGTGGCGGTGCCGAGGTGAAAGGCTGCGATGTGTGGCGACCCGCAGGCATACATCACGAACCGGTGTGGATTCAGGCAGTGCAAATCTGGAAAAAACGGGCTGTTTTATAGTGAAGATCAGGAACAGGTATCGCGTGTTCTGGTGCACTGTAAACTGGCCACGCGCGCGACCCGAAACAACGCTTATCGCCAGTGGCGCGAGCGGGTCAAGTGCAATTTCTACAGTGGCAGTGACCGGTTTTCAGCAGTGTGCGTTATGTCGATGCATCTTCGTACTCGTTAAATTCTTCCATGAGTGCATTGATGGCATCGGAAGAACCGAGTGCGAAGATGCTGTCGCCGGCGTTGAGGATGGATGTACTCGGCGGTGGCATCTGGGGCTGCTGACCGGGTCGACAGATGCCGACGACCATGATGCCTTTGGTGCTGAAATCGGTCTCGTGTAACTTTTTGCTACAGTAAGGATTGGCGTCAGTGATCTGCAGGTCGGCGACTTCAAACCCGCCAACATGTTTGCTGGCGACTTCGACAAAATCTTCGACAGCGGGGTGAATCATGAAGCGGGCAATTTTGACGGCGCCACTGCGAAACGGACTGACGACTCGATTGGCACCGGCGTGTCGGATTTTATCGCCGGCTTTGTCGTCGCTGGCACGGGCGATGATCTGGAATTCGGGATTGAGCATGCGGGCAGTGAGGACGACATACACGTTATCGGCGTCGCTGGGGAGAGCGGCAGCAAGAGATTTGGCGTTTTCGATCCCTGCGCTTTGCAGGACAAAGTCATCGGTGGCGTCGCCATGAATATAGAGCCAGCCTTTGTCTTCGCAGGTCAACTGCAGACGTTCGTCGTCTTTATCGATGACGACGAACGATTTTTCGCGTTCGTGGAGGTATTCACAGATGGAGGCCCCCATGCGACCGATGCCACATACGATGTAGTGGCCGTCCAGATTAGAGATTGCTTTCTGCATGCGACGTTTCTCCAGGATAGAACTCATTTGCTGTCGAACGATCCATTGACCAAGCTGGGAGACAGAGTAGGTAAATATTCCCAGACCAAACATGAGGTAAAAGATGATAAACAGCTTGCCGTTGTCGGAGAGGGAAACGGGATCTTCATAGCCGACGGTGGTTGCCGTGATGACAATCATATACAGGCTGTTGAGCCAGGAGGCACCTTCAATCCAGCGAATTCCCACGGTCCCGAAGATGGTAAAGCCGATCAGCAGAACGACGATGCGAACAAACTGCGCAACCGACTGTTTCTGCTGTTTCGTCTGACTTGTGGGTACGATGAAATGAAAAACCATGCGTGAGAGTCTACAGTCTGAATAGAATTTTAGATAGAAAACTCGACTGAGCCGGTGGTAATAAAATGGTTTCGGGTCGGTCCAGATCAGCGAGGAGGAACTCGGCGGCCTGGATTCCACTGCGAACGGCGCCTTCCATGGTGGCAGGCCAGCCGGTCGAAGTCCAGTCTCCCGCCAGGTAGAGCCCTTCGACTTGAGTATGCTGGGACGGACGGAGCTGTTCCACTCCGGGTTTCACGGAGAAGACGGCCTGATGCTCGGTAACCATGCGGCTGTGCAGCAGTTCTGCAGCATTTGCTTCAGGCCAGATCATCGCCAGTTCTCTCACGACTTCGCCGATGATCTCTGACTGGGTTCGTCCCTGCCGGGCAGATCCTGTCAGATTGTGACTGGCGGAGATGACAACCTGGTAGTAGTAACCGGACTCAGTAGAAGCATTCTGCATCAGTCGACTGCGATTGAACATCCACTGCGAGAGCGTGTCGACGAAGACCGCATGAGGCAGACTGGTGATCTCGCGATCGAACCAGAGATGGACGCTGGTAATAGGAGCGGATTCAAGTTGTTGAATGCCGGTTAACTTTTCGCGACCTGGAAATTCGTCGGGCAGGAGATCGAAGACGCGCTGGTAAGGAACCGCGAGCACGACCCGCGGGCAGTCGATTTCGCTGCCGTCGCGTAACTGGATGCCGGTGACCTGCTGCCCGTCGATGCGAATGTTTTCAACTCCGGTCTGCAGCGAGATTTTTGAGCCACGCTGTTTGAGGTAGTCCTGTATCACTGTGCCATACAGGTGTTCGAGAGGAACGGTGGGAATCAGCACCTGCCAGTTGTCCCGGGCTCTGAGAAAGCCATCGACGAAGACTTTACGGGCATGCGAAAGGCTGATGCGGTCGAGGCTTTCACTTAACGCGCTGACGAGAACCACATTCCAGAAGCGGTTGATGACAGCGGAAGACTGGCCGTGCGCGACAAGCCAGTCGGCGATGGTGGGTTCGTTTTCAAGGTCAATGATTGCGATCGCCAGCTGTTTCAGGCCACGGGCGAGTTGGATCTTATCAGACCAGGATAGATAAGAGAGTCCGCCAAATGCGGGGAGCAGATGCAGGGGGGACGGCAACAGCGGGTTGGCGGCGAAGCGATTGACTTTGAACTGTCTGCCGTTCGAATCGGGGCCGATTGAGTCGGGGCCAACGAAATAGAGTTCTGCAGCGCGCTGGAACGAATCGGCGATGCCCACGGTTTCACAGAACCGGTTGAATTCAAAACAGCAGCCCATGCTGACATGCTGGCAGTTATCGATGAGTTGTTCTGACTGTTTGTCCGCGAAAGAACTCGCGCGGCCTCCCAGACGGGGACGCGACTCATACAGGGAGACAGGAATCTCGCGATCTGCGAGTGTGACTGCACAGGCCAGTCCGGCCAGACCGCCTCCGATGATGACAACTTCTGACTGACTGGCTCCCACGGACGATCCTGACGAACTCTACTGGTATTTTAAGAAAACGGGCCTGGCCTGAACATTGGATCTGTATTTCCTGACATGGCTCACCTAGACTATGCCTGGGTCTTATCAGACTTGGAATGACAGGTTGGCTGAACTGGTCCGCACGCTCGTTGGTATGCTCGCCTGGCATTGCTCACCTGTCACTTCAGGATTGATGAACCACTTGTTTTACTACAGCGTCTTCAGAAACAATTTGACTGAGTAGAATGAAACGAAAGTCGCTATCATAAAATACGATCAAATTCAGTATTTGAGGATACCGAAAAATCAATCTGATCCTAGTGATGACTCTGCGAAATCATGAAATATCCGGGGATTGAGCGACTGCAGCATTTTTCAACACGCTGGCTGCAGACGGGACGCAACTTCCTGTATCCGCCCCGCTGTTCGCTGTGTGGGATGGAAACGGTGTGTACCGGCGTGAATTGCGGGGAACAGATTGAAGAACTGGTTCCCGTTCTTTCCCGATCCTGTCAGCGCTGCGGCGCGCCGGTGGGCCCACATCTGGAGACTTCCGGAGGCTGTACAGACTGTCGGGGTGAGAAATTCCGGTTCGCGCGGGCAGTCGCGCTGGGAAAATATGAAGGAGCATTGCAGGAATTTATTCTGAATCTGAAGCAGAACCATGGCGCGTACCTGGGAGGGGGGCTGGCGAATCTGCTGTTCTATCGGAATCAGGAATTCTTTGAACAACTGGGGACAGAACTGATTGTTCCGGTCCCGTTGCACTGGACATCCCGTCTGCGTCGCACTCATAATCCGGCCAGTATCATTGCAGAGGCCCTGTCACACCGCTTGCAAGCGAAATACAGCGGGAATATACTCGCCAAACGAAAGAAGACTCCTCCACAGACCAGTTTATCTCCTCAGAACCGGAGAACAAATCTACGTGACGCGTTTCAAGTCCGTAGGCCCGGTCGGGTGAAAGACTTAAGTATATTACTGGTTGATGATGTCATGACGACAGGATCAACTGCGAATGCTGCGACACGTGCCCTTCTGCAGGCAGGTGCCAGCGAAATTAATGTAGCAGTCATAGCCAGAGCGCCGCGTATATGACTTTAGAAAATCAAATCTCCACACGAGACGGTTGCTGTCAGCGTGGATACAACAGACAAGGTAAGTACCTCGATGGATGCGAGTACCACTCCACCTGAAAAAACCCCCGGTAAGAAGGCGGAGAAAAAAGCGATTGGCAGAAACCATCGTTTCTTCCTGCGCGGGCTGGCCATCAGTCTGCCTCCGATTCTGACGCTGGTCATCGTGATCTGGGTTGCCGGGATAGTGAACGATTACATTATCACGCCCACGACAACCACGGTGAGATACTGTATTGCCTACTTCACAGACGATTCACAACCCCGCGATAATTTTGTAGAGATGGAAAACCTCCCCCCCCTGGAATACTGTCGCAAAGATTATCTGATCAGCAGAGCTGACGTGGACACAGTGAGAGCCATCGAACAGTCAGCCGGATCTCAAATGGTCAACCGAAATAAAATAGCGTCTTACGCCTGGGTTCCGTTTGGCGATCGAGCAGTCAAGTATGCCGACTATCGTGAAGTTGCCAAACGCATCCGAGAATCGGATATGCCGACCACGGCGATGGGCCTGTATATGGAACTGGCAACCACGCGCTGGTTCAAGAGTCTGTTTCACCTGAGTGCCGTGGCGGTGGCACTGACAGTTGTGGCACTCTATTTCCTGGGGCGATTCGTCACCGCGCGGATTGGTGCCTGGATGGTTATAAAATTCGAACAGGGAGTTCTGGCAAGACTGCCTGTAGTGAGTAATGTGTATTCTTCAGTGAAGCAGGTCACCGACTTTTTCTTCAGCGAACGAACCGTGGACTACAGTCGGGTTGTCGCGATCGAATATCCCAGGCGGGGTATCTGGTCGCTGGGTTTTGTCACCGGCGACAGTATGCTGGAAATGACGGTGACTGCAGGAGAGCCTCTGGTGGCCATCCTGGTCCCGACATCCCCGATGCCGGTAACCGGCTACACCATGAGTGTGCCTAAAAGCGAAATCGTCGATTTAAATATTACCGTGGACCAGGCTTTCCAGTTTTGTCTGTCGTGTGGGGTTTTAGTACCGCCTCAACAGCGGGTTACCGATGAACTGCTGCGGGAAGAGCTGGGAAAACGTCTGCTGGGAGACCGCAAGCTGGCGGGATTCAAAGTCCAGATAGCCCCCCCGATTCCGACCACGCAGACATCGACGATTGAAAGCGATCATACGACCACAGAAGAGAAGCCGGAAAATTCAAATGATTCGGAATCTGATCCCCCCAACCAGCCAGCAGAGGATTCGAAGTAACCTGAGCCTCTGGTTGCACAACCGGCCTGGTGACTGAGATTTCAATCGTACCTAGTTTTGAGTAATAGTGGAAAGTGGAGTGATGGACCAGTCGTCTGAAAAACGTCCTTTACGGATTGCAACCCGTGCCAGCAACCTGGCGCTGTGGCAGGCTTACTATGTTTCGGATCTACTGAAAAAGCAGAGCAGCGAACGTCCGATTGAAATTGTACACATCACTTCGGAAGGGGACCGCGATCTGACGTCCCCACTCTCAGAATTCGGCGGACTGGGTGTCTTTACCCGCGAAGTACAGAAAGCGGTACTGGATGGTCGCGCAGATCTTGCTGTACATAGTTTAAAGGATCTGCCAACAGAACAGGCGCCCGGTTTACAGTTGGCAGGCATCCCGGAACGGGGGCCCCTCTACGATGTGCTGATTTTTCCGCAGGGATCGGAAGCGGTGGAGCACATTACCGATCTGGCTGACGACGCGAGGATCGGCACAGGCAGTCTGCGGAGACGCGCACAGCTGCTGCATCAGCGAAGTGATCTGCAGATGCTGGAAGTACGCGGCAATGTGGAAACCCGTCTCAAAAAACTGGACGCGGGAGAATACGATGCCCTCTGCCTGGCAGAAGCCGGTATGGTGCGTCTTGAATTACTTGAACAACGGGCTTCCCTGCTGCTACAACCTCCGGAGGTTTATCCTGCTGTCGGCCAGGGCGCCTTGGGAATCGAATGTCGTGCAGACGACGAGGAGACCGCCGCACTGCTGGCCGGGTTGTCCGATCCACCCACACAGGCAGCGACCACGGCAGAACGAAGCCTGCTGGCTCACCTGAGAGCCGGCTGTCATGCCCCGATTGGAAGTCTGTCCCAGACGACCGTCGACCAGTTGACCCTGGAAGCGGTTGTGCTGAGCGCGGATGGAGTGGAACGAATTTGTGCTTCGGTTACCGGTTCGCTTACTGAAGCGGCAGACATCGGTGTGAAGGTCGCGAAAGCATTGCTGGCAGATGGTGCAGGCCGATTGATTACCGGAACCGAAGAGTCCTGAATTCTCTGCCAGCGGTTCACTGTTCCAAGTGACGTCAAGGCTGAAATAAGACCTGTAAATTATTTCCCTATTCTTAGAGAAATCGCTGTGTATCATATGTCGATTCTGCGGGGCAGATGCGTTATACTCTGATCAGAAATGGACTGCCTCTCTATAACGTAATCAGGAAGTGCGGAAGGATCCAGACATGGAACGTCACCCTTATCGCCCCGGCTTATCCGGGATCGTTGCTACCGAAACTGAGATCTCTCAGATTCAGGAAGGATTGACTTATCGGGGTTACCCGATTGATGAACTGGCGCGAGGAGCGGCCTTCATCGAAGTTGCCTACCTGCTGCTGCACGGCGAGTTGCCCAGCCACGAACAACTGGCTGATTTTCAGACTCTGCTGATTGAGACAGGCTCCCTGCCTCAGCCTGTGATGGCGGCGGTCGAGGCAATCCCTCCCCACATCGACATGATGGAAGTGATTCGCAGTGGCGTGAGCCTGCTGGCGCACTTTGATCCGCAAATGGAATATGGGGTCTTCCAGTCGGAAGTTTCCAATGCGCAATACCTGCTGGCGATGCTGCCTCAGTTGATTTCGTATCGATATCACCAGGTGCGTGGTTCCCGTCTGGTCGAACCGAACTTTCATCACTCTTATGCAGGCAGCTTCTGGTGTATGCTGAAAGGGGATGAACCTTCGCAGCTGGAAGAAGAAGCATTTAATGCCGCCCTGATCATTTATGCCGACTTCGGATTGTCTCCTTCCACATTTGCCGCGCGCGTGGTGGCTTCAACGGGTAGCCCGCTGTACTCTGCGATCTGCTCTGCCATCGGTTCCATCAATGGCCAGTTGCACTGCAGTTGCGGAACGGGCGTGCTGGATGTCCTGCAGGAAGCAATACAATCGGGCAACGCCGAGGAATGGGTTTGTCAGGAAATTACCAAGGGACGCCGTGTGCTGGGATTTGAAAACTCGCATCACAAGCCCCGCGATCCCCGTTCTGCGGTTCTGAAATCGTATTGTGTTCAGCTGGCAGACGCATTGGGCCAGAACGAGATGGAAAACGCTGCTGACACCATTGAAGAGATCATGGGAAAAATTCAAAAGGTCCATCCCCGGGTAGAATGGTACGCAAGTCGGCTGTTGCATTACCTGGGTTTTGAGCCGGACCTGTTCACTCCGATTTTCTCTGTTTCACGACTGGTTGGCTGGGTGGCTCATATTGTTGAGCAAAGTGAGAATAATCACCTGTACCAGCCACTGTCCCGCTATGTGGGCATGGACCAGAGAAAATACACGCCACTGCCGTTACGCAGCTGATTCGACTTTGTCTTTATAAAACAGCCGCAAGAGAATAGGCAGCAGGACCAGCGATCCGAGCATCCCGCCGAGCATGGCAACACTGACCAGGGCACCGAAATAGATCAGCGGAATAAAGTGTGAAAGCGTGAGCACGCTGAAGCCGGCCACCAGCGCGCAGGTTGCAAAGATGATCGCCCGGCCCACCCCGCGGTGAGTCCGCCGAATCGCATCAACGACCGAAGCGCCCCGCGAACGTTCTCGCAGAAAGCCCGTGATAAAGTGGATGCTGGAATCGGTCGTTAACCCCATCGAAACACTGGCAATCATAGCGGTGCCGATATTGAGTGGCAGGTTGAACCAGCCCATCGCTCCGACCACCAGCACGATGGGGAACAGATTGGGAATCATGGAGATGATGCCGATTTTGAGACTGCGAAAGGCAATCGTCATCATTGCCAGAATGCTGGTTCCCGCGAGTAGAAAGCTGAAGAGTTGATCGTTCAGCAGGCTGTCGATCAGATACGCCAGCAGGATAAAGATGCCGGCGGCTTTACCGGGTTCGACGGTTTTCACATCAGCAGCATCCGTTTTTTCAGTGACCTTCGAACCGGGAAAATGTTTCTTAGCCAGTGCATCGACTTTAGCGATGAGAGAGAGTTTTTCTTCTGCAGACTGACGTTCCAGTGCCCGAAGCACAATTCGCATTCTCCCTTTCTCGGAATTATACAGACTGCTTTCAAAATCGGGCTGCAGGCTTTTGATGGAATCGAGTTTGGACTGTATTGGATCAGAGGCGAACGGGATTTTCGGTATGAAATCCAGAGTATCGGTAATCGAAATCACCTTGGTCAACTGTTGCTTACCTGGAGGATTGGCCTGTTGCAGATCGCTGGCCAGTGCACGGACCCGGTCGAGATACTCTTCGTTCAGTTTCGGAGGAGCCGGGAAATTGACTTCCCAGGTCGAAGCGCCTCCGAGTCGTGTTTCCACAAAATTGAGTGCCTGCACGATATCACTGGAGTCGCGAAAGTTCTTGCTGAAATCGGTTTCTACTTTCAGGCGGGAGAAGCCTACGGCGGCGAACAGGACGAACAGAACGGTTCCCGAGAGAATCAGTCGAGGATAATGCTCTGTTCCCAGACAGACTTTTTTGAGGATGCGTTCCAGCCCCTGCTCGGAAGAGTGTTTGAGGGGTGCACTGAGAGAACCGAGTGAAATTCCGCCGGGGAGTAAAACGGTGGCTGCGATCAGAACCATCATGGTCCCTAAGGCCATCATAATCCCGAAGCTGCGAACCGGTGCGATTTCACTGGAGAGCAGTGATGCGAAGCCGGCGGCCGTGGTGGCGCAGGTCCAGAATATTGCGGGCAGGAGTTCGACCATCGTCTGGCGAATGGCCCGTGGTCGCGAGACGTTATTGCGCTGCAGTTCCTGGAAATGGACTGCAACGTGTGTCACTGTCGCGATGCCGATAATCGTCACCAGTGAATTCAGCATGGAACTGACCATGCTGAGTTGAAAGTGTCCCAGTACGAGGATCGCTTCGGTCCAGAGAATCGAGCAGATCACCACCAGCAGCGGCAGCATGACCCACCGCAGTCGTCGGAACAGTAGAAACAGAACCAGCGCCAGCAGGTTGAGCGATACTTTGAACAGGATGTTGCCGTCTTCTTCGACGTAGCGGAACATATCGTGCACCTGCACGGGCTCGCCGACGACGTAGGCTTGAGGCGTGTGTCCCTCAGCCAGTTGACGAATACGACGGAATGTTTCTCCACGGGAAACCGGAGAATCCTCTTCGGGCAGCAGCCTGAGTGCGATGGCGGTCGTCTGGTTATCATCGCCGATCAGTACGCCGCGGAAGAGTTCAGTCATCTCATCCTGTTTTCTTCTAATCAGGGCGCGGAGAAAGAAGTTGAGTTTGGGAGGCGAGAGCGCATCAGCGAGGTTCTGGGTGACTTCCGCATTCACGCCGGGAACTTTACTGAGATCCTGCGAGAATCGGCGAACTTCAAGAAGCCCTTCTGGCTCAAGCAGGTCAGGCGTGGTATACGCGACGAAGACAAATTCATCGCCGCCGAACAGGCGTTTGCTTTCCAGGTAATCAAGCAGGTGTGGATCATCTTTCGCGTAGAGCGATTCGATCGACTGTTCAAACGAGAGCTGAGAAGCGGGATAGATAGACAGCCCGGTGAGGGCCATAAATATCAGCAGGAGAATCCAGCGCAGTTTGTAGAGTCTGTCAACGAATGATTCCAGCCAGCGCTGCGGGTGACTACTCATAAGGAAAGACCATATCCTGCTGCCTGTCTGGCATTCAATACGAAACAATTCGGCCCATTGCTATGATACAGGAATACTTCCGATGCACACGCAACCCATCTGCTCTTGTCGAACTATAGCTCACAGTAATCATGATTTCATTACAAAGTGTCCGTTTTTTACAACGTGTTGATTTTTTCCAACCTGAATACTTCAGAACCATCAGCATCGATATTTCCAGATATCCGAATCATTCCGCGCCGCACTCACACTCCGTCCTTACAGTCGCTAGAAATCTTACAAAACCCCATCTCAGTCCTGGAGTGCCCCCTTGTTTCTGACGTACGAGACCTGCATACTTGATGCAGCCCCCGTGGTTAACTGTCGTGTCAGCTTAACCTTGGGAACCAAAGTACCTGCTCTGGAAAACGTAATAATCATGCAGACAGACTCTGGAACCGCTGTTTACGCCTCTTGGGATTGATGTTTGTGACAAAACCCGGATTCTTAACGACCGCTCTGCTGCTGATTCTGCTTCTGGCTGGCGGTCTGCGTCTGACGATGGTGGTGCTGCAGAGCGATCAGCTGCAGGAAGACCGGGATGCCTACATCGCAATTGCCCGGAACCTGGCTGCGGGACATGGTTTCACATCGAGTCGGGCTGATGAGGGACAGGACATCAAGCCGACGGCATTTCGTCCACCTTTATATCCCTGCCTGCTGGCAGCCCTCTATTATGTGAATGCGGGGAGTCTGGGTGTAGGGATGATGCAGGTGCTGCTGGGGGTGCTCACCGTCTGGTTCACATGGAAAACCGGTCTGCGATTGCAAATGCCCGTCGGGGCGCTGGTCGCTGCCGCGGTAGTGGCGACCGATCCGGTATTGCTGCAATATACGTCGTTTTCAATGACAGAAGTGCTGTCTGCGTTTCTCTCCAGCCTGTTGCTCTTCATGCTGGTGTACCAGTTGACGGAAGAACAAACACAGCCAGAGACCAGGAATATGTCTGCAATCACATTCACGACCGGTCTGGTCTGGGGCCTGGCCATTCTGTGCCGACCGACTTATCTCGCTTTCCTGGGGCTCTGGTTCCTGACGCGGCTTTGTGCGACCGTCTTCAAACGCTTCCTGAAAACACAGCCAACAGGACATGCATGGCGTCAACTGACGTACCTGTCAGCGGGAATTCTGATTGCGATCTCGCCCTGGCTGATACGGAATCTCGTGGTTTTTCACGCCCCGATTCTGACAACGACCCATGGGGGATATACGTTGCTGCTGGGAAATAATCCGGTGTTCTATGAGGAAGTGGTTCAACAACCCTGGGGCACGGTCTGGTCGGGCGAGAGCCTGGATGCCTGGCAGAAAAGCCTGGAGCGTGATCTTGAGGCAACAGTTCCCCCTGTGAAGAGTGAGCAGGAACGTGATCAGTGGATGTATCAACGGGCGAAGGCCAATATCGCAGCGCAGCCCTCCCTGTTTGTACAGTCCTGTCTGCTCAGATTGAGACGCTTCTGGAATTTCAGCCCGCTGAACAGTGCGCTGGTCGAGTCGAAGCCTCTGATAGGCTGGGGGGTCACAGGTTACTATTTTCTGATACTGACTGGCGCTTTGGGGGGGTGTCTGCTGTTAATCTGGAAGAGAGAGCCAGCCTGGGAACCATTTCTCTGGCTCATTGTCAGCTTTACGGTGGTCCATCTTTTCTATTGGACCAACATGAGAATGCGGGCACCACTGGTGCCGGCAATCGCCTTGCTGAGTGTTTATGGCTGGTCAAAATCTGCTGATTTTCTGAAATTCAGGAAACCCACTGAGCCAAGAGAACACGAAAGCCACAACACGTTATAAGACAATGATTTATAACGGTTTGCCAAGCGGTTTCGGAGCAGCGATTGTTATTGACACTCTTTCAGAAATCGACCTATAATCCGCGCCCATTTATCCCGGTCCAGTGGACGGAGTTAAGTCAACTGACCTCAATTCGTTACACTCTGTCTACTTTGAATTTAGCACCAGAGCGTATTCCTTTCCCTAGCATTTCCCTTCAACAGAAGATTGACCTACCCGGTTATCACTTCAGGAGTGCCCGTGTCGGGCGAGATCAATTCCGTACCCCGGTATGTTTCGCATCGCATCTGGCAGGTAATTGTTTTCTTAACATTGCTTGGCGGACCGGTGACGGTTGCGCCTGCTCAGACCAGTTTCTTCGGCGCCCCGAAAGCATCCTATGAAGAACCGGAATATGAACCTTCGGAAAAAGAGTCGATTGCCATCTCCGCAGAGTACTCGCAGCAGTGGGAAGAAGATTTTGTCAGTGTCTCGATTCTGAAAGGCAACTGCCGCATCCAGCAGGGCGAGGCAACTCTGCGCTCCAGACAGATGGTGATCTGGCATCGAAAAACGCGACAGACCGATCGCATCTCGGTTTACATGGAAGGCGAAGTGCGCGTCGATCTGCCTGGTGAATCCAAAACAGAAAACAGCCTGCTGGTCAACCTGGTTACACAAAACGGGCTGAAGCAGGACTTCAGACGCCCCGCCCGAATTACAACAGCACCTGATGACCCCGTTTTGAATCGCGCCATCGAGAGACGGGGAATACCTCACGATCATCAACTGAAACGTGCCCAGTTTATTGTCGAGAAGCCTCCCCTTGAAGGTCCTGAATTAAGTCCGATTCCAGAACAGGAAATCGTTACCGATTTTCGTAGAATTCGACTCTTCCCCCGCAGCGCGGTCCCCTACAACGTCCAGAGTTTTCCGTCGACTCACACCGTTCCCCCGGAACAGATCTGGGTGATTACCGGGGGAGTGAATCTTCTGATTGATGGCGTGGAGGGCCTGGAAATGGTTGATATGTCCGCTGACCGGATCATCATCTGGACAGACGGGCGGAATACTCAGAACTTCAATTCTGAAATCAGACAGTCTAAAGAAACTCCCTTTGAAATTTATCTCGAAGGGAACATCGAAATTCGTCAGGGCACCTATTTCCTCAAAGCGAACCGTGCTTTTTATGACGCCCGGGAAGAACGGGCCGTGATGCTGGATGCAGAACTGAAAACCCGGCTTCCTGAACTGGGTGAAGATATCAGGGTCAGGGCCAGTCAGATTCGTCAGCTCTCAAAAGGCGCATACCTCGCACAGAATGCATGGGCCACAGGCAGCCAGTTTGGAAAACCAGGCTACAAAATTCAATCTTCAGATGTCTTTATCGAAGACCGCTATACGACACCCTGGCTGGGGTCAGGTTCTGCTGAACTAGACCCGATCACGGGGCAACCGATGCCTGAGAAACGTGCCTGGTTGACAAGTTCCAACAATACTTTTGAGATTGGTAACGTACCACTGTTCTACTTGCCGTATGTCTCCAGCCCGGCGGAAGACATTTATTTCCCGATCACCGGATTGCGATTCGGAAACGACCGCATCTTTGGTTTCCAGGTCGAAACGGAATGGGATATGTTCAAGCTGCTGGGGCTCGAACGACCAGAGGGTACGAAATGGGAAGGTCAGGTCGATTACTATTCGTATCGAGGCGTCGGGATCGGACAGTCCGGCAATTACCAGGGAGCCAACCTGTTTGGCTTTGACAATATATTCAGCGGAAACGCAGAAGCGTTTTACATCCACGACAGTGGTACCGATAACCTGGGTCTGGACCGCCGCGATCTTGTTCCCTCAACCAAAGACCGTTATTTCCTGAATCATCAGCACCGACAGACTTCTCCATTCGGCATGACGTTGAGCAGTGAAGCCGGCCTGTTCTCGGACAGGAACTTTCAACAGGAATATTTTCAATCCGATTTCAATAACCGTAAAGATGTGGAAACATTATTACATCTCAAGCAGCAACAGGACAACTGGTCCTGGTCGGTCATTGGCAGAACAAAACTGAATGGCTACGAAAACACAACAGACTGGCTGCCTAAAGCAGATCTGTTCCTGCTGGGTGAGCCACTGTTTGGAAACCTGGTGAACTGGACTTCGCATTCCTCAGTCGGTTATGGAAAACTGAAGCCGGGTTCTGCACCTTATAATCCTCAACAGGATGTTTTCACTCCCCTGCCCTTCATTGCCGACTCACAGGGGCTGGTGGCGATGACTCGTAACCAGCTGGAAGCGCCATTCAACCTGGGGCCAGTTATTCTGACTCCGTATGTGATGGGTGAAGCAGCTTACTGGGAACAGGGTCTGCAACAGCAACAGATTGACCGCCTCTACGGTTCTGCCGGTCTGCGCGGCAGTATTATGGCAGAGCGTATCTTCCCGGATGTTTATAATCCTTATTTCAATCTGAATGGACTGGCACATAAAATGGTGCTGGAAGCAGATTACTCTTTCAGCGATGCCAGCGAAAACCTGTCCGGGATCGCCCAGTACAATGAATTTGATGACAACGCTCAGGAAATGTTCCGCGAACGCCTGGTGATCAACACCTTTGGTGGAGTTCTACCACCTCAGTTTGATCCACGTTTTTATGCCGTTCGTACGGGAGCCGGCCGCGGTGTCACAGATCCTTATTATGAACTGGTTGACGATCAGCAGGTGCTTCGCATGGCATGGCGACATCGACTGCAGACCAAAACCGGTCCTCCCGATCGCATGCGTACCAAGGACTGGATGACACTGGACCTGGAAGCGTCTTACTTCCCGGATGCAGATCGAGATAACTTTGGCGAAGACTTTGGACTGCTGGGTGGACATTATCAATGGTTCCTCGGAGATCGAACCACGCTGGCAGCTAATGCCTACTATGATGTCTTTGATGGTGCACAGCAGCTCTGGGATGTATCACTCACCAGTCAGCGTACGAATCGTCTGTCAGTCAATGTAGCTTTGCAACAGATTAAAGGGGGCGCCGATCTGGACAGCCAGATTTTATCAGCCGGTCTGAATTACGTCATGAGCCAGAAATGGAGTGCGGGCATCAGTACTGCTTATGACCTGGGAGAAAATGTCAATCGCGGTCAGATACTTTCGCTCACTCGAACGGGTGCCGATTTTATCACGAGTCTGGGCATGTCTTATAATCAGAGTACCGGAAACGCCGGTATCGGTCTGACCATCATGCCTCGGTTCGGAAATTTTGGTGGCGGGCCTGCTGATTTATCTTCAATTTTAGGTAACACTGCTTCACAATAGGAATCGGGACAGTGATCAAATCACAGAATACTCAAGTCAAACCTTTTCAACGGCAAACGACATCTGCAGCGGAATCTGATAAATATCGTTCCGAATGGAGACAGCGTCTGATTGATGTCGAAAGTGGTATTAAATTTGGCATCAGGCTGGACAGCACATTCTTTATTCACTTTTTCGTCGGCAGTGCTGTCATTGCGGCTGCGACATTACTGGGATTGTCTGCGACACACTGGGCAATTCTGATTCTGTCGATGACAACCGTACTCTGCGCCCAGATGTTCAACCAGGTTTTAAAATCGATCTGGAGCATCCTCGGCAAACATCTGCCTGCAGAGTCTCAAAACACTTTCAAAGCGGGTACGGCGGCAGTCGGTGTCAGCATCATCGGTTCGATTATCACAATCGCCATCGTTTTCGGATCAGCCCTGTATCGCCTGCTGTTCTAAAGCACATCGCATTTAACCATAGCGTCTCTCGATCCATTATACCCGGTCCAAATGGTCTTGGAGACGTTACAATAAAACGAGACACCGTCCAGTCTGAGCTTTGTCACAGGTCACATCCCCTATTCCTGAAATCGTACGCTTGCGTCTGTCGATTCTGTCATTGATAATCATGGTTCACACACTTTTCCCATATTTGATATTTGACAGGTACGATCATGCAGCTCGTTCACAGCTCCAAAGTTCTTATGCTATTTCTGATCACTGCCACTGGATTAATGGCGGCAGAAGATGTTATCCAGCCTGATCCTCGGTTGCCGGAAACAACACCCTGGGATTTGCAGGCCCTCAGCAAATCGCCAGAATTTGAATGGATCGACGAAAAGTCTCCGGTCAGATCACTGATGTATCAGGGTCTGGAATATCGTGGCAAACCAACAAAGGTATTTGCTTTTTACGCATCACCGGCGACACTCAATCCCGAGGAACCCCAGGATAAAAAGTATCCCGGTATTGTTTTGATTCATGGCGGTGGTGGCACAGCCTTTCGCGAGTGGGCCGAGTTATGGGCTCAGAAAGGGTACGCGGCAATCGCAATGGATCTGGCAGGATCGCAGCCGCTGGATGGAAAAAATCCACATGATCGCAAGCACCGAAATCGCCTGGAAGCAGGCGGTCCTGATCAGTCTCATAAAGAGAAATTCGAGGCGGTGAAAGATGACCAGTCAGAACACTGGTGCTACCACGCTCCTGCGAATGCGATTCTGGCACATTCTCTGATTCGCTCCTTTCCCGAAGTAGACAAGGACCATACCGCTGTCACCGGTATCTCCTGGGGAGGCTATCTGACCTGCATTGTCGCGGGACTGGATAACCGTTTCGATGCCGCCGTACCCGTTTACGGTTGCGGATTTCTGAATGACCATTCTGTTTTTGAATCATCCATTAACAAACTGCCGACTGAGGACAGCAAGCGCTGGATGCAACTCTACGATCCGGGCCAGTATCTGAAAGCAGTTCAAATGCCGATTCTGTTTGTGAATGGTACGAACGACTTTGCCTATTGGCTCAGTGCCTATCAGAAAAGCTATGAGGCTGTCCCCAAAGACACACCTCGCAATATTCGGATTGAAGTTAAAATGGGTCACAGTCATCCGGCTGGCTGGAAACCTGTTGAAATCACCAGGTTTGTGGACCAGTACCTGAAAAAACAGACTCCGCTACCTGTCGTACTAAACCCTGCTGTTAAAGACGGCAAAGTCACAGCGGAACTGGCTGAGCCTGTCAAAATCAAAACTGCCGTACTCAACTACACAACAGATGCCGGCCCGAATCCGGAACGAAAATGGCAATCCATTCCCCTGGAAGTCGATGGGACCAGAATCACAGGTCCTGCTCCGCCCGCTGAAACGAAAATCTGGTTCATCAACGTGACCGATGAAGCAGACGCCATGACATCCAGCCCGCTGGTATCAAGGCAATAACCAGTTGAATCAGGCAGCGGATTTTCCGGGAACCTGGGGGGCGATTTTTTTTGTCACGTCCCCCTTTTTCTGCTTCAGGTCAAACAGTCCGAATATTTCGGAAGCGGTCAGACTCCGTGATTCACAAGTGGTATCGCCATCTCCCAGAATGGAACGGAAGAGTTCCCGTTTCTGTTCGAGGACCATGTCGATCCGCTCTTCAATCGTATTATTACAGACAAATTTCGTCACGATCACCTGTGTTTTCTGTCCAATCCGATGTGCCCGGTTGATTGCCTGGTCTTCAATCGCCGGATTCCACCAGCGATCAAACAGGAAGACATAACCGGCAAACTGCAGATTCAGGCCGACGGCCCCGGTACCATAACTCATCAACAGCAGGTGTGAATCCGGATCATGCTTGAACTGATCCAGGATCGGCTCGCGCTGCTTTGTGGGAATTCCTCCATGATAAACGAGCGTCCCAAACCGCTCTAAACGTTTTGCCATGAAGTCCAGGGGTTTCGTCCATTGGCTGAACAGAATGGCTTTACCACCGCTGGCGGCAATCTCTTCCATATCTGCTTCCAGGCGATCCAGCTTACAACTGTCCCCGGTTACCGGATCAAAGTTAGTGATCTGTTTGAGTCGTAAAACCAGTTCAAACACGTGCTGGACGGTGATGGAATCGCCCATCTCATTCAACTGGATTACACCATCTTTTTCAGCTGTCTCGTAGGCATGTTGTTGCGCCGGGTTCAGATCCAGATACGCGGGCCGGTCCAGCCGCGGCGGCAGATCGGTCATCACCAGGTCTTTAGTACGACGCAAAATGAATTCTTTGGAAAGCACCTGCAACTGTCTCAAATCGGGTGTGCCTCGTGGGGGAATAATTTCCATCCATTCAAATAACGACGACATCTCTTCGTGCCGATTTTCGATCGGCGTTCCTGTGAGAGCCCAGCTCCGTTTACGGGGTATGGAACGAGCGACTTCTGCCGTGCGGGAATCCCGGTTTTTGATGCGTTGTGCTTCGTCGAGAACAACCAGATCAAAACGGGGTAAGTTTTCTTCCCCCATCGTTTCGAAATCACGCGCCATCGATTCATAATTGGCGATCAGGATCGGCGTGTTTGGCATCTCCCAGATCATTCTCCGGCGGGCGGTATCACCTTGCACTACTGTTACCGGCAATTCTTCCGCCCAGAACTTAAATTCACGCTGCCAGTTGGGAATCAGCGGTTTGGGACAAACCAGCAGAATGCGGCGCACCTGCCCACTGCGCAATAACAGTCGCACACCGGTGATTGTCTGCATGGTTTTCCCCAGACCCATTTCATCTGCCAGCAAGGCCGACTTCTGTGAAAACAGCCAGGCGATCCCCTCGTATTGATAGGGGAAGGGCTCAAACGGCATGATCAGTTCCTGACCGGCCAGCCACGACTGCAGCGGTGGCTGCAGCAGATAAAACAGACGGTCTTCCAGCGACAGCGCATTGGCAGGAGGCTTGAGCCTCGTACTTTTTTTGCGCTCACCCGTTTCAGAACTCGCGGCTTTGGGACCTTCTATCTGACTGAGTTCCGTACCGCTTTCTTTTTCTTCTTTGGGAGGCATAAACTCCATGCCATCTGGAAAGGTCATCCCAAACGTTTTGACGCGGGGCCTTGTCGGTTTCCATTTGGGTTGCAGGCCAGCTTTTTCCAGTAATGCCAGTGCCGTTGTTTCCAGGTTGAATTTGCGGGTGAGCGCGCCATTCATGCCCGAAGCAAAAACTGCTGCCGTCACAGCCAGGGAAGTCGATTCACTACTGATCTGCTGCCTGATCTGCCAGCGATCTGCGTCTGTAATCGTTGCCTGAGCAGGGTTCTCAGCGGGTGGAAGAAAATGAGGGCCACCGGAATGGCCGGTTGTCACTTCTGACTGTTGTTGATTTTGAATGTCTGTCTCTGAAAAATCCACGTATCTGCCTGTTTGGGAAGGAAGTCTGATCAGCTTGTTTTAATACCATCGTTCGAACGTCGGTTTAACGGGATGATCCCATTTTCACCGCTTCGTTTAAGGCTTCACGCACTCGCTCAAATGGTTCGCCCAGGTCGGCATCCGTAGGGATATTTCGGCTGGTTGTCTCAATTGCTGTTCTTCCGGTCTGGTGACCCGCATCAAAACGTAAACGGTTCTTGCCAATCTGCTCACTGATGAAGGTGGAATTTTCTTCGACGATCTGTTCCACATCGGTCAGAATGGCAACTGGTATGGAAATATGATTCTGCAGTTCCATTGCCTGTTCCTGTTCAATCAGAATCAGGTTGGGTTTGACATTCATTTTTTCTACGAGCGTCTGACCGATCACCTCTCCCAGCAGGAATGGAACCAGGGTGGGACCATACAACACTTCCTGAGTCCGGTTAGGTTTGACAGGAGTTGTGCATTGAAATTCTAAAGGTCTGCCAAAATGGTTCGTCACCAGCAAACCCCCGATCAGTGAGCCATCGGGACATTCAATCGTTGTCAGGAACCCCAGTTTCAACTCTTTGCTACCGCCATCCGCTCCCATAAAGTCCTCGTCTCCAGATGTCATTTCTTCTGTTGTCGTCAATGATCAGACGATCCTGATTCTCACCTGAACCGTATCTCTTTCGATAATCAGGACAGCCTACTGTATCGATATCATCGTCCTTCATAATTTCTGACTTGAGTGCTTGTTGTAATGGTCGTGTTAGATAGTTTCACTTCAATAACCCTTTAAATATCAAACGGTTCCAGAATGGGGAACGTTTGAATTCCGGTGGATATTTTCTAGCGCAGATTGCTCTTTAGGTTGGAAATTCACTCAAGTTGCGGCAGAATAAGGGAGAACCATGAATCTCCACTTTTGAAGCTCCCCCCAGCCCGCTGAGTTAATACGAAAATGAATGCACCAGTTACCGAGCCGGAAAACCTGAACCGGGAGGCCTTACAGGCACGCCAACTACAACGCCTGCAACATCTTGTGAAAGAGGTCTCTACCACCAATCAGTTCTGGCAGAAGAAATGGTCAGCAGCAGGCGTCGATGTCAATTCGATACAGAGTCTGTCCGACCTGCAGAAATTGCCGATCACCACCAAATCGGAACTGGTGGAAGATCATATGGCCCACGCACCTTATGGCACGAACCTGACTTATCCAGTTGAGAATTACACCCGCATGCATCAGACATCGGGAACCACCGGCTCACCCATGCGCTGGCTGGATACCAAAGCCAGCTGGGACTGGTTTAGTGAATGCTGGGCACAGATCTATCGCATGGTCGGCCTGTACCCGGAAGACCGACTCTTTTTCCCCTTTTCGTTTGGTCCCTTTGTCGGATTCTGGGCTGCCTTTGAAGGCGCAACACGTCGTGGAAATTTCTGCCTGGCCGGAGGTGGCATGGGTAGCGAAGCCCGGCTGCAAATGATTCTCGATAACAAAATCACTGCTGTCTGTTGCACTCCCACTTATGCATTGCGACTGGCAGAAGTCGCCGAAGCAGAAAACATCAATCTCGCCGCCAGTCGCGTGCGGGCACTGGTCGTCGCTGGCGAACCAGGGGGTAATATTGAAGCAACCAAACTCCGCATCGGTCAGGCCTGGGGGGCAAGGGTCTTTGATCACTGGGGCATGACCGAAATTGGGGCACTGGGAATTGAACCGCTGGAGAGTCCGGGGAGTCTGAATATTCTGGAAACGGAATGCATCGCGGAAATCGTCAACTCAGACACACTGGAACCGGTGGCTCCCGGGGAACAGGGCGAATTGATCATCACCAACCTGGGGCGGATTGGTTCGCCTCTGATTCGTTATCGTACGGGGGACCTGGTTTCCGAAGACACTTCCCCCTGCCCTTCCGGTCGTGCTTTGCTGCGATTAAAAGGAGGCATCCTGGGACGCGCGGATGACATGGTCATTATTCGTGGCAATAACGTCTTCCCCTCCAGCCTGGAAGCGATCCTGCGAACCTTTGATCGGATTGCCGAATACCGGATCGAAGTCCGCACGATTCGTTCAATGCAGCACATGAAGATTGAACTGGAACCGACTGATTCCGCTGCTGCAGATCCTCAACGGTTAGTTCACGACGTCAGCCATGCGATCAAGGATCGACTGAACTTCAATGCGGAAGTGATTACAGTTGCTCCCGGTGCTTTGCCCCGCTTCGAACTCAAAGGCCGCCGCTTCTTCAAAATAGACTGATCTCGATGACGAGATCAATTTAATACAGGAACTTTCCATGACAGCTCATCTGCGAATTTTATTCCTTTTCCTACTGATTATATCCTGCTCTCTTATTTCACTCAGTCAGATATCAACTGCTGCGGAGAAGCCGGAACGTCCTAATATTCTGTTTCTTTTCAGTGATGATCAGCGGGCTGACGCTGTCGCAGCCTATGACAATCCCCACATTCAGACTCCGAATCTGGATCAGCTGGTAAAAGCGGGCTTCAATTTTCGCAACGCATACTGTATGGGATCGATTCACGGTGCCGTCTGCCAGCCGAGTCGCGCGATGTTGAACAGTGGTCGCTCGCTTTACCATGTTCCCATGGACCTGAAAGGAGTCATCACACTTCCGCAGTTATTGAAGCAGGCGGGATATGAAACCTTTGGCACGGGTAAATGGCACAATCACCGCGATTCTTTCCAGAAAAGTTTTACGACCGGGACCGCTGCATTTATCGGGGGAATGTCAAATCATCTGAAAGTACCTGTGGTCGACCTGAAAGAGGGAAAGTTTGAAAATAAACGGACAGGTAAGAAGTTTTCGAGTGAGCTCTTCGTTGATGCCGCCGTTGATTTTTTGAAGCAGCAGCCTGCAGAAAAACCCTTCTACGCGTATGTGGCATTCACTGCTCCCCATGATCCGCGAATGCCGCCAGAAACAGCGATGAAGGTTTATGAAAACAGTCCCCCCCCGCTGCCCAAAAACTTCATGCCACAGCATCCCTTTAATAATGGCTGGTTAACCGGTCGGGATGAAGCGCTGACAGGCTGGCCTCGCCAACCGGAAATCGTGCGCGAGCAGCTCGCGGAATATTATGGAATGATCACTCATATGGATACACAGATCGGCCGCATCCTGCAGACATTGAAAGACAAAGACCTCGATAAGAATACGATTGTGATTTTCTCTTCTGATCATGGGCTGGCACTGGGAAGCCATGGCTTGCTCGGGAAACAGAACCTGTATGAGCACAGCATGAAATCACCGTTGATCTTTAAAGGCCCCGGCATCCCCATGAACAAATCCAGCGACGCACTGGTTTACCTGTATGACATTTTTCCGACCGTCTGTGAATTGACTCAAATACAGGTTCCCTCAGGTGTGGAAGGTTCTGACCTGGCTCCCATCTGGCGGGGAAAATCTGAGCGGGTTCGCGACACGCTCTTTACCACTTATGAAGACCTGATGCGGGCTGTCCGTGATGAGCGCTGGAAACTGATTCGCTATCCACAGATTGATAAGACACAACTGTTTGATCTCAAAGAAGATCGACACGAACTAAAAGACCTGTCCGAACATCCGGAGCAGCAGGAACGCATTAAGAAAATGCTGGCTGAGTTGAAAGAATGGCAGAAAAGAACAGACGACAAACAGCCGCTCACATCTGAGCATCCCAAGCCGGAAGCCATCGATCTGACGGGTCGAAAACGGAAACCCGACCAGCATCAACCTGACTGGATCGTGAAAAAATACTTCGATTCTGAATGAAATCTGTTTTCAGTTCATGCTATAATCGGTGGTCTCACCCTGTAAATGATTCCAGCCATAAATCTGAATTGCTCACCTAACTCGATTCACAATAAGATTCACATAGTCAGAGGTAATAAAAATGAAAGCTTTACTGGCAACCCTTACTCTTTCTCTGCTTCTCTCCTCCACAACTTTTGCCGGTAACTGGCCAGGCTGGCGTGGACCGACTTCTAATGGCGTCGCGGAAGGTTCCGGCTATCCTGTCTCCTGGAACAGTAATAAAAATATTCTCTGGGAAGTTGCGTTTCCGGGAGTCAGTGGTTCCACTCCCGTAATCTGGGGCGATGATCTGTTTCTGACCACCGCAACAGATGAAAAGAATGAAGTCCTTTGCCTAAATAAGAATTCGGGTAAGAAAAAATGGACCACTGAATTCGGCACTGCACGCGCCGGGAAACACAAGAAAGGGAGTGGCAGCAGCCCGTCTCCTGTAGTCGATGACCAGTTTGTTTTCGCCTATTTCAAAAGTGGTGACCTCGCCTGCCTGAATCGGGAAGGCAAGATCGTCTGGCAGAAAAACCTGCAGAAAACTTACGGCGAAGACACCCTCTGGTGGGACCTGGGAACTTCCCCCGTACTGACGAACAATCTGGTCGTCATCGCCTGCATGCAGAGCGACAACTCTTACATCGTTGCTTTCGACAAAGCGACCGGAAAAGAAGTCTGGAAACAGGATCGCAATCTGGATGCACCGGAAGAAGCAAGTCAGAGTTATTCCACCCCCGTTGTCGTGAATCAGGATGGAAAAGAGATTATTTATGTTCTCGGAGCAGACCATGTCACGGCTCACGATGCCCAGACCGGAAAACAGATCTGGCAGGTGGGTGGATTGAATCCGACTCAGCACAAATACTTCCGTTCCATCTCGTCGCCTGTCGTCAGCGATGGTTATCTGATTGCCCCCTATGCACGGGGTGGTTCCCTGACCGGAATTAAACTGGGTGGCAGCGGCGATGTTACAAAATCACATGTTGCCTGGACCATTGAAGAAGAAAATGAATTCACAGATGTCCCTACTCCTGCTGCAATCAATGGACGTTTCTATGTCTGTTCGGATAAAAAAGGATCGGTCCTCTGTTTTGATGTCAAAACCGGTAAAAAAATCTGGGGGGATCGACTACCCAGAAACAGCAATAAATTCAGCGCCTCTCCAATCCTCGCTGATGGACATATCTATGTGACCCGCGAAGATGGCACGACTTTTGTTCTGGAACAGGGAGATCAGTTCAAACTGGTTTCTGAAAATCCGCTCGAAGGATTCGCACTGGCGACTCCAATCTTTTCTGATGGTAAAATCTACTTGAAGATGACCGACAAAATTTACTGCATCGGTAAAAAATAAAACGGCCTGGATCATTTGACGCTTAGAGGGACAGGTATTTCTCCTGTCCCTCTTTTTTCGAAACTGCCCTCGACTTAATGAAACTAAGAAACCTGCAGTAACACAGCGATGAGTTGTCAGCCTCTGGTTTCAGTCGCTTCAATGAAATTAAAGTAATTCAAACGATATTCTGCCTCTATGATGGAACTCACATGAACACAAGATTCACACTTAGCTTGCTGCTGACATTAGTTCTGTTTACTCCGCTGTATCCCACACCCGCTAGCGAGGAAAAAGCAACGACGGAACCGGAAACCAAAACGGAGGCCAAAGATCCCCTCCGACTGGTTCTGCCTCCAATCATCTATGCAGTCCCTGGTATTGAAACCAGTGTCTATTTCGATAATGTTTCCTTGAGCATCAATCCTGCGAACTACGTTTTCGACGTGCATTGCAACCGTGGTCATCTGCAGCAGGAACGCTGGACCTATACTCCCGATGAAAAAGAAATCGGCGACTATAAATTCACGCTGAATGTCATAGACCAGAACAATGAGATCATCGCCAGTCAGGACTCCCGATTGCGTGTGGTCCCAACCGCCGCCGGTAAAAACAAACCGGTGAGTATACTGATGATCGGCGATAGCCTGACACACAATTCTATCTACCCTCGTCATGTCCGCCAGCTCAGCCAGAATTTTCAGGGCCCCAATCTGAAACTGATCGGCTCTCACAATCCGAAAGACGAGGAGGGAGTCCAGCATGAAGGATATGGAGGCTGGACTGCAGTCCGCTTTGCAACTCATTTTAAAGAGAACGCCCGCCAGGGATATTACCGAGAACGAGGCAGCCCGTTTCTCTATGCAGGTGAAGATGGAAAACCCGAACTCGATTTCCCCCGCTACTGTAAAGAATTTAACGACGGGAAAGCCCCTGATCTGGTAACGATTTTCCTCGGTCCCAATGACGTCTATTCAGCCACCGATGAAACCATCGGGGAGCGGACAGACACCATGGTCAAGCACCTCAACATCCTGGTGAAGATGATTCACGATTTCAATCCGAAAACAAAAATCGGACTGATGTTACCCGTCCCCCCTGCAGCATCGCAAGATGCATTTGGCACCACCAATGGTCGCGGCCAGACACGCTGGCAATATAAACGCAATCAGCATTATGTGGTGGAACAGATGTCAAAACATTTCGGCGATAAAACCGACCAGCAGATTTTCCTGGTTCCCACACATATTAATCTGGATTGTGCCCATAATTACCCTGCCGTCAAAGTCCCCCGGAACGCACAGACCACAGAAGAAACGGTACGCCAGAACAACGCCGTTCATCCAGCTGCGAGTGGCTATCAGCAGATTGGTAACAGCCTGTTCTGCTGGATCAAGGAAGTTTCGAAACAGGAGAACGCGAAGTAATCTCCAGTTAAGTTACTGCTGATCCAACGCCGGAAAGGGAAACATCTGGGAAGGCGTGCGTCCCGTTTTCATAATCGTTTTGATTCGGGCCACCACTTCCGGATGTTGCTCTGCAACGTCGTGCTGCTCGCCGGGATCTGTTTTGAGGTTGTAAAGTTCAATTTTCATTTGTGGTTTTTTCTTGAGCAGATTCTGACGAATGCCTTTCCAGTCGCCCAGATGCACCGCCTGCTGCCCGGTGTAGGCGGGAAATTCCCAATAGAGGTACTCATGCTGTTTTTGCTGATCGGGGTGGCCTTCCAATGTCGGCACAAAACTGATGCCATCAATGTCGGCAGGCGCCTTGGTTCCCGTCAGATCGGCGATGGTTGGCATGACATCCCAGAATGCTGACAGATGATCGGTGACCTGGCCCGCTGGAAAATGTCCCGGCCAGCGCGCTACCAGAGGCACGCGAATTCCGCCTTCATAGAGACTCCCTTTGAAACCGCGCCAGGGTCCAGCTGATTCGAAGAATTCAGAGTCTGATCCTCCCAGTCGATTATAAGTCGGCCCGTTGTCAGACGTAAAGAAAACAATCGTATTGTCATCCAGCTTAAGCTCTTTGAGTAGAGCCATGATCTGTCCCACCCCGTCATCCATCTGGGTAATCATGGCGGCGTAACCAGCGCGGGGATGCGGGTGTTTGATGTAGCCTTTATGCTTGTATTCTTCTTCAGGAATTATGCCTTTGTATTCTGCGACATACTTTTCCGGTGACTGAATCGCCAGATGAGGTATCGCGAACGGCAGATAGAGAAAGAAGGGATCCTGCTGATGTTCACGGATGAAAGCCAGTCCGTTCTCTACAAATTTATCCTGCGAATGAGTCTCGCCGTATAACGTTCGATCATTTCCAGGCAGAGTCTCTTTTGTGTGATTCCGCCATAAAAAAACGGGGTAGTGATTGTGTGCATGCACCTGGCAGTTAAAACCATAAAACAGATCGAAGCCCTGTTGATTGGGATCGCCGGTGGTTCCGAAATGCCCCAGTCCCCATTTGCCCATTGCCGCGGTGGCATAGTTTTTCTGCTTGAGCATTTCAGCAATCGTGACCTCCGCATCGGGAATCGGATGCTGACCGGGAAAACTCCAGCCCTGCTCTTCTTTCATATTCTGAACATATTCGGGTTTGCCGTTATTGCGTACATAGGCATGACCGGGGTGCTTACCTGTCAGCAGATTACATCGGGAGGGTGCACAGACCGCGTTGCCTGAATAAAACTGCGTGAAGCGAATTCCCTCTTTGGCAATGCGATCAATGTTCGGTGTTTTGATCCACTTCTGTCCGTAACATCCCAGTTCGTTATAGCCCAGGTCATCGGCAATGATAAAAATAACATTCGGTTCCCGCTGGAATGCAGCTGCGTCACTTTCCCTGTTAACGCTCATGAAACTGAGGCAGAAAATAAGCACAAAGAAAAGTCTGGCAAAGCGGTGCATCACTGGCTCCTGGATGGATCGGTCAAGGGTGGGTAAAATCCAGACTCTATCTTATACAGAGCAACGCCGAGATCGCAACAATACCTGTTCCGACACGACTTACCACGCGGCTCTTCAGGACCAGTGGTAATCCTTTTGTTTACGAAACCCGTTCAAGACCAGGGAACCGTCTTCATAAACATCCAGTGAACTGTACCCATTGTTATCCAGCCCGGAGCCTTCCACCATCGCAACCAGGGTGCAGTAATGGATGCCTTTAATTTCGGAATATTTGTTGTGATGACTGTGCCCCTGAAAGACGGCAGTGACTTTGCCCGACTGTTCCAGAACGTTACGCACTTTCGAAGAATTTTTGACTGCGTGGGCATCTGTATCTTTCAGATCGAGCGGTTGATGTGCAAAAACAATCGTGGGAAGCATCGTTTGTTTCAGATCAACCTGCAGCCAGGACAATTCTTCCGACGGGATATTCGCATCGGTCCATTTAAAATTCTTGCGACCATAAGGGGTGCCATCGCTTTTGAAACAGGAGTCCAGCACGACAAAATGATAGCCGTTCCGATCGAATGAGTAGAACGACTCTTTCTGCCCGACTCCCTGCAGAAACTCATTTTTCGTCAACTGATCGACGCAATGATTTCCTAATACATAATATTTGGGGAACGGTATCGCAGAAATCGCTTTGACCACTGTTTGCAAGTGTGTTTTTTCCTGCGCCAGAGATTTGCCGGAATCGATCAGATCCCCCTGAAAGACCACAAAATCAGGTCGATCGTTATGAAACTGTGTGGCGGCTTCCTTCAACTTAGCCAGTGTTTCACGATAATGACGTGAACCAGCAGGAGGTTTGTCTGCATAATGCAGATCAGTGACCAGTCCAATGCGTACCGCGCCCCGTTGGTTCGTATCGAAGGCACCAGACACCTGGCGACCCAGAGCTGGAAAAGTCAGGCCAGACAGTACCAAAGCGCCATTTTTCAGGAACGCTCGTCTCCCCAGAGATTTGATCGGGGACTGAGACTGCAGTTTCATGTTACGACCTCTTTCATGCGGCAATTGAAATTTCGACTTAAGTCTCTATTGTGACTGATATTTGTTAAGTTACAATGTCCAGATGACGAATTTCAGTTTCCACTGCTGCTGCACAAAAAATCAAAAAACCCTCATTGACATGTCGTAACATCACGATATTATATACATGAGGTCAATGAATTATGAAATTGAAAGAAACACCCGAATATAATGGCGCAGCACTGGAACAGGCTGCCGAGTGCCTGAAAGTTCTGGCGCATCCCGCACGGATCCGCATTGTGCAGTTACTGTTGCGCGGGCGTTATACCGTTGGAGAACTTGCTGAAGATTGCGGAATTCCCAGTAATGTGGCTTCAGAGCATTTACGGCTGATGCAGCGTTGCGGTTTTTTCGTCAGCGAACGGGAAGGCCGAAACGTTTATTACCGGATTGCAGAACCTCATCTGAACAAAATTATGGACTGCATCGAAGGCCGTTTTTTTGAGAATTGAGTTTTTTTAGAACAACATATCGTATAATTGCGACATAACGAGGCTTTGAAATGGCAGATATTCAAACAATTAAACCTGACGTCCTGGCAAAAAAACAACAGGATAAAGCAGTTTACCTGATCGATGTTCGAACGCCGGCTGAATTCCGGGAAGTCCATGCACCCATTGCCGTCAATATTCCACTGGATCAACTGACCGCGGAACAAATCAAAGACCGGGTCAATGGAAACGGGGCTGACCCGGTATACCTGATCTGCCAGAGCGGGAACCGTTCTTCCAAAGCCTGCCAGAAACTGATCGATGCCGGTTTCGTCAACGTCATCAGCGTAGAAGGGGGCACCAAAGCATGGGAGGCAGAAGGTTTGCCTGTGAATCGTGGAAAAAAGACGATCTCACTGGAACGGCAGGTACGTATTGCCGCTGGATTTCTGGTTCTGACAGGAGCCCTGTTAGGTATGTTTGTGAATCCCTGGTTCAGCGGACTTTCTGCATTCGTGGGTGCTGGTCTGATGTTCGCAGGAATTACCGATACCTGTGGCATGGCGATGATCCTGGCAAAAATGCCATGGAACCGTGCTTAATGCCGATAATACTGAAGCGAGGAGCGCGTGCGATGAATTAATAGAACCCACAAAATATCACCTCAGATGCAATAGAAAAACCTCTGCCTGTTCCAGTAAAATACAGGCAGAGGTTTTTTCATTTATCTTCAGGATTTTCTATGGTTATTCTGCCTGCTTCTCGCCCCAAACGGTACCTGAATGCCGCGGAAGGTTATCTGATCCTTGAGATGCCGGAACAGGCTTTGCGAGAACTGTCCCGCATTACTGCAGCAGATCGAGATTCGGAAAAATACTATCGACTGCTGGGGCAGGCCCAGCAACTGGCGACCCACTACCAGGAAGCTTTAGACGCATATCAGCATGCTTACGATAAAGATTCAGAAAACCTGACGACCCTGATGGGTATGGCCTGGTGTTTCAAACGGACCGACCAGTTGTCAGCTGCGATCTCAATCATGGAGGAAGCGTATCAACATCATGCAGACGAGCCTGTCGTCCTGTATAACCTCTCCTGTTATTTCACCCTGGCGGGAGATAAAGTAAAAGCGATCTCCTGGCTGGGGCGTTCGTTGCGGATGGAGCCCGGATTAATAAAATTAATTCATGATGAACCAGACTTCGATTCTCTGCGGAGTGACAAAGACTTCCGGTTCGTAGTAGAATCTGCTGAGAATAAAACGTCCCAGAATACTTAGTATGATTTCAGTCAATAGGGTCAATCGGTCAATAAGACCGGTCCTGCTTCCAACGGGCCACTCAGGGAATCGAAAGTCATCAATATGGATATTGACACCCGCCGCCTGAAACAGCACTGCGATGAACTGTGTAAAACAATCCGTCCTGCAGAAAGCGAAGCGCTGGAAACAGCCCGTCTGTATGTCATCCGGGAACTGGAAGCGACAGGCTGGCAGGTGGAGCGGCATCCGTTTCAAGCTCAGGATTCGCTGCTGGTTCAGTGGTCAGGTCAGAATCTGATCGCCCGGCATCCCGATCTGACAAATCCGGACAAACCCTTATTCTGTGTCGGCGCGCACCTCGATACCCGCCCTGAGTCACCTGGAGCTGATGACAATACGAGCGCCGTTGCCGCTCTGCTTGAAATGGCCCGCCTGCTACCCGATGCTTCAGGCTCAGAAAACCAGTGGAGCATTGAACTGGTTGCCTTCGATCTGGAAGAAAACGGCATGCTGGGGGGCGCCGAACATGCAATGTTACGTTCGCAGCAACAGACCGACCTCCGCGGCATGGTCTCTCTGGAAATGCTGGGATACTGCGATCATACACCGGGCAGTCAGACGCTGCCCCATGATCTGGCAGGCCTGTATCCGGATACCGGAGACTTCATCGCCGTTGTCGGTAATCAGAATTCAACAGACCTGATCGCCGCATTTCAGAACGGAATGCAAGCTGTACCAGAGCTGCCGGTAGAAGTATTGCAGGTCCCTCAAAATGGCGAACTGCTTCAAGCCACCCGTTTAAGCGATCACAGCCCGTTCTGGGACGCCGGCTATCCGGCGCTAATGATTACCGACACCAGTTTTCTCAGAAATCCGCATTACCACCAGCCAACAGATACCGTAGATACACTCGACTTTGAATTTCTGGGAAAAGTTTCACAAGGCTGTCTGGAATCAACGAAACGGATTCTGGCAAACGGATATTGATAACTCTGAATCACCTTACTACAAGACAGGGAATATAGATCGAAAATGAATGATACGACTCAGGAAGAAAAAGAGCTTCTCCATATAACAGAACTGTCCCGACAGCAACGACGTGTCATTGGCGTATTGCTGGAGAAAGCGTTTACCACACCAGATCAGTACCCGCTTACCTTGAAAGCAGTCACTACAGGTTGTAACCAGAAGAGTAACCGGGACCCCGTTTCAAACTACAGCGAATCTCAGGTTTTTGAAACGCTGGATACCTTGCGGGAAATGGGGCTCGTGGCAGTGATTCATTCAGACAGTGGTCGCACAGAACGATATCGCCACTACATGCGACGCCGGTTCAATTTCACGGAACCTCAACTGGCGATACTGACAGAGCTCTGGCTTCGTGGTCGACAGACCATGGGAGAATTACGTGGCCGCGCCAGCCGTATGGTACCCATTGAAACACTGGACGATTTACGCAACGAATTTAAAGGACTTCTGGATCAGAAGTATGTACAATCCAATGGCAGTATTGAACGTCGCGGCATCGAAGTCGATCACAACTGGTACCAGGAGCGAGAAGGCAAGACACTGGGATTTGAACACTCCCCGGAAGAGGAACCCGCAGCAATAGAAAGGGAGCCCTCCTCCTCCGCTGCTGCTCCGAAAGCTGCCACACCTGATCTATCTGAATTTTCTGCAGTCATTGAACAGCTGCAGCATGAAAACCAGTCTCTCAGGCGGGAGATTGAAACAATCACCCAATCGCTGGAAGAGCTGAAACATCAGTTGATCGAACTGAAACAGGAGCTGGGTAGTTAATCACCAGATATATAAACCTATCTCAAGTTGAGCCGCCATGATCAATCCGTTCTATGCAATGTCATGCCTGTTGCTGATCCTGTTTGCCCAGCCGGCTCTCTCTCTGGGCCTGGCTGCCGACCGGCCCAATCTGATTTCGATTGTGACCGACGACCAGGGACGCTGGGCCATGGGGCTGTATGGGAACCGACAGATTCATACGCCGCACATGGATCAGATTGGAAAACAGGGGGCAGTCTTCACCAATGCATTTGTAGCAACTCCTGTCTGCTCACCCAGTCGGGCGACGTTTCTCTCCGGCAGATTTCCGACAGAGTTGAAGATTACCGACTGGATTTCATCCGAGGAAGCGCAAGAGGGAGCCGGCCTCACAGCGATGACCTGGCCGGAAGTATTGCAGCAACATGGGTATCAGACTGCTTTAATCGGTAAATGGCATCTGGGTGAATTGAATCAGTTCCATCCGCATGAAAAGGGTTTTGGACACTTCATGGGATTTCTTGCAGGGGGCACACGTCCCATGAATCCCACACTGGAAATCAAGGGAGAGACGCAAAAACGGAAAGGCTCCCTGCCCGATCTGCTGGTAGATGACGCGATCAATTTTATCCGTACATCCAAAGATAAACCCTTTGCACTCTGCCTGCATTTCAGAGCTCCACATACTCCCTATGGTCCTGTTCCCGAACAGGATTCAGCACATTACGAAGGAATGAAAATTGATGTGCCCATCACCCCAGGAGTAATTCCCGAACAGATTCGTCAGAAAAATAAAGAATACTATGCGAGTGTCTCTTCGGTCGATCGTAATATCGGTCGCCTGCTGAAGGAACTCGACCAGCTGCGACTTGCAGAGAATACGCTGGTCATCTTCACCAGTGATCACGGTTATAACAATGGTCGCCACGGAGTCAGCACCAAAGGAAACGGCCACTGGATTGCCGGGGGAGTGACAGGACCCAAACGCCCTAACATGTGGGACACTTCCATCCGCGTGCCACTGGTGATGCGCTGGCCCGCCGTGATTAAACCGGGGACTCAATTCGACGAAATAGTATCAAATATAGACATGTTCAAATTTGTATTAGGTGCGTTGAAAATTCCGCAACCGGCGAATCTCAAGCTACACGGAATCGACTATTCCCCTTTACTGTTTGGGCAACCCGCGCCTGTCAGGAAAGCGCTGTTCGGTCAATATGATCTGCATAACAATGGATTAGCCTATCTCCGAATGATCAGGACCCCCAAACTGAAGTACGTTAAACATTATCGTGCCCGGAATATGGATGAATTGTATGATCTGGAAACGGATCCCGGAGAAAACACGAATCTGCTGCAGCGCCGCACGAGAAAAAACTGGCAGGATACTGCTGATCTGCTGGAGGACCAGCTGATTGAATGGCAAAAATCGATCCAGGATCCAATTCTTGAACCTGCTTATGAATAACAGGTTAGGTCACAAAGCAGGAAACAGCTGTCCCCTGCCCTATTTTCAGAAGATTAGTGATTTTTATTTAATATCCATCAACATTTGTATGGATTTCGTATAAAACCAGAATACGAATACCCTTTTTGAGATCACCTGTACTTTACCCTTTGAGGAAAAATATGTTTTCTATTTCGCGCACGAGCCTGCTGCTGCTGTGTCTGATCATGGTTTCTGCAGGCTGTCAGAAAGCCTCTGATTCAGCCACTGATAACCAATCCTCTTCGCCCGATGCAGCGACTTCTGATGTCGCAAGCCCCAAAGCAGATGCCAAAACCTCAGAGATGGCATCGAAAGAAGCTGGCGATGAAAAAACAGAAAAGGAAGAGCCCAAGCCTTTAGAATTACCAAAAACCGTCAAAGGGAACTGGGTACTCATGCTGCCTCAACAGCAGCAAATGATGCCACTCTATCTTTTCAAAATCTCTCCCCCCGGCGAGTCCACTGACCCAGAGGAAAAAACGGAAGAGAAAGCAGACGAAAAAACAAAAGCAGGCACAGAAGCAGTCGTCCTGCTTTCAAGAGGGACGGAAGTGTTACCAGCGAAAATCCTGTCTTCCAAAGCAACCGCCGAAACGGTTGAATTTGACGAAAGCCTGATCAACGAAGGTGAAGAGGTCATCCGTTTGAATTTTCAAGGGACTCTCGATAAGGGTGCCATCCTGGGGAATATTTCATTTAATGGTGAAAACTGTGTGCCCGCCCTCCTGCTGCCCACGCTCGAAAAAGATATGTCAAAGATTAAAGAACCCCTGCCCGCTCCCGGGTTTCAGGAATTCGTCCAGGCGATGCAGACTGATGATCCTTTTAAGAGTCTTAACGAATTCACCCAAAACGAGCGTATGAAAACCGTACCCGTGGCTCTGGATGCTTACACTCGTCTGATTGCAGTTGCTCTCAGTCAGAAAAAAGATTCCAAGACCGTGGAAGAAATTGTAAATCGCTATGTCGAAACCTCCGCAATCTGGGGAAAACGACTGCAGGTTAACGCCTTGGTCAGCTCAGGTTCCATGCTGGCACGCAGTGAAACGGATGCCAGCATTGCCACTCAATATCTGGACCAGGCTGAAAAAGCCATCAAAGAGGGAGTGACGCCCCTGGCAGGCTGGGACCAGGAGCTGGCTCTGGCGAAGGCACGAGTGGGTCTCAAATCCGATAATCCCGAGCAAATTAAAGCAGCGGGCAAACTGCTGCAGGAAGAAGTCAAAAAACACCCTCAAGATCGTGAACTGCTGACAGAACTGGTCAGCTATGAAAAATCCCATGGGAGTATCGATAAAGCCATTGAACATCTGGGAATCCTGGCAGGTTCGCCACTGTCATTTCGCGAACGTCAGCTGATTGCAGCATCGCAGCAGAACCCGGAACTCGTAAAATTTGAAAATCCTCAGGATACTTTGACAACGCTCTGGAAAAAGAAACATGGTTCAACAGAGGGGCTGGATGAGTATCTTACTAAATCTTTCCGACGTTACCTGGACAGTTTTGTGTCCAAGGAAGCAAAAGAAGTTGATTTGAAAAAAGGAAACCGTGTTTCGCTGATCGAGTTGTTCACCGGAGCATCCTGTCCTCCCTGTGTAGCTGCCGACCTGGCGACAGGTGTGATTGAATCATCGTTCCCTCACTCCAAGGTCATCGTTTTACGATATCACCAGCATATTCCAGCTCCTGATCCACTAACCAATCCTGATTCAGAAGCACGGTTCATCCTGTATAATCATGGGGGAACTCCTTCGACGAATCTGAACGGTCAGGCGGTTACAGGGGTCGCCGGCGGTGTCGAACAGGTTGGGTCATCCTACAATCAACTTCTTGAGGCTTTGATTCCAGCACTCTCAGAAAACACCGATGTCAAAATCGAATTATCTGCCGTTGCCAAAGATGGTAAACTGGTACTGAAAGCCAATGCCACCGGAACTGAGGATATTAAAGAGCCCCTTCGTCTGGTAGCAGTCCTTGCGGAAGAAGAACTGTCGTTTCAAGCTCCCAACGGGATTAACGTGCATGACATGATTGTTCGTTCCATGTTGAGGGAACCGAACGGTTTTCCTGCTGTTGATGGAAAATTGACACTGGATAAAACCATCCCTCTGAATGAATTCAAAAGCCGAATCACAGATTATCTGTCAGCCTTTGAAGAAAAATCAGGAGCCAACTTCACTGGCGCACCTCTGGGATTGGATCATCTGGAATTTGTCGTCTTCGTACAAGGCGAGCTATCAAAAGATGTCTTCCAGGTCGCATCTGTTCCCGTTTCCGGCGTGATTAATTTCAAGTCTGAGAAGCCCCAGACAGACGCGAAACCGGAAACCAAGCCAGCGGTCAAAGCGGAAAAACCGGAAGCAAAACCGGAAGCAAAACCGGAAGCAAAACCGGAAGCAAAGCCGGAAGCAAAGCCGGAAGCGAAGCCGGAAGCGAAGCCGGAAGCGAAGAAAGACAAATAACCTTTTACTTAGCTACGGAAAACGGATACGAAAAAACAGGGCACGGATCATCCATGCCCTGTTTTTTGTTCAAGCCACTTTCAGCCAGGAGACTGTTCACTCATCTTCAGCGGGAGGTGTGGGAACCAGCTTCTCTTCCACAGTACCGCTGTCAGATTCTTCATTGAAGACGGGCACACCATCCAGAATCAGTTTCGTTGTTCGTGAGGGAGCCGTCTCACGTTGAATTCGACGAAACTGGGCAGGCAGCTTCCCGATTCGGGTGTCACGCTGATCCATGATGACTCGTGCCGCTTCCCGGACTTCGGCATCACTCAACCGGTTCAGGTTCCCCAACTGGGCCAGGGGTTCGAGAATCCTGGTTGCCTTGGCAACGGTGCTTTCCATCAGGATCACATCCAGCAGCTCACGTCGCATCCCCTGCATCGAAGCCACCTGCTCTTTCACACGGTCCTGCAGATCACCGAGCACTTCGAGCGTTTCCACAGCATCCACCACACGCCCCGTTTCAGCCAGAAGTTTGGTCTGGATCGTCATCAGTGACTGCAGATTCTCACCGGCAACCGCCACGTTTAACTCCTCATCAGTTAACGTTTCCTGCAGTGAAACCAGTTCTTCGGCACTTTTCCGGGCAGCCGCCAGTGGTGCTGTCTGAGCAACCAGACTGTCCTGAAGGGCGATCATCTTCTGGCTGTTTTCACGTGCCACATCCAACTGCTGCGACTGATCGACAATCTGCTGCTTGAACTGCAGAAACTCACTGAATGCAGTCTGGGCGTCTTTGATCCCGCTGGCCTGATCTGCAGCCAGCTCCTGGAGTTTCATCATCTCATTCAAAGTGGAATGGGTCACTTTGGTCTGAGCATTCTGTGAAGCCAGCTGATCCTGCATTACCAGCATTTCATCCAGGGTACTGCGGGCCTGCGACGCGATCTCTGCCTGCTGAAGGACCTGCTTCTGGAACTCATTGATTTTCTGGAAAGCAGCCAGAGTCTTCTCAGTTTGACCTGATTCCTCATCAATGAGAATTCTTAAATCCCGGATTTCTCCGATGGCAGACCTGGCTTCCGCCAGCTGCTTCGCCTGAGAATTGAGAACAGTCAACAGATTATTGACCTGCCAGGCACTGGTCTTTGCACCAACCAGCTTATCCATATCCTGTTGAACTGCTACCAGTTCAGTCTGCAACTGACCCATCTGAGTCAACATCGGTCGTGCGACCATAAAATACATTCCCAACAGGCCTGTCACGACCCCGACAGTGAGAATACCCCAGATATTCTGTTGTGTCGAAATACGGGCGTTGGTATCCAATCGATATTGTCGTTCCCCTGAACTTCTCAAGGCTCTATCTCCCAGCGTGATGATTAAACATGGACGTAAAATTGGCACATCCTGTAAGGTTTAGCCATGCATCCTTGCAAAACCATTTATGCTGTAGTACCTAATATCGCCATATTCACAGGTGGAGTTGCTTCTTTATTTGATAATTGCACAAACAATTCAGAAAATTTTGGCCCCGACAATAAAATTCTGCCCCCGACTACATTAGAGTTAATTGATCACAAACTGTTTGATATCAAGAACAATTTCCGTTTCTGATATTTACGGCACACATACAGATTGTCTTAGAAGTGAAGGCTACCTCTTATGCTGGATATCCAAATCGATCAGGCAACCCGGGAAGACTGTGAGATCATTGCCGATTTTAACATTCAGCTCGCTCTGGAAACGGAATCCAAACACCTGGACCGGGACCTGGTTCGAACTGGCGTACTGGAATCACTGGGAGATGTACGGGGATGCCAGTACTTTGTAGCCCGTTATCAGAATCATGTCGTGGGCCAGATCATGTTCACACGAGAATGGAGTGACTGGCGTAATGGTGAATTCTGGTGGTTCCAGAGCGTCTATGTCTCTCCCGACTATCGACGACAGGGTATTTTTCAGCAACTGTCGCAACACGTACAATCGCTGGCGGAATCCAATCCGGATGTCGTTGGCCTCAGACTTTATGTTGAAGCTGAAAATGAACGCGCTCAATCAACTTACCGGCAGCTGGGCTTCAAATTCCCCGGATACCAAGTGATGGAAAAAATGCTGGATCGTTGACATCCACATCCAGTTCACCGCATTCTGTCTGTAAACAAGATCCTGTTTCGAACGCCGCTTTACTTAATCAACTTTAAATCAGGTCGAACCATGTCAGATACCTCTTCTGCAAAAGAAATACTGCTCCATAAACATACCCGCCGTGAATTTCGCGAACGGATGCAATCAGGTGAACTAAAAGCATGTATCATTCCCGTTGCTGCCACCGAGCAACATCTGGAACACCTGGCGATGGAACATGACTGGCGAAGTGTGATGCTGGTAGCAACGGAAGTCGCCCGCCTGCTCTCACCGGAAGTCATTGTCGCCCCGTCAATGAATATTGGTATCAGCGAGCACCATATGCGGCATCCGGGCACGCTGTCAGCTCTTCCGGGCAGTTGGTTGAGCGTTTTGTTTGATACGATTCGCAGCATGCAGCATGCGGGATTCACTAATATTCTGGTATTGAATGGACATGGCGGGAACATTGCTCCCTGCCTGGGAATGTGGGGACAGTTTCAGCAGCGTCTTGAAATCAATCTGCATTTTGAGTCGTACTGGAATTTACTGCCCGAAGAAGTCGCACTGGCGAACCTGAAAACGAAACGCTGGCCGGGGCATGCCCAGGAATTTGAAACGGCATTTGCGATGGCCGCTTTCCCGGAAAATGTTCGCCTGGAAGCCATGCAGGAGCAGGATGATAAAGAACCCCTGGAAGCGACAGCAGAAGCGGGACAAAATATGATTGACGAAATCGTGAAGCAGGTGGCAAAATATGTGGCTGGTATGATCGACGGATCAAATACTGCTGAAATTCCCCCGTTTCATACCTGATGCATGAAACGGGGAACTCAAAAACAGCTTATTTAGCAGGCTGACAATAAGACAAGGCCAGTAAAGCATAAGCGGTTGCCAGATTCGGATCTGATTCATACCAGCGTTTCTGCTTATTCGACCAGCTGCCATTCTCCTGCTGCAGACTGGCCAGCTGTTCGATCAATTCAGCCCGCCAGTTGTGCTGGGTGCCCTCGGCATCTTTGAACTGATCCACTTTCATCGCATCCAGTGCTTTGGCAAACGTATGAAAGTAATAGAACAGCCCCATCAGTTCCATGCCGGGATTTTCTTTCAACGTATAATGACGTCGAATCCACTCATTGGCTGCCTTGACCCGTTTATCATCTTCATTGACACCAGCGTAGATCATACTTTTCAGACCGGCATAAGTCATACTGCCATACGAACGCAGTCCCCCATCGGGTGTTGTTCCTGCCTGTGACGTCCCACCAGCTGCAGGTGTATAATAAAATCCGCCATCATCAATTTTGGACGCAAATGGAGTCGTATTATATTCGGATTCCAGATTTTGGGTTCGTGAGACAAAAACCAGTGCTTTCTGAATAGCCGGATCGTCGGCTTTTGCCCCTGCCTTCTTTAAGGCTTCGATCAGGAATTGCGTGTTGGATAAATCCGGACGTGAATGCCCGCCGTAACCAGCGCCGCCATAAGCTGTATCCGAGCTTTCGATTCCTTCGCCTTCATCCCACTGTAAGCCACGCAAAAATTTCTCGGCATTCTTAATCGTACTGTTATATCGCCCGTCTTTGTTGGCTGCATGAAAAGCCATGATCGAAATACAGGTTTCGTAATTGCGGTGGTTACTTTTTTCATAATAGATACCACCATCTTTCTGGACATACCCTTCCAGTCGCTTGAGTGCTTTCGCGACGACAGGGTCACTGGCGGGAACTCCGCTCTCCAGAAGTGCCGTGGTCACCAGCGCACTGATCCCGGGCACAGTTTCTGTGGTCCAGAGCCCATCTTCCAGCTGGCTGTTCTTCAGGAAGTTGACTCCCTGCATCTGGATTTTTTTCAATTCCTGTTGTCTGTCAGCAGTAAGCGGTGAGTCCGCAGCCTGACTGGTTCCAACACAGGCCATCAACAGCAGTATCCAGATACAGATGGTCCTCGGAATTTGGTTAAAAGTGGGCATAAATGTTTCCTCTCGCTTTCACTATTGTCTTATCAAATTTGAAATGGATACCATCAATCGCGAACTGCTTCTCGGTAAAAAAGAGAAAAGTAATCCAGCTTCTCCATAGCAATCGAGATGATTCAAGCGGATGATACTCCACGTGTTTGCCCGTCATTTACATCTTAATTATATCCAGCGGGAAGTGAGTTAGAAAACCGTGATTACCGGTTTTGATAAAAATTCAGCTTTGTGTAGATAACCGTACTGACTATGGCCTATAATCAGTAAGCCTTTTCAGGGCATCAAAGCGTTCCCGTTTCCCTGTTTCCCAGCAAGACCCAGCAGCAGTCTGATATGGCATCGACGATCACTTTAGATGAGACCAGCCCCGCCACAGACGATGTCGTAGAACCTTTTATTCCAGGTAATCGAGAGATTCTCGGTTTGGAAATGCAGGTGGAAACGCCGGAAAATGTAGTGCTGTCTTATCAGCTCGCCGGACCCTCACAGCGTTATGTCGCATACCTGATTGATTTTCTGATTCGGACGATGATGTTAGTCGCGATATTCATGTTTTTCATTGCCCCCCTGATGGAGCTGCTGATGCCCGGGGCCATGCTGGGGTTGTTCCTTGTCATCATGTTTCTCAATACCTGGGGCTATTACACGATCTCAGAAACGTTCTTCAAAGGCAAATCGATTGGGAAACATGCCTGTGGACTGCGCGTCATTCGCGAAGGAGGTTATCCGATAACCTTCTGGCCTTCGCTGTTGAGAAACCTCGCCCGTAGTGCGGATTCCATTATTTTTTATGGAGTCGGCATTACATCGATGTTGCTGACGCGGCGTTTCCAGAGACTGGGAGACCTGCTGGCCGGCACGGTTGTGGTCCAGGAACGTTCTCTGGAACTGCCGAGAAAACCGATCATTTTGAATAAGATTAAACCTCTTGATAAAAATGACATCGGTAGCTTTCTTCCCCGTGACGAAGTTCTCTCGCTGATCGACGAATTCATCGGTCGCAGACACGTATTGACTTACGAACGGGGGCATGCCCTGGCAGCGCAGCTGGCAAAAAGACTGGCAAAAAGACTGCATTATAGCGGAGATGAGAAAAAGGTA
The DNA here is from genome assembly GCF_008298035.1 of Gimesia maris. NCBI lineage: Bacteria > Pseudomonadati > Planctomycetota > Planctomycetia > Planctomycetales > Planctomycetaceae > Gimesia > Gimesia maris. The sequence continues at coordinate 7,071,634 of NZ_CP042910.1, forward strand.
TCAGAGTACCCCATGGCGTTTCTGGCTTCGGTATATAAAACATTCAGTTTCAGCCAGGACCAGGAAGAACAGGAACTGGTGGACGAATACAACAAACGATCTGAAATGCCGGGGGAGGATACTTATGAATAAGCATAAATTTATTCAAAAACGCCGTCCCCAATGGAAAAAATTTGAACTGTTTCTTAAAGAGTCGTCCGGCAAATCACTTTCCAAGCTTCCCGCAGATAAGATTTCCACTTTTTCTCAATTACTGCGAGAAATCTCACACGATCTGGCTACCATCCGCTCTCGTGGCTGGGGGCATGAGCTGATGTCTTACCTGAACGATCTGGTCGCACGGGGACACAATCTGTTTTACAGCGCTCCACCAACAAATTTTGGGAGGTTTTATCAATATCTGGCAGCTGATTTCCCCCGATTATTTCGGGCGAACATCGGGTACTTTCTGATTGCCTGTCTGTTATTTTTTCTGCCAATGGGAGTCAGCTGGTGTGTGGTTCAAAACAACCCCGATCTGGCATCCCGTGTCATTCCCGAAGAATATATGACTCAATTTGACCATATGTACGGTGAAGAGGGTGGTCTCAACTCTGATACAGAAAACACAACTGAAGGTGATACGAATTCGGAAGAAGCAGAAGATCCTGCAACCGGGACTTTTGGCGATCAACGTGCAGCCATGGCTGGTTTTTATATCAACAATAATGTCGGCATTGCACTCAAATGTTTTGCTTTAGGAGTCCTGCTGGGTATTGGTACGGTTTACACTCTGTTATTTAACGGAATTTTTCTGGGAGCGGTCTCCGGGTACATCATCAGTCAGGGCAATGGCGACCGTTTTCTAAGTTTTGTCATTTCTCATGGTTCATTTGAATTAACGGCGATTGCGGTCGCAGGAGGCGCAGGACTGATGCTGGGGAATGCGATTATCCATCCCGGACAGCGTACCCGGTTTCAATCTCTTCAGTTACGAGGTCTGGAAGCGGTTCAAATTGCCGGGGGAGCCGCTGCCATGCTGGTCATTGCCGCAATGATTGAAGCATTCTGGTCCCCTGCAGATTTTCCGAATGAAGTAAAATACGCAGTTGGCAGCGGGCTCTGGCTGATTGTGTTTCTTTATCTTACTTTCGCAGGACTACAGACAGACAGCCGTTTCCGGTTACGTCGCAGTTCAACAACTCCACCGCAGGAAGGAGATCAGCATCGATGAGATTTCATCGGATGAATGTGGCGCTGGTCCCCAGAAATGCCTTGAACTGTCTGGACCTGGCAATACGCTTTTACGGACGTTTTCTGGTTCCCCTTCTCAAGCTGTGGGCCATATTTGCCTTACCCGCCTGTCTGCTGGTGTATCTGCTCAGTTATTATTTCCTGATCGAGATGAAAACAGCGATCACGGTAGCCTGGTTTGTTTCCAGCCCCCTGGGAGTCCTGCTTACCTGGAATACAGCTTTATTCACTTTTGGAGAAACCCGGGGACTGGGAAGTCTCAGACGGCAATTTCAACCCCGAATAATTCCTCTCCTGCTGCGCTGTCTGTTAGACCGGTCAGTGCTCTATATCGGACCGGCATTACTGTTCTATACCGATCACTTTTTGACGAATATGCTGGGATTCCTCTATCTGTTTTTTCCAGGTATCTGGCTGGCATTACGAAACGGGTTTCGTGTTGAGCAGGCTTCACTGAAACAGATTGGAATTGCAGGACAGGAAGAAAACTCTCACGATCACCGGACCAAAGATCTGATTTCCACTCATTTCAGCACCTTATTCTGGCGGGGTGCCTGGACTTTTTTCTTCTGCTATATCTTAACCTGTGTGCTCTTTATTACATTCGATTACCTCTGCTACATCCTGCTGGAATTTAATATCCTGATCGGACAGATGCCTTACGCGTTTGATCCGGACAATATCGGCGACCCCATCTCCAATGCCCTGCTGTTGATAAGTACCGACCCCCGTGTTTTAACAGTCTTTACCGGATTCATCCTGCTGATTTACCCCATTGGCCGAGTCGCCTGGTTTTTCACCTATTTAGATCTACGGGTTCGCTACGACTGCTGGGATATGGAATTACGGATGGCCGAAGTTTCACAGCGGCTCACCAGAAGGGAGGCAGCGTTATGAACAGTCATTCAAATTCCGCCCAAAGCAGGTTCCGGATTCTGGTGCTGATTTTCGTGTGCCTGTCGGGGAATGTGACACCGTTATTTTCTCAGACTCCCAGTGAAATCTCGTTTGATACTTCTTCTCCCGATCAGGTTATGCTGAAACAGGATATGAAAGACATCCTTAGCCGAACCGAGTTTCGACATCTGACGAGAGAACGGGATATCACGAAAAACGCCCCTTTTGAACTGGATGAGTTCTTTAAACAACAAACTGAAACAAAGGTAGAAGAGCGTTCTCATTCCGTCTTCGCCGAATTGATTGGAAACGTGCTGCAGATTCTGGCCTACATCAGTGTCGTTATCACTTGTGGTCTGATTCTTTATCTGCTGGTACGTTCCCTGATGGGTCTGGAACTGAAAAAGAAAGCGGCTGCAACTGAAATCAATCCGGAACTGCAAGGCACACTCTCTCTCGAAGACATTATCTCTCCTGCAGAACGGGAATCCTCGATCTACCTGCAACGTGCGAAAGCACTGGCACAGGAGGGTGATTATCATAATGCCATTATCCAACTGCTCTACGGCTCAATGAGCTACATCGAGCGGTCAGGCTGGATCCGTTTTCGGAAGGGGTTAACTTATCGCGATTATATCCGAGCGGCCCGGCCACACGGGTTACCCTGTGATTCGTTGCGACAAATGATCCGTACCTATGAACCATTGGGATTTGGCAGACGCATCGCCACCCGCGAACACTTTGAAAGTACATTGAAACATTATGAATCCGCCTTCCAGAAACAAGCGTGAGCGAAGAAACGCCGGCTGGATCTGGCTGTTCTTTCTCTGCCTGCTCATTCCCCTGCATCTCTGGTTTCCAGAACTGGGTACGGGTGCGCTCGACGATTCTTATAGCGCGTCAGCCAGCGGAAAGAAAGCATTTTTTCTGTTACTCGAACTGGAATCCTACAACACGGAACGAAACCGTGTCCCGATCTCCGTCTTCCTGCAGACTTTGGATTATGATGAAACCCTCTGCCTCCTGGGACCCGCCCGCTATCCAAACCCCCAGGAATGGTCTGCCATCCTGTCATGGGTTGAAGAAGGCGGGCACCTCGTAATTACAGCGAATCACGATCATCCAGAATTTGAAATCGACGCCCTGAACATTAGCGTCAAGTATCTGGACGAAACCGAACGGGAAAATCTACCGGTTGTGGAATCGGAAAAAAAAGGAACGGAAGACGAAAGCGAGGACAAACAAAAAGACCTTGATTCTTCTGATCTACTCTCACTTCTGAATGATCAACATAGTCTGCTTGACGGACAGGCCACGACTGTATTCCCGGATGCCCCCTCAATCATCTGGCAAACGAATGCCCAGGTGATCTCCGAATCAGGCCAGAAACTTATTTCGGTGGGTGAAACACAACAGGCAATCCGGCAGATGCATGGTGAGGGTGTGATAGTCGTCGCAGCCTCCTCCAAAATCTTTTCAAACCAGTCAATGATTGATGGCGGCAGTGTTCCCGCATTTCGGCTGATTGAATCAGCTGAAGCGCCGGACTATTTCGTTGTTGATGAATCCTTGAATGCTTCGGGAACTTCAAAAGTTGTCGCGTTACTGATCGACCCCACCTTCCGCCCGTTGACTATTCAATTGCTGATCACATTGCTGATTTTTGGCTGGTGGCATAGCACCCGCTTTGGGCCTGTTCTCACGTCACACATCCTGCCACGTCACAACATCGTTTCCCATACAGATAACGTCGGCAACTTACATTTTAAAAATGGAAATGGCCGTGCTCTGTTATACTCTTACCTCAAACAGTTATTTACCGAACTCCACCTGAGACGTTTTCGCGGAAAAGAGCATCGCGTGATCGATCCGATAGCGCGGCGGATGAAAACAGATCCGGAAAAAATCGCGGCGTTCCTGAAGCATGTCTCCCAGCTTTCGAAATCCAAAAAGATTAAACGGCATCAGATGGGTGATCTCATTCGCAGACTGGCGGAAATTCGACAGGCGGCCCGACATGGGAAACAGCAGGGATAAACCCAATAATCTCTGATGTGAATCCGGTTTATCTTCTGCGAAAGACTGACTATAATTCCCCTTCTGGCAGTCTCAGGAGACCTGTCAGTTCATTTCGAATCAGCTACCTCAGAAAGAACGTTTCGTGACCACTTATCATACCATTGCAAAAACCGGTACGATCCCCGAAGGAGAAGGCCGGGCTTTTCATGTGGAAGGACTGATGATTGCCGTCTTTCTCAAAGAGGGGAAATACACGGCCATCAACGACTTCTGCCCGCATCAGGGTGCGCCCCTTTCAACCGGTTATGTAGATGAAGAGGGAGCAGTCACCTGCCCGTGGCATGCCTGGCGTTTCTGTATCAATGAAGGAACCTGGCTGGACAATCCGAAATCCAAACTCCAGGTTCCTGTCTACCCGGTGCGTATTGAAGGCGATGAAATACAGGTCGGCCTGGATCTGGAGAAAGAAGAGAACTCCTCTTCAGAGTGAGCAGGATTCACCCGGTTGCAGCACGACTGGTTCCGCAGCAGTCTGTCCGCGAATCTGATCAGCCCAGGCGGAAACATCCTGTTCAATGAGCGGCCAGGTATTGTAGTGCATGGGCAGCACTCGCTTCGGTTGAATCAGCCTGGTTGCCTTCACTGAGTCTGCCGGCCCCATGGTGAAATTATCGCCGATGGGAAGCATCGCCATATCTATGCCTTCTTCGCCAATCAGCTTCATGTCATAAAATAAACCGGTGTCCGCAGCGAAGTAAATGGTTCCTCCATCCAGTTTCAGCAGGATTCCACAGGGACTTCCCCCGTTACTTCCATCCGGCAGCATGGAACCATGATGGGCTATTGTCAGTTTGACCGTCCCAAAGTCGTATTGGTGCGCCCCGCCGATATGCTGGGGGTGCACATTTTCAACTCCCTGTTTTCCCATCCACTCAATGATCTCGAAATTGGCAATCACCAGTGCTCCGGTCCGTTTGGCGATATCGACCGTATCACCGACATGATCGCCGTGGCCGTGGCTGACAATTATCGCATCAGCTTCTACCTGTTCTGCATCCAGAGGTGCAGAGGGATTGCCTGTGAAGAAGGGGTCCAGCAGGATTTTTTTACCGGCGGTTTCAATCTGAAAGGTAGAATGCCCCAGCCAGGTGATATTTGTAACCATGATTGCCTCTGCAATTGGAGTGCTGTGTGAAGTTGTTTTACTTAACGGCAAGATACAACAGATCCCCAATCAATTTCAAGCGGTTCGCTTTACATACAGACATGCCAGGCAGATTGCTCCGATCAGAAAGCAGGACATCGCGAAACCGGCAATCCCGCCTGCCAGGAATAACCAGCCAATTAAACCGATTACCACCAGAGTGATTCCCAGTCGTTTTTGTGCAGCCTCTGATCGAACCACGCGAGGTAGTCCCCAGATCAAAGCGGCCAAAATCGCAATCCAGACAACCGTCCAGATTAAGGCAGAACCAAATTCCAGTGTAGTATCAGACCGCACATCTAAAGCCAGACGAGGTTGACCGCTGATCTTGGTAAACTCCAGTTTGTGTCCCTGCAGCGGGATTTCAAACTGCAATGAAATCCCCCCCGCCTGTGTCCAGCTAGCCAGTTGATTTTGTTGTAATTGTGTTTCGTCATTAGCTGATTTCTGCTTTTTACGGTCTGATTCGGAGGCCGACAGAATACCTCCACCCATTCCACCCCCACCACCACCGAATGATCCCAGGTCGGGTTTATAAGCATCTGCCAGGGATTCTTCCACATCGTTCAGCTGATTCCAGAAATTACTTTCTTTCCGATCAGCCAGCCCATTGTTTGATGCGTCCCTTCTCAGGAACTTCGCTTTCCATTCCATGGTAGTAGTCACAGGATTCTGTGGGTCGAGAGCCTTGGCTTGTTTCGCGATCGCTTCTGCTTCTGTATAGCGACGCTGATCAACTGATTCATTAAATTTTTCTACCAGCTCGGACAATTCCCTGGATTGAGCGGATTGAGTGCGGGCTTGCGATTGGATTTCCGCCCGTCCGATTTTCTTTTCTTCCTGAAGTGGTTTCAACTGTGATTGCAGTTGCTCAGTCGTATTCTGCAGACTCTGCTGGCGCCTGAGGGCACGGCTATCCAGTTTGTACTCCATGGAATCAACTGGTTTGGGTAGATTTTTTGAACCACGGTTTCGAATGGTGTGACTTTTTAAACTGAAGGGACTATTCAATGAAAGATGTGGTGGTCCGGGTTCGCCCACAGGGGTTCCGGCTTGCATTTTTCCACGGTTCGCTTCAAACAGTGCCGTATTATTTCCAATAACCAGTTGATTAAATGTTTCTTCCGAATCGAAATCAGCCTGGCTATCCGCATTCGCATCCTTGGCTTCGCCTAACAGTTTTTCTTTCTGGGCCTGTCGCTGCTGTTCCTTTGACTGGATTTCGCTGATTTGCTGCCAGAGCCGCTGTCCCTGCTGTCCCTGTTGTGAACTGGAATCCAATTTGAGTTCCAGTTGCTTCAGATTGCTGATCGCACGGCTGCGAACGCGATCACTTTTACTGCTGCTATAAACTGAATACAGGTTCTCCACATCTTTTACCAGACTGGTTAGCGATGTGTCTTCCTGGGCCTGATGAGATTCAACCGGAGTCATGTTGGTGCGTGGATCATCCAGTCGGGCGGAAGCAGAATAGTCGTCTGGAATATATACATTCCACCTGGTCTGCGCGACCGGAATCCCATACTCCGCATTTTCTGCTGGCAACACGACCTGAGGGGGCTGCAGATCAATCACTTCTGCCTGCCAGCGCAATGTGCCCTGAGGTAGAGGTTTGGCTAAACGTCCTGTGAGAATCAGGTTCACCTCAAATGAGAGATCGGCGGCGCTGGTTTTGGGAAGTGCCAGCAGATAAATCTGATCCTTCGAGCCCGGCTTTTCTTTTTCCTGTTTCAGGAATACCGGCGCCACGGGAACACTTTTGACAAATGCACTCAGGATTTGTGATTTCTCCGGAATCCGGATCGCCAGAAACTGACGTGAACGATTCCGAATCCGATATGCAGCATGCGTTTTCCAGCTGCCATCCTGCGCCAGAACTGTTGTCAGTTCCGAGAGGTTTACAGCAGCAGCAGCGCCCTGATCCGATTGAAACTGTTGAATCTGAAACTGAGGGGGTTTGGCAGTCCCGATAATGCGTGCCAGTTCCATCGCCTGGTTGGCGAGGGCATCATTAATCTGTAAAGGCATTTCTTCTCGACTGACAGAAACGATACTCTCCGGGTTCAACAAAGAGAGTCGCGCCCAGGAATGGTTAACCAGCATCAGATAATGCTGCTGTGTTTCCAGTTCCGTGGTTTGCGGATCCACCAGCCCACTGGTATCCATCACGCGCACCCGGGGAATCGCGATCTGCTGTGACGCAGGAGGGGACTGCGTGGATTCGGCCGTAATAAAGTAAGACCCCTCGACGGAATCCTGCAAATGAACGGTCCATTGAACGACGGCATCACCAATCACACGTTTATCAATCTGACGAATGCCATCACCGCGAAAATCCAGGTGCTCACCCAACTCCAGTGGAGTCGTAAATGACAATGTATCCGTCGCAGCCCCCTGAATCGACCAGCGTATGGCAACAGTGTGACTTACTGAAACATTACCGACCGTGGTCATCACCAGGGAATTCGCTGTAATCGAAGGTTGAGCCGGCGAGAGTTCCAGTTTGATCCATTCAGGAAGCTCGGCAGAAGAACGGAACACAAATTGAGGTAAACGAGACTGCTGTGACTTCATGTCCGACGGCAGATCTTCGGCTGATATGGCACGCCAGTCTTTAAGTTCTGGCACACGGGCAACCAGCGAATCATCACACCAGATCGCCAGATCGCTGCGCACCCCAGAGACTTCCAGCGGAGTCAGAATCATGACTTCCGCTTCACGCTGACTTGCATCGCGGGGAATGACACCTTCGCAGATAATTTCCACATGGTCTGCTTTGAGCTCTGCAAATTCCACTACCAGTACCCGCATATCATCGGCATTCTGTTCGATCACATACCAGTCGTCCATCCCAGGTGCATTCACACTCAATACCAGATAGGATTCGGGCAATTCCAGCACAAACGTGGATTCGGGAATCCCTTTCAACTGATATCGGATTCGACTCGAAAGACTCATTTTTCGCGGCGAGACATACACAGCATGTTCTGCCACAGCCTGCTTATCGGATTGACGTCGTGACAGAGAGAACCCCAGCGAGAACGGCCTGCGGGAAAAACGATAAGCCCACTGTGGTTTCAGCACCATCCCATCGATTTTCCAATCCGCTGTTGAAGTCTCTGGGTTGCTGAACTGCGCAGAATCAATCTGAATCGCGCCGCTGATTTTCTCAGGACGGATTTGAAACTGTGACTGAGCGTAAACACCGATCGTTCCATTTTCATTCGTCACATTTTCAGGAACGATTTGAGGCAGCTCGAGTGTGCGAGTCTGTTTTCCGACAGACAGGGATTGAAATGCGATCAGTTTAATGCTGGTGGACTCTTTGATATCTCGTCGTAGAAAGACTTTAATCTGTCGAGCTTCGCCGCTGCCCATCATTTCCCAGCCTCCGACATCAGGGCCTGAGATTGATTGAACACGCAGGTCTTCTGAGATTTTCAAAGTTGCCTGGTTAATCTGGCCCTGCCGAACCCGATATTGGTGAGTGCTCTGCAGTACGATTCCGGCATCCTGAAGAAGAACAGACTGTGTGGTCTGACACTGGACGATCCCCTGAATGGCACCGCGTTCTTCGGCTGGCCTCCAGGCAATCTGGATATCTCCCCCCTCATCTATGGGTAGTTCCAAAGTCGCTTTGTCTGCTGTTTTCACTTTCCGATACGTTGTACGAATTCCGGTCACGCTGATTTCAGCATCTGGACTGGGCAGTTTCACCGTCAAACGACCGCTGGCCACAGGCTGAAGGCTCATTTGAAAACTTCCGGCTGATCCAGTCTGTTGTGCGGGGAGATCAAATTCCAGATCCAGAATATGTATTCCCGGTTTGGCAACGATGATGGAATAAACATGTTCTGCCACGGATTTCTTGGCACTGAACTGGTTTAAAGGAAATGTCAGCAGAGTCGCTGATTCCCCATCTAATCTGGCACTGCTGAGAGCCACTTTTCCCAGCGGGAGCGGGAGAGTGACCGGCTGAGTCCCCGTCGTATGAATGACCAGCCTGCCTGTAATATGCACCACCGCCTGCCCGGGTCCCGCGCCAGGTTTGACTTCGGCCGCGTATAATGCCTGACTGATCGCACCGAGGGAATCTGTCCCCTGATTGATTGGCTGATCGGGATGAGCGGCATTCCAGAGACGCTTGAATTCCTCGCGAGGTAGAAAGATCCGTTGAGAATCCAGAGGGTCGGTACCTGCTTCGTAGGGTATCATCAGATTCTGTGGCAGTTTTGGTGAATTGACTACCTGTGTTGGTGACATTCCAGCAGTGGTCGGTTTCTTCTGCGCATACACGGCTGTGGAATTACTGTAAAAACATCCCAGCAAGATGAGTGATGTGACTGTCGCCTGCTTTACAGAGGGAGAAATCGTTGACCCTTTAAATTCTTTTTTCAGGGTTCGTACTATCCATTCGATTCCCCAGCACAGACCTGCCAGCAAGGTGCCGACAAACAGCCCATCCAGCACGGGTTGAAGTCGAACCGGAAACAGCGAACTGCAGGCGACCGGTAACAGAACTCCCGCCAGCAATACCAGCAATCGTTTGTAACAGGCTAATCGCCGCAGAAACCAGCCTGCCCAGAGCACACCGAACATCACCGCCAGGAATAGTTTCTGACTCGACCGCGCCTGTTGCAGGGATACCTGCAGTGATAAGGGCTGATCCTGAGGTTCGCCATAATATTGAAATGCCATCGAACGGAATCCCTCAGGTTGTGGCAGCGAAGCAATTACGGACAGGCGTCCTCCCAAAGCACGTTCGGGATTAGCCACACTCAGCTGATCCACGGCTTCTTTTTTGGCAGCTTCACCAGCGACACGACCAGGTTGATCAACCGGTTTGCCTTGCATGGATGAGTCTGGTACCGGCGTGACATTCATGCGAGGAGACTGAGGGGAACCAGACCGCTGGAATATTTTCCCCCCTTCAATCCTGCGTTTGGATTTTGCGAGTAACCGCTGGTTGGCCATATTTTCTGGAGTAACCGATAATGGTGAATCGACTGCCTGTCGATCAAGGCCCAATTCGCTTTCCGGACGAGTACTGGGAGCGGCTTCATTCTGCAGGTTGAAATTGAAATCGTCTCCAAGGGGTGCGGTGGCCTCGTGGAATCGCTTATCTGTTCCAGCTTGAAACTCGATACCATCGTTCAGATAGTAGGCTGATGGCATGTGGGCTTCTTCTGTTATGGCGGATGTAACCTCATAAGAAGAACGCATCCGTGAGTTCATAAGCAATCCAATCACCGCTAACAGTAGACAGAACCCGGCGAAAAGCGTAATGACCGCGCTAAATCGGCCTTTACGAAACGCAAAGATTCCGATCAGAATTGCCAGCACAAGAAAGAAGACAATCATTGACCGATAGATAATCGCACGACCAGACAAGAGACTGATATGCTGGCGAAGATTTTCCAGAATACCCAGTCGCGGTAAAGGCTGATCCGGAACGAAGTCTCCCGAACTTTCTGAGACGAAATAATCATAAGGATAGAGTATCGACCAGGTCTGGTCTAAAATCATTAAAGGTTGAATCGCCCCGGTTCCATCAACGACGGCAACCCGGGGTGGAGTCTGTGTCAGTTGAGTTGATCCTTGAGTCGTCACTCGATTGTCATCATACAATAATTGAAGCGTGTGAAAATTATGTTCCTGAACATCCGAAGTAACCGGAATGATAAACGCTGTCTCTGTTTTGCGAACTTCAACGGGAGCCCCCTGTACGAGTGCAGAAAGTAACTCCGCTCCTTCTGGTAAGGAAACCTGCAATGCCTGAATTCCAACTGCTGAAAAATTGAGGAGCACTTCATTTTGCACTTCCCGGTTCGGACCGATCACACTTTTCAGAGACATGAGCTGCGCAATAGCCGTGGGAACTGCCGTCTGATCAAAGCGAGTTTCCAGAACTTCAATCTGATGTCCGATACCGACAAAACGATAAGCGGCCACAATTCTTTCTCGAGGCTGATATGCGACGGGAACTGGTAACTCTGCCGCGTCAATGGTCGTCAGTGACTGTCCCCGAATTCCTGTTGCCTTGATTTTAAGTCGCTGATCCCCCTCGGCTTCGAAGGCGACTTCACCATATTGCCTGTCTGCCGACATGATCTGCAGCTGGGGAACATTGACGGTTTCCCCGTTCTTGCGAGGCTGTTCTACCGTCACACTCAGGATCTGCCTGCCACTCAGACGACGATCCATTTTCAATGTCCAGACACGAACGCCATTCTTTGGCTCCTGGGCCACTTGCTCTAAGATTTTGCCTGCAGAATTGATTAATCGAAACTGAAGGTTCTGACTTACGTTTTCGGGGAGGGCCACCATCAGGGAACGATAACTGCCTCGCTCGACATGGAGTGTCGTCTCAAAATGTGAAAATAAGGTCGTCGGATCCAACCTGACATATTGCAGGTGATGTGCGACAAGCTGTAATGGTTTTCGCGAAATCGTCAGACTGCCAGAATACTGATTGTCCTGGTACTGATAGCCAAATCGCATCTGTGGAATCTGTTCCTGGAGTGGTTCCAGATTCATCAACTCACTGGGAACCAGATCCCAGTCAGAGTCCGCATTAATGATCAGAGAGCCTTCCAGAATTTTTGCCTGAGGTAATTCCACCTGGGGAATACTCAACAACTGACTTTCAGATTCAGGGGGCCAGTTTTCCAGATCCCGATGTGCTGTCACGATCACTTTGGCTTCCTGATTCGCAGGCAGCGGTTGAGGAAAAGTGAGTCTGACCAGCTTACTGCCGGCTTCCCGTGAGGATTCCTTCCAGTCAATCTGCTGGTCCTGCAGCGAGGCTCCGAGAATGGTCCACTCTGCCGGAATTTTCATCTGAAACTCGAACAGGGGAGCAAACAGACTTTCTACGGTTGTCACCAGCCTCAGATCCATACCCTGTTCATTCAGATCTACAACGGTTGAAGCTGCCATTTGCACTTCAGAACGTTTTTCCTGCGTCACCAGGGAGATTTCGAATTTCTGTTGCCAGAAGTCGAAATCCAGTCCGGGATCTGAAGTCGTGCGTTTCCCCGTGGGAACGACTTCCATCGCTTTACGACGGACGTCATTCATTTTTTCCACCTGCAAACGCACACCGGGAGGATAGCGGATCAGAACCGAACCGACGTGCGAATTGACTTTTTCAATCAACAGATTGGGGACCTGCCATGCATCTTCTGCTTCCGTTGTCATCACACCACGACAGATGATCTGCCGTTCGCCTTCGACCGGTTGACGATAATTGAGAGTGATCTCAGTACGACGACGATCTTTCATGCTGTCATTGAGCACCCATGATTCCAGTCCGGTAGATTCCACACTGATGATCTCCAGATTCTGTGGCACGCTTAACACCAGTTGATCGAGTGACTGGCCAAAGATGCTGAGTGTTGTCTGTGCCTGCCAGGCGACTTTACCAGGGCTGACAGAGACACCTATCCCACTCCGGGCAAATATCAGGGAATCGTTAGCCTGTTCGCGGCTCTGTTCTGTAATCTTTAAAACGACCTGCCCGGTACCCCCGATCGGAAATTCATAAGAGACCACTTCTCCTGCAGTGTCCGCAGGTTTGACTTTTAATTCATTCACGATCAGATGCTGCTTCCGGGGTAGTTTGATTTTGAACTGACTGGCAACGCCCGGCAGGAGTTGAAACTGTGAAACCTGGTCACTGCCCACTGTATTTAAGGGTGCGGAGAGTTGCAGTACCAGTTGGTGTTCCCCCGACTTTTGACTGAACAACTGCAGCATTTTCGTTTTTGATGCTGCACGGGCAATCATCGCTGGTTGCTGATCCAGCTGCGCAGATTCAACGGCAAGTCCACTGAAAGGCAGGTCGATTACTGTCAACTGCTGCCGAAACTGCCTGATGAAAAGCGTGGCTTTGATCAGTAACTGTCGATCTACAATCTTCGCCTGGTAGTCGGCAGCATAAATCAAAGTATTTGACGAGGGTAAATCAATGTCCCCCGTCCCCTGCTTTGCCTGCTTCTTTAAGGAATCATACTCGTTCCGCGATAACAACACCCCACTCTTGTCTCGGGACATGATCGCATCAAGCTGATCCAGAGGCAGATACACGGCTGTTTCAGGCCATTTTTTTGAGGCGGTTTGAGTGGCGCTTTGTTTCGCAGTCGTATTCTCTGCTGCCAGTGATATTCGATTCAGTCCCAGCGGAACTACAGAAACAACTGTCACCAGCAGAAAGACCCCGGCGATCAGTCTCCGCAAGAATCTTATTCGTTTGACAGAAATTGTATTGGCTGCAGAACTTGATTTATTCCATCTCATGGCGAACCTCATGAAGTGAGTCACTCATCGAAAACTCTTAATATGCTTGCAACATCGAACGGGGATAATTTACGACTCTTTCTCATCCTGATTCTGTTCGAATTCATCGAAGACTCCTGGCGGCGGAATTACTGCCGCAGTCTGTCCACTCGAATTTACCGGTATGTCAGTCCGGGATGCTGTTTCAACAGACCGTAGTCCTGCCAGGGCATACAAGATCCAGATCGCGACCAAGGTTAGAATTCCGAACCGGGCGACATACAAACCATGCAGCACCATATCTGCGTTTGTCATTCCAATCATGGCGAGTAGAAACACCAGAAATATCAGCACGCCGACTTTGTTTTCCCAGGGTGTCTTTCGCATCACGAAGGCGATGACGACCAGCGCACCACTTAAGATCCAGGTAGCAAATGACAGTTTCCACCAGGAAACACTGATTTCACTACTGTCACCCAGTCGTGTGTAGGTAAAGGCGCGTCCTTCTGTGGGGAAATCGATCAAAGAACCGGCAGAGGCACCAATCCACGAATCAAAGAATGTTCCTGAGACGTTTGTGCCCCCCCGTCGCGGGATAATCCCATCCAGGTAGGGTTCATATTCCGGCTGAAAATCATCTGCTACATTCACCAGCGCGTATTGTTCGGGTACCCAGATCGCGGTTTTCAACTGTTGGACTACGACGTTTTCTCCTTTGACACCTCCAATGCGAGGTAGCGGTAAATTCAAGTTACCGCCAAAGGAGTCGGAAATCCGAGGCACTGCTTTCGTGAACAGCAGACTGACCAGGAAGGACTGGTCTGAAGACTGATCACGGGCAACATTTACAAAATAGTTAGACCAGCCTTCTTCATCCTGACTCTGATCCGCCTTTTCCAGTGGCACAGGCTGTCCCGCTACCGTAATACTCAGCGGTTCCATTCCTGCCGGTAACGCGACTTTCAACTGTTGCCGTTCGCTGGATTTCATCAGATAGCGACAGCGATAGGTGGATCGCCCTTCTTTACTCACCACTACCTCAACAAGTGACTTGAGAATAATCGTCTCAACCACCTCCTGAATTTTGTGACGGGTGGAAGCGAGTTCCAGAGTCACCGGCTGATTGAAATATCGAAACGCCAGAAAACCATCCTGAGGCATCAGTTTGAGCTCACGCAAATCAATAGGGTCCAGCTGCTCATCGAGTTCTGAAGTTGTTACGGAGAGCATCTTTGACTTTCGCACAGCGATTTCGCCATAGACTCGAGAAAGAGGAACCTCACGTGACCGTGAGTCTCCCTCCGTTTTTTCCAGACCCAGGACTTTTAGAGGTGACAAAGCGATCTCTTTTAATGCGATATCACCGGTTGTCGCTTCCGATGGTTTCTTTTTCTCAGTTTTTTCTTCCGCTGTTTTCTCTTTCTCCGTTTCTTCTGCTGCATTTTCTGGGACTGACGCGCTGGTCACCATCGCCTGCAATCCTGGTGTAATATCGTAGCGGACTTCCAGAACATAGGGTCCCTGCACACTGCGTTGTGTAGTCACAGTCCAGACCACCCAGCCATCGACGGCCTGTTCTGTACGGCTTTTCTGCTTGATAGAAGGCGCCGGTGCCGGGGAAAGCGAGCGAATCTGAACCAGATCAGCAATTGCTTCAGGGACCGCAAAACGGAAGGTGTCGACCCCTGCATACTGAACCTGATAATTGATCCTGGTCATCACTTCAGCGATCTGCTCTTTCACATCGACACTGGTGGCGACATCAGCAGTCAATCGTGTCGGCCGTATGCGGATCTGAACCGGAATCTCAACGGGACGACGGTTGTATTCCCACATGGATGCAAGTGACAGATTGCCAGACTGGAGGCGGTTCGAAGTAGTCGCTGGCTGGGCCCCAATCACATCGGGGTTGCTGATAATCAATTCCATTGCTTCAGGAGCAAAGATGGCAACCTGCCCTGTCTCCCGCTCCACATTGACTGGTTCAAGCAAGGGGACGTTTACCGTCGATTCCTGATCGGCTTTTTTAAAATCTCGGTGTGCGCGAATCTGTACTTTGAGATTTCCCTGATATTTCTGCTGGAGCGCAATCGTCAACAGCCGAGACTGCTTATCAAAGTTGTACTCTTTTAATCCCGCCACATTGACAGAATCGATCTCCAGTAGTTCCGGAACTTTCAACTGAAATGAGAAAATACCTGCACGCTGAATATTATAGGTCAGTTGGGCTCCCAGTCGAATTTCATCTTCACCGAAACTACATTCACTTAACTGACTCACGAAAACCCGGGCTTCCAGAGGCTGTACTTTGATCTGCAGCCGGGCAGAGGGATTGAAAAATCGATAGTAGACAGCATCAGGTCTTTGAATACTCTCTGGAATGCCCTTATTTTCACTACGTGTGACCCCCGATGTTTCGGTCACAGTGAAGGTCATACTTTCTCCCGGTGTGATGGCAATTTGGCCGCTTTCCCGAATGACATCCAGAGCATGGATTCCATACGACGTGGAATCAGACAATCCCAGAATTTGAAAAGGTTCCTCTGGGATTTCTTTTTCGGTGTGAACCTGAATAGATGCGCCACTCTGTAATTGATTGAGAAACTCAATCAGCACCACCTGTCGATCTGCGTTTTTCTCCACCTTCCAGCTTTTGATCTTGGTATTTGCAGAAGTCAGATCAAGAATTCGGTCATTCAGGGGCACAGCAATGCGTGCTGACTGCATATCCCCCCTGAGCACATCGTATTTTAATGTTGTCTGTGTATGAACCAGGCCATCCCGGATGGAAACGAGTGTTGAGTTTTCGACACTGGCTAACAGATCCATTTCCGGCTTTGAACTTTCGCGGGGATACCACAGGGCACTGATCTGAGCAGTGGCCCCCAGTGTGGATTTCACAAGTGTTGCATCGGCGGGAGAACTGGCTGGTAACCGCACCAGTTGGGGAGTGATTTTAACAGTCTGATCAGATTCGGGAATCAACAGTTCCAGTGTCGTGATTCCCACAGTGGGACAGACAAATTGAAAACTTCGTCCTTCAGGAGAATTCTTGACCCGGGTCAGTAGTTCAATTTTCACCTGCTGCTCTCCTTTTTCTGAGAGCAGCAATGAATAACTGCCTTTCCCGGTTCCTCTCAAAAAAACTTTTGATTTGGGAGAACTGACTTTTCCAATAGCGGCATCACCAAACTGCAGCGGCACTTCCACCCAGGGATTTCCCAGTACCTGAATTGTCAGATCACATTGAATCCGGGCAACGTTCTCTTCAACCTCTGCCCGGTAACTGGAGCTGGTAATCACGGCTTTCGCAGGAAAATTGAAACTGTTATCAGAGCCTGGACCCGCTGACTTTGACCAGAGTTCCAGATACTCAAGATAGGGAATGAAGATCGTGGCATCTGATTTGTCGAACACATCCTTGATGTTCTTGAACGGAACGTAAATCAGACGGTCCCAGTCATCCTGCTTCCTGTCTGGAGTGTTAGCCGGCTTGTCGGCTTCTACAGACGATTGCGCGAAAGAACTAACCGGTGTGCCCAGAAAGAAACAAGCGATGAAAGAAAACAGCAGAAAACGAGGTGCGCGTCTCAGATATCGCATATAACCCACCCTTAGCCTGTAACCAGGTTGATTGTAGTGTCTCCAAAGTCACTTCGATCGTGTTTTGCAGTGTTGAAGACTCAAAAGTTTAAAATGTCGCCATCCCGTACATTACTTTGTACCCTGCGCTATTTTGGAAATGAACGTCAAACAGGACATTCACGTAAAAAGCGTCAAGTTCAGAGTTTATACAATTCAGTATAGTTTTTTTGGTTCATTGTCTGGAAGATAGGACGTAACTGAGAGACCGGAAATTGCGAAAATATTTAAAAATACTTCAAAACACAATTATGAAACTGGAGAACGTCGCCCCGAAGAACACCGGTTACACGCGGTTTCTGATCAGGCTCTCTTCAGAAATTTGAGCTCAGAATCGACCTGGTAATGTCAGTCGACAAACAGGTACGAGACTCGCGACAGACTCGTAATCTTGTCAGTTTCGATGGATCTCAGTAAGTTAAAAGTTTGAACTCGCCCCCAAATAACCTCTCACATTCAGTCTCTCCTTGTATTACCGGGAATTATTGACATGCCTGCCTACCTGTCTCATCGCTTTTTATTTCTAACTCTGATGTTTTGGGGCTGCCTGTTCGATGGACACGAACATCCATTGTGGGCGGGGAACCTCGAGATCGTGACCTTTAATGAAAATATCACCCCCAAACTGGGTATGCCCGTCGCTTATGCCCCCGCCCGGAAAATCCTGACCCCGCTTTATGCACGGGGTGTGGTCATCCTTTCTGATGAAAAACCGGTAGTGTTATGTGCCGTGGATGCGATCGGAATTGGAAATCAGGGATATGATACCTGGCGTGAAAAACTCGCCGAGGCCGCCGCAACCACACCAGATCGTGTCGCCGTTCATTCTTTGCATCAACACGACGCCCCCCGGATCGATTTTGCAACAGGCAAAATCATGGAAGACCAGGGGCTCGGTGGAAAAAACTATGACAACAGCTATGGCAGACAGTGTATCACTCAGGTTGCAAATGCCATTCGGTCCGGACTGAAAAACCCTCAAACTGTCACCCATTTAGGAATCGGAAAAGCGAAAGTAGAACAGGTGGCTTCCAATCGAAGATTGCTGGGAGCAGATGGGAAAGTCCGTTTGATGCGCTGGAGTAAATCAAAATCTCCCGACGCAATTAATGCCCCCGAAGGAGTGATCGACCCCTGGCTCAAATGCCTCTGCTTCTGGAACCAGGATCATCCCATAGCTGTGTTGAATTATTATGCGACTCACCCTCAGAGTTATTATGGAAAGGGGGACGTGAACTATGAATTCACAGGGATGGCGCGCGAAGCACGCAACGAAGCATTACCGGGAACTTTAAATATCTATTTCAATGGTGCCGCAGGAAATATTGCGGCAGGAAAATACAATGATGGTTCTACCAAAATGAGGCCCCTTCTGGCACAGCGCGTCGAGCGCGGCATGGAATCTGCGTTTAAAAGCCAGAAAAAAACACCCATTTCGTCTGCTGACTTACATTGGAAAACAGAAATGACCGCATTACCGGTCGCCACACACCTCGATCCGGAATCGTTGAAGGCCACGATCATTGATCAGAAAAGAACACCTAAAGAACGATCCACTGCTGCATTCCGGCTTGTCTGGTATCAGCGAGCCTCGCAGGGGCATCAGATTCCCATCACCTGTCTGCGTCTGAAATCGGCATCCATTTTGCATCTTCCCGGTGAACTGTTTATTGAATATCAATTACAGGCCCAGAAATTTGCTCCGAAACAAACGGTCTGCCTGGCAGCCTATGGTGACTATGGTCCCGGTTATATCTGTACCGAAATCGCTTACTCCCAGGGAGGGTATGAATCGAGCCCTCGTGCCAGTCAGGTGGCGCCTCACGTTGAATCAGTCCTTACAGAAGTGATTCGCAGACTGGTGATGCCAGAAGAAAACAGCAAAAAGTAAGCTGGAAATAAACTCGCTCAGTTTGCAAGAGGAGAAAGTTTGGGAAGTAATGTGATGGAACGCCTCATCACTTCTTTGCCCTTCGATTTGATTGAGACGTAGTAATTGCCAGGCTCCAGAATTTCGGGAGGATAAATCTGAAAAGTTGCCCGCATATTTTCACGCGGTGCAATCTGTCCGGTCCTTTGTACTATGCGACCGGTCTCTTCACAAAAATGACAATCAATCCAGATATCCTCATGGGGTGGATTGAGAGCACATTGTACGAGAATCATTTCACCCGCTTTGAATTCCTGCTTGCGATCAATAATCCAGCCACCAGCCAGTTGGGTTCCAACATCAACTGAAAGAAACTTATCTTTCACGCGCATGACCTGTTCCGGCCCCATCATTTCAGCGACGAGCTCAGGGTCCACTTCGTGTAAAGTCATCTTACCTTCCGCCCGTCTCAGACCATACAAATCCTGCTGATGTTCAACATAAATACTGAGAACCAAAACGGCAACGATTCCTGTCGTCCAGGCAGCAGGCGACTTCCAGGCTGCCAGAGATCGGGGGCGCAGCCGTTCTACCAGTTGTCGGAATTCCGTAGTCAACTGATAAATCCAACCCCCTTTTCGGTACATTCTGCGAAAGCGGGCGGAGATCCACTGGACATCACCTGTATTGAGGAAACAGAAATAAATTGCAATGGAAACCATGGGAAAAATATACAGCCCCAGTGAAAATGAAGTTCCAATATGGAACGAGGTCCCCATGGCAATTGCAATAATCCGCCCCCATTTGCGCCAGACGACGAAGACGAAGGCTATTTCCCAGATCATCGCAACATATGACATGATTGATAATAAAATCGGATACAGTGTCATAAGTTCTCCTACCGGGTGAGGGTTATTATAGCGCGACATGGCCCAGTAGCTGATCTGATCCCCTTCCAGATATCCTGGCGTATGCATTTTGGTGATCGCCGCTCCAAAATAAACGAGACAAATCAAAATCTGCATCAATCTTTGTGGCCAGATCTCAAAGCGCGGTAATTCGTATTGCGTGTACCGGGGCCACATCTGTTTCTGTTGTCTGCCTTTTAACCAGCTATCGACCGACCAGATGGCACCACAATGAGACAGAGACAGCAGAAACATTGCATGTGTCGCGATGACAGAATACTTTGTCGCCATACTGATGCAGTCCATGCAACAGAAATAAGTATAGAGAATCGTGGAAGCAATCAGTGAGAAGCGGGTCATCCAGCCGATACAACTGCAGAACAGGAAGAATCCGAGGGCAGCGAAGAGGCCGACGACAACGGTCCCCGGTAAAACAGGCAGATAATTATAATATTGAAAAATGTCAGCCAGCGGAGCCGGCGCTCCATCGGCTGAGAATAATTCGCGCGAATAAGACCAGCGGGTACAGACTGTTCCCAGCAGAATCATGGGAAGCAGCATTCGTACAATCGCCAGTCCGTAAGGAACTTCTTTGACAAAAAAGAAATTCTGGAAACGATCACGAAAAGAATGATTAGAATTTGAAATGAATCCTGGGGCATCCATGCTTGAAATCCTGTTTGATGTAGCGTCTCGAAACGGAAAATACTCTCGAAATACTGCTTAATTACCCACTGGTGAGGCGAGGTGAACGGGTACGTTCGGATCATGCTGAGGTGGTGCAGTTGTCTCGACCTGACTGCCTATCGTTGCCGCGAAAAACGGGCGGCCACGATTCATTTCTGCTACCAGACGGGGGTTGTCATTCATCTGCAGAGTCACTTGTCGTGTCAACCAGGGAACATACGTCTGAGCCACGACGCCATCAGGTGTAATCACTCTTCGCAGACGATAATAGTTCTGGAAATCTTTGGGCTCTTCATAGCGCTGGTCCCAGACCATGTCAGGCAGGTTATATTTTTTACACCAGGTTTCTTCGATACAGAGAATGCGCAGCATCGGCTCATGCTCGGTTTTATCGAGCGTGTTCATTGCCATCCGAACCCAGGCATCTCCGGTTGTATCGTAGTGACGTCTACCCAGTTTTCCGTAAGGATAAAAATCGCCCCAGGGACCGGGAGACAACTCGTAAAACTTACCACTGATGCCTTCGCCGATGATATGTGTACGAACTGAATAGGCAGACCAGCCGCAGAACATATCCCAGACAATATAATACATGCCTGGATGACTGCCGGTTCGATAAGTGAAAGTATGACAGAGGATACCAAACACCAATATGCCAACATAACTGGCAATGGTCAGATAGCTGAGTCCACGTTTGATAAATCGCATCAGTTTAGCCTTCCCTGGCCTGACAATGTGATCAATGATTCAGAAATTTACTTGCTGGAAAACAGGAAACCCTGGCCACAGAGTTCAAAGTGAGGCTCTGAGTCACGTCATCCCCCATTCCCGGGTGAGCAATATCGTAAATATTTCAATTCAGGTCAATAGCAACCTTTTTGTCCGATTTAGACTGCTTTCCCGGTCCTGATTTCAGGAATGAAGTGATCTATATTCCTGAATCGCAGCGAAAATGCCATCCCAATGGTAGTCTTTCGCTTCGGCGTCAATCTGTAATCCTGCTTCCAGAGCAGCCTGGCTCGTGACCGGACTGATACTGGCCAGTTTAATCGATTTTCCCAGTTGAGTTCTTGCCGCGTCTGATAACAGTCGTTCAAAATTTCGAGCGATCGAAGGGCTACTCAATCCCACCCAGTCGACCTCA
The DNA here is from genome assembly GCF_008298035.1 of Gimesia maris. Lineage (NCBI taxonomy): Bacteria > Pseudomonadati > Planctomycetota > Planctomycetia > Planctomycetales > Planctomycetaceae > Gimesia > Gimesia maris. The sequence goes on from NZ_CP042910.1 coordinate 7,093,515, forward strand.
CCTGATTCCAGTAATCTCAGGCTTTCTGTATTCCAGGCAGCGACATCATGATTTTCATAAACGACAACTTTCTCAACTGTCGCGGAGACTTTGGCCAGTTCGGTTTGTAATACTTCTCGTCCCCTGTTGGCGCCTGCCCAGAGTAGACTCTGATGAGCCACCAAAGGTTTCAGTGCTTCAGCGAGCGCTTCTGCCCGATACTGTGGAGGCGTCAAATCTGCCCGCAGCCGATATGCCAGAAGTGCCTCCGCCGTGGATGGACCAATTGTCGCTATTTTTAAATGAGCAAGCTGGCGGGAATCAAATCCCAGTTCCCATAAGCGATCCATGAAATACCGCACACCGTTGGCACTGGTAAAGACCAGCCATTGATAGTGTTCCAACCGTGAAATTGCCTGATCCACGGGAGCCTGGTCTGCAGGTTTGCTGATTTCAATCGTCGGTAGCAATACAGGCTGTGCGCCCAGGCGAATTGCCTGTTGGATTTCGGTTTCGGACTGATCCTCGGCTCTGGTAATACCAATTCGCAGCCCGAACAGGGGTTTTTGCTCGTACCACGCTATATGATCCCGCAGAGAGACACACTCACCAATCACAATCAGCGACGGAGCAACCAGCGCCGCTTCCTGTACCAGGTCAGGCAACTCCTGCAATGTGCCTTGGACTGTTTTTTGAAAGGGGGTCGTACCACGACTGATGGCAGCGGCTGGTGTTTCACCTGCTTTACCTGCCTGAATCAATGAACTCACGATCTGTTTGAGATTATGCAACCCCATATAAAATACCAGAGTTCCGGGAAAATGGCTCAGCGCTTCATAGTCAAGGCTGGAATCAGGTTTCGTGGGATCTTCATGTCCTGTAATCAAGGCAACCGCTGAGGCATAAGCTCGATGCGTAACTGAAATGCCCGCATAGCCGGCAGCGGCTGTTGCCGCGGTGATCCCGGGAACGATTTCGAAATCGATACCGGCATCCCGCAATGCCGCTGCTTCCTCGCTGCCACGTCCGAAAATAAAAGGATCTCCCCCTTTTAGTCGGACTACGGTCTTTCCTTCCCGGGCAGCGGCAATTAAACGCTGGTTGATTTCATCCTGTTTCAGCACACGACGATTTTGGCAACCTTCGGCTACCCGGCAGGTACGCTCCACTTCGGAAGAGACATGTTCCAGCAGAAGTGGATTAACCAGCCCGTCGTACAGAATCAGATCGGCTTGCTTGAGACATTCGATGCCTTTAATGGTAATTAATCCGGGATCCCCGGGACCTGCACCGACTAAATAGACTTTCCCCCCGGTCATCAGATTTGTATCACTCCACAAGACTAAAACGCTTCAAGATAGATTTAAAGCGATATTATAGCAGAGTTTTCAAGGATGGCGAGCAGCAGCGACTACCTGTTGTGGAAGTGAGTTATTTCGTCCTTTAAGCTGAAACGAGGTCCCTTATGGTCATTCAGACAACACCGTGATTTACACCATGGTTAGAAATCATACCAGGTACCAAAACCCACAAACTGTTCTGAGTTGTTAAAGAACGCGTACTGCATGGTTTTTCCATCGAGGTACTGCAATCCGATACGAAACAGATGATTGTTTCGATCGCCACGCCATTGCCACCCCACCATCATGTTCACATTTCCGCCCCAGTTCACTTCCTCGCGCAAATATCCGTTGATGGCCCAAAAAGGAGCTCCATAAAAGCCGGAATGTTCCACAGGACTGAACTCGACACCAAACTGCAGTTCCCAGGGTTGAGCACCACCATCCGTATTAAAGGCATAACCAATTTCGGCATACAGTCGTAAATCGGGATCGGGAAAATAACCACCGCCCAACACAAACGCATCGCGTACATAATTAATTCTCTGAAACCCGGGATTCCGTTCTATATATTCATCTCCGGCGTGAGCACTCGTATGATAATATGCAAACTTCGCCTGGTAGGCGCCTCGTCTCCAGGTCAATGGAACACCGACACGAAAATCGGTCGCATCCAGATCCATTTCTTCTTCCATATTTAAACGTGGAGGTCCTGCCCCCTCGATATCCAACTGCCAGCCTTCCAGCACATCATCATTTAATGAGCCGTATCTTAAGATACCTACGCGTGCTCCCGCTTCCAGTTCCATCTGCCAGCCGATGTCTTTCTCGTGCAGGATTGCCAGCGCCAACCGAGATTCCTTAGGTCCAGCCAGGTATGATTTGTAAAGCAGGTCAGTGGGCAAGACAGTCCATCCCCAGCAACTTTCAGCACATAACTGTTCAATGGAATCGGTATAACTTCCCTGCGGATCGGTCATGGTATCAAACTCAGGATACTCAGAGCTTTCCGGATAAGATTCAAATGCAGGAGGAAACCCTGGTTGAGAAGCATTGACCTGCCGAATCTGGTTCGGCAGCATTTCAGATTCTCTTCTGGATTGGGAGTAGAGGGGAGGTAAACTGCGAGTGAGATCCTGTTTTCCAGCGCCCCTTCCTATTGATTCGGCCTGATGCAGAGGCACTCCCAGTTGTATCGGATTCTGTTGCCGATTCGCATATTGATTCTCCAGGTACAGCTGCGCCTGGCTTGGCTCATCAGTAAGCTGCTGGGCTGTTGCACGCGGAGAAGGAGCCATAAATGGCTGTGAACTGGCAAACTGTTGCGCTTCCAGATTCGCACAGACAGCACTAACCAACACTCCCCACAGGAAGCGTTGTAATGATATTGGAATAAATAACCTCACCAGCGAGGCTCCTTATTGTGAACCGCAGCACTAATGTTGCTGTGACTGAGATAGTAAGAGAGAGGAGTAGAAAAGTTGAACACTGAGAGAGGAGATCTACCAGGGGCAGATGAGAGATGCGGGCGAAGTATAGCGAGATTCCCAACAGGCGAAAAGGGGAATCCGCTATCAACGCAGTCCTATAAATTGACTTGAGGCAAGGACAGGTAAAAATGGCTCAAGATTTGAATATCAAACCACTTACGAGCCGTGTCTAACGGCGTTAACCGCGTTGATATCACAAATAGCAGGGGAGAAATTTCATATTTTTCAAAGAAGTCCCCCCTCACTATTTGATATGTAGAGTATTCTTTTCGTTGAGCTGTAGAGTCTGTCCTTGTGAGAGATGCTTAACAACAAGCCCCTCATCAGAAAAGAAACGGAGCTGGACCGGGTAGTTAAAATCATGTGATTCGCTGGGGCGTAAGCGGTACGGGCCATTCCAGGGCATTGAAGGGCCTTTCATTTCATACAAGACTGGTGTCTTTGACCGATTGATGATCAGAGCCGGGCTCACCTGCGTGCCTTCCAGAATCGTAAAGAAACTGGAATTATGGACTGGGTTTCGCTCTACAAACCAGTGATTTCGCACTTCATTCTTCCAGGCTGCTTCTGCAGCGTCATCTGCTTCTTTCAGTCGATCAAAGCGACTGTACTCTTCCAGAATTAATTCAGCGATTTTAGCCGTTTCCGATTTGGGATACTTACGAATGACTTCTTTTGCAACTCGTTTCTGTTGAGAGAGTACCAGCTTCTCAACTCCCTTCAACATCTCAAGCGCATCTGCTTCCTGCTGTTCGGGAGACAACTGTTTCTGATCGTCTCCCGAAGTAAATGGGTCACTTTGTGCGGAAGCGGGCTGGTTGACAGCACCAAAAAATATCAGAAATCCCAGCGCGAGAGTGCTGGAATAAGTACGACTTACGAGAGAAACATCAGTGGTTTTGTTCATTACTCATACCTTCAGATTCAGCAAGACTGATAACAGAGCCTTTTCTAAAGTTTACACGCCAGAAGCGTCGAACGCGGTATTCTCTCTGAAATCGAGTTCATTTTTCCATGAACTTTTAACCGGAAACGGGATCTTTTCTTTAATCAACCGCTTGAGAACGTTCTTTACAAGCTCTTTATCCCAAACAGTTTAACACCCATCTTTAGTTTACTTGTTCAGAATGACCGGCTGGAGAAGACTTCTCAGCACAATTCGAATAAAATACAAATTGAAAACAGGAGTGTTATCAACAGCAGTGATTTACCAGAGAATGATTCGCGTAGAAAGTACTTTATCTAATGGCAAGTAGTCCCCGTCCCCATTACGGGCGAGTCTGGATCACCTTCCTCCGTAATTCGCTGATCCGTGAAATGACGTTTCGAGGCAATCTTTTGATCACGGTCGTCACCCGCGGATTCTGGTTTGCAGCCCAGTTGATTTTATTCGATATCATCTATCGCAATGTCAACTCGATTAACGACTGGACTCGTGATGAGTACTTTGCCTTTATGGCCACAGGCATGCTGATCAACGCCTTTGTGGAAACGTTCTTTATGCCTAACTGTGCTAATTTCAGTGAATTGATCCGAAATGGAAATCTGGACTTTGTCCTGTTAAAGCCAATCGACACTCAGTTTCTGGTTTCGTTCGAGAAAGTGAACCTGGCAATGTTAAACCAGGTACTACTTGCCGGTGCGCTCCTGTTCTACTCCCTGTCGCAAACCGTTCACCTGGAATCGGCGATCGGACTGATGCAGGAGATGGTTCATTCAGGACAATGGTTGACGATTCTCAGCTTCTGCCTTCTGGGAGCCGGCCAGATATTAATGTACTGCCTGCTCCTGGCTGTGGGAGTGGCATTTTTTTACAGCTTGATGATCGCCCTGGCCAGTAGCAGCATCTGGTTCGGCCGCAACCAGGGACTGTACGATTTCTGGTTTTATATTACGGTCTTTGCACGATATCCGCGAAGTATCTACAGTGGTTCGCCGACTGGTGAAATTTTGCGGTTTGCCTTCTCTTATATCATTCCTATCCTGCTGGTTGTAACAGTCCCCGCACGCCAGCTGCTTTCCAAAGCACTTGAACCATCCTGGATTACTCTGGTTTCCGTGTCGATCACACTGCTGATGTTATTTCTTTCGCGTTATATCTTTAAATGGTCATTAAACAGCTATCGCAGCGCAAGCAGCTGATGTCCGGCCCTGCTGGCTGGGACTGTCCATAGATTGAATAGAAGTCTGTAGAGTCAAATATGAACATCGTAATTATGGGTGCAGGAACCGTGGGCACATTCGTCGCCGATACCCTCTGTGCCGCACAACACAACGTCACGATTATTGATAAATCACGAGCTGCGCTGGAACTGATCGAAGAGCGGGTCGATGTGCAGACAATCTGTGGTTCTGCCTGTGATTCTGCCATTCTATTTCAGGCAGGTGTTTTGGGTGCGGATATCTGCCTGGCTGTCACCAGCCAGGATGAAGTCAATATGGTAGGGGCCAGCCTGGCGAAAGCAATGGGCGCTAGACGTTGTGTCGCCCGTGTCTTTAATCACGCTTACCTGAACCTGAGTACTTTTGACTACCAGCGGCATTTCAACATTGACCGACTACTGAGCCTGGAATATCTCACTGCGCTGGAACTGGCTAAGGAAATCGGTGAACCCGGAATGTTTGCTGTCGAAAATTTTGCACGGGGTGAAGTCGTCATTCAGGTTCTGGATGTGCAACCTGGCGTGAAAGCCGATGGGATTGAGTTGAGAAATCTCAAACTCCCCAGTGGAGTTCGCGTCGGATTAATCTCCGATGGTAAAAACACATCCATCGCGGGTGCCGATAATATTATTCAAGCCGGTCAGATCGTCACACTCATCGGAACACAGGAAAATATCGATCAGGTACATCGAATGTTCCAGCACAAACGGGCGCTGAAATTTCGGGTTATTATTGCCGGTGGTGGAAACATCGGCTTCAATCTCGCTCGAATTCTTCAGAAGAAAGAATACTCCGTGACCATTCTGGAAGCAGACCCTCAGCGATGTGACTTTCTATCTCGTCACCTGGATTCCACTACGGTGCTGCATGCCGATGCAACACGTCGCACGGAAATGGAAGAAGCGCGTGTGGGAAAAGCTGATGTCTTCATCGCTGCAACCGGCCGAGATGAAGATAATATTGTGTGTGGTGTAGAAGCCAAAGAGCTGGGTGCTGACCGTATCATGAGCATCGTCAGGCGTCCGGATTACGCGAACGTACTGGAAAAACTGGGGATCGATGTCGCTGTCAGCCCCCGGGAAGTCATTACGCGTCAGATTATGGGTATGGTTCAGACAGGCCCCATCATCAGCCACTCTGAAATCGGAGGAGGCAATTCCGCAATTCTGGAAGTAGAGGTCAGAAAGAATTCACCTATCACCCAGGCTCGTCTGAAAGATCTCAAACTCAGGCAGGCGCTCATTGCTGCGGTAGTGAAAGAAGATTGTGTAAAAGTACCTGGCGCTGAAGATCAGATCCAGGCAGGTGATACCGTCATTTTGCTGTGTGAACAGGACAATCTGAATGAAATACTGCCACTTTTCAAAGCGGTAAAGCCGCAAAACTGATACAGCCAGACTCTGGATGGAACTCCTCACTTTTTTTTCTGACTCACCTCTCTGCCGATTCATCTCATGATCTATACTTGACTTGCAGAGCATCTTCCGATTTACATCTCATACCATCTGACAATTCAGGGCCGGTTTGAGGAAGACAGACAGCAGGAAAAGTTCATGACTGACCGGAGAAAATCCAACAACAGACGTTCGGGTGAAGAGCGACGGTTACACCAGAGACTGCAGGCAGGTCCTGAAATCCGCCTGCTTCGTTCAGGAGAAAACGGCAGTAGTGAACCACTTAATGCCGTCTTATACGATGTCTCACTCGACGGTATTCGTATGCTGCTGGATCTGCCGCTTTCCGTCGGAGAAACACTGTTGATCCAGGTGCATCACTCGGGCGAACATCTTTTCAACTCAACCGTGAAAGTCATGTGGCAGGAACGGACTGTACTCGGTCAGTATACGACTGGATGCGAAATGTGTGTTACTCTGACCCCCAAACAGGCGAAAACTCTGAACTCGTACCTGGAGCGAAATCCAGGCCCTGTCGCAGCGGCACTCCATCATAAAACATAAAGCAGCCCGGCTTCATCAGCCGACTGTATAGCCACCATCTACTACAATTTCCTGGCCATAGATATTCCGAGCCGCATCTGAAGCCAGGAAAACTGCGACCTCGGCTATCTCTTCAGGTTGACTGAATTTCCCTGGAATCAACCTGGAACTTACTGTCTGAGCTACAGCGCTGAGTTGATCGGGATTCAGCCCGACAGAATCCCATAATGGGGTGGCGACCGGTCCCGGGGCGATCGAATTGACTCGGATTCCGCGAGGCCCGAGTTCGGCAGCCAGTGTCTGGGCTAAAGACTTCAAAGCAGCTTTCGAAGCGGAATAAGCAGCCAGACCGGGAAAGCCAACCTGCGTTAGAAAGGTTGTTATAAAAATGATGGCTGATTTATCATTGAGGACAGGCAGAAATGTTCGAACGGTCTGTAATGCGCCATGAAAATTCACATCAAAGGTCTCGTCAATTGCCTCGCGAGTTGAATTCTCAATTGGAATCACTCGAGCCAGTCCCGCATTGGGAACCAGAATATCAACCCGACCAAATCGTCGTTCGGTTGCCGCTGACAACCGGTTCAGGTCAGAAGCGCTCGTCACATCGCCATCTACAACCAGCGTGCGGGCGGGAAAACGGGATTCCAGTTCTTCCAGAAGCTCCGCTCTCCGGGCAAAGGCAACGACCTTCGCCCCTTCGTTCAGATAGTGTTCTGCGATGGACTGACCTATTCCGCTGCTTGCTCCCGTCACGACAGCAACTTTGTTAAATAAACGGTCGGACATCGAACTCCCCTGATCTTAGACTGTGATTTCCACATTTGAAAATAACTGCTGCGGTCAGCTATAACAGTTCTGAAATGAATCTGCAAGAAGTGGAATTTCCTTTATCTGCAAGCAGGTGATTTGCAGCGTTGCCCAAGACCGTGCGAACGAAAAAAGCACGAGAGAAGTAATCAGCCAGTGAGAGACAACTAGACTGTGTGCCCTTTTACTGCAGTGTCTCCAGGAACATTTGGACCGAGTATATATAGATAGACGGGCGCTAGAGGCAGCTGTGATACGCCCTAATGAATTAAAATGAATTCATTCGAATTCAGATAAGCCCAGTAGATGTCCTGATAACTTTGTTGAACGGCAGTTTGAGGAGGGACATTTTGGCTGGTTAAAAATCTGGTTCGTTCTTTCACCAGGCGTTTTAGCTCGGCAAGTTCTCTCGATGAAGGATAACGTGTCAATGCAGCCAGGCTCAATTTTTTAATCCTGGTATCGGGGCTGCGTTCTTTCAATACTGCTGCGAGAATGCTTCCCTCCTGTTTCACATCCAGACTGTTTCTCACCAGCGAGCCATTCATCATGGTTAAAGCCTGGGTGATCGTCCCATCAAAGGTGGTCGTCTCATCATTCTCTTCATTTTCATGCGTATAGACAAACTGCTGCAACCACTGATCACGCTTCTGCATCTTATTCCACGCGTTGGAATAATCGGACACAACCAGAGCCGGATTTGCCGTCACCTGCAACGAGTCATATAACTGTTCTGCAGTCATTTGCTTGACGTACATACGACTGAAATTGGGTGTACTGCCATCATCCGGATTATCAGATTCATTATGTGAAGCGAATTGGCTGCTCAGGCGATAAGCATCGGACAGGCAGATCCACTCAATCAATTGTCTGATATCATATCCACTGTCGACAAACTGATTAGCCAGTTCATTTAACAGTTCTGGATGTGTTGGCGAATTATGGTAGCCCATATCATCAATGGGCCTGGTAAAGCCATAGCCGAAAAAATGTGCCCACATACGATTCACCATCGCGCGAGCCAGTTGCTGATCGTTACCCGAAGTCATCAGTTTTGCCAGTTCCTGTCTTCGGTTGACATCGGGAGCATCAGAAACTTTCACACCGGAATATTTTGGATATGCAGGCTGCATCAACCCCTGACGTGTTTCGTAAAAAGTGGTCCCCCCTTTGGAGAGAGAAACCAGAGCTAATTGACTCGACTGCTTTTCACCATCCCTGGCCTGGTTTTTTTTACGAACGACTTTTGTCTGCTTGAAAAAGCTGTTTATTTCCCAGAATTGGCTCTGCGTGGCATCATTAAAGGGGTGATTATGACATTGGGTACATTGAATCTGCGTTCCCAGAAACAGACGTGTGGTGATCGCGGTTGCCGGCACTGCCTCGTTATTCAAATGTGCCAGGAGAAAATTAGTAGCGCCATTGGTATCGGCGTCACCTTCTGCGGAGACCAGATCAAACACGATATCGTTCCAGGGGCGATTATCAGCAAAACTCTGAACCAGAAAATCCTGCAGGGCACGCCGATTGATATCACGCGTTGTCGTACGGCCGATTAACAGTCGTGTCCAGATTGTCGACCAGTTTGTCACATAACTCGGATTGGCAGTCAACTTCTGAATCAGCCTCTGATGTTTATCGGATTGATTCGATTTCAAAAACTGTTCTGCTTCAGTAGTCGTCGGAATGCGGCCAATCACATCAAGATAGACACGTCTGACCCATTCCTCATCGGTCGCAAAAGGGGAAGGCTCAATATTTGCAGCTTTCCAGCCATCCTGGATACGGTGATTAATAAACGTCACAACAGCTTCGTCAGATGCCGATGCCGGCAGTGCTTCCACGGGAGGCAGTCGTTCCGGTTTCATGGCAACCAGGGGTTGAGTTCCCGTCGATTTCAATCGATTGTTTTGTTGTGCCTGCAGCATGGGATGCTGCGAGGCTTCGATCTGAATGGAACGTTGCGGGGAATTTCGGGCAGCCAGTTGTGCATCGACTGCCTTTTCAGTGGCAACAGGATTCTTGTGTCCGGTTGGATTTTCTACCACTGCCGTTTGCTGTGGCTCCCGAACCCAGGCAGTCCAGACAAACACAAGCAAACCCAGCGCACAAGCTGCCGTCAGTCCGGATGTCACAAATTGTCTTCGTCGCGCAGACGCAGGAGGAGATACCGCTGGCAACTCAACTTCAGAAACGGGAGTTGCTTCGGGAATCAGTTCTTCTGCCCCTTGAGCCTGATCCCAGTGCAGCGTGCCATGCAGGTGAGAATAGTTCAAATAGAACTGCATTGCATCGGGGTCGGAAAGCACGATCTCTTCCAGACGTTCCTGCTCCGACAAAGAAAGGCTTTCTTCGCACAACGCTTCCATCAGCAAGGAAAGCTCAGCTAATTTTACTTCTTTCTTACTCATGACTATAGGACTCTGAAGCGATATAACGATTGATGCATTCGAATAAGGTACGTCTGACACGGCCCAGTGACTGATACACGGAGTTGGCCGGGCGCCCCAGGTCGTCAGCAAGGTCTTTGCCCTGATTCTCACCCTGGTAGCGTCTTTGAATTAACTCCCGGTCTTTCTTTCTCAATTTACTGAGACAATGAGTCAATGCTTTCCGTCGTAACTCAAAAACATCCTGATTTTCTTTAACAGCCTCTGCTACCTGCGAAACAAATTCATCGCTGAACTGATGCTTGTCCCGGCCCCGTTTTTTTCTGAATTTCAGGATCTCGAAATGAGCAATCTGACAGGCCCAGGCAAAAAAATTGGTTCCCACTTCAAACTGCTGAGCCTTTTTCCAGATGATCAGATTGGTATTCTGCAAGATCTCTTCTGCCTCTGAGGGATAAGGAACCATCGAGAGAATATACAGATAAATCCGTCGCTGGTACTTCGTAAACAAGGCAATAAATTCGCGGCCCTGTTCGGAAGTCGTTTCAGGAAAAACAGGTTGATCAGTCGAACTTGTCAATGTAGTTCCAATTCATTACTTCAATGCAGATTGATTTAACCTGTCTGCAGCCGAGAGTAAAACAGCGGAAGCCCTGTGCGAGCATCCGCTGTTTTCCGGCTCCAAAAATTGTCTTTTGTTTCCAGTCGAATGGAATTAACCAATCAGTTCTTTAATTGGAGTTCCACCATTGGCCAGTTTCATGGGACGACCACGTTTCGAAGTGTGCACGATATCCAGAGGAATCCCCAGAGAATGAGCAACCGTTGCCCAGAGATCACCGGGCAGGTAGCTCTTACCTTCGATTCCGATACCATCGGCATCAGTTTTACCCACAGCCTGACCGTTTTTCAGTCCACCACCACCAACCATGGCAGTCCAACTGGCAGCCCAGTGGTCACGACCGACATTCTGATTGATGCGAGGGGTACGGCCGAATTCGCCCATACAGACAATTGTGACATCATCCAGCATTGCACGCTGCTTCAAGTCTTGAACCAGGGCAGCAATCCCCATATCCAACTGTGGCAGGTTTTGGTCTTTCAACGAATTGAAAACGCCTTGATGCAAATCCCAGCTTCCGACAGAGGCCGAAACTTCTACAAAAGGAACACCCACTTCAACCAGACGGCGGGCCAGTAACAGACCCTGACCAAAATTACCGGTTCCATAAGCTTCTTTCAAAGCGGTAGGTTCCTGGTCCACTTTGAAGGCTTCCATCTGCTTGGAGGTCATCAGGTTGACAGCCTTCTTGTAGATGTCTTTATGGGAATTGGCAGATTCCCCTCGTTTCGACTTGATGAAACCAGACTCCAGAACCTGCAGCATATCGAGACGTTGTCCCAGTCGCTGCTGTTCTGCCGTATTGATTTCCGCATTCTGAATCGTACCATTACTGGAGACGACGAATGGAGAGTGGGACATACCCAGGAATCCCGCACTTCCCCGGCTGCCGCCGATCGAAATGAAAGAAGGGATATCCAGTTCTTTGCGGCGAGCGCCCAGTTCATAACTGACAACCGAACCAAATGTAGGATGCACAACCGTGGGGTTAGGCACATAGGCTGAGTGCATATAATAAGTACCACGGGCATGATCCGCTTCACGAGTACTCATGGAACGAATCAGTGACAGGTTATCCATCACCTGAGCCGTTTTAGGCATGTGTTCCGAAATCTGCATGTCACCCTTGGTGCTGATTGGCTTAAACTCACCACCATTTTTTGAACCAGGTTTGAGGTCCCAGATATCAATAGTAGGAGGTCCACCCGCCATCCAGATCAGGATACAGGCTTTCTGCTGCTTTTTGACCTGGCTGGCATTCGCTTCCAGATGTGACAGAAAGTGCATCGTGGGAATCGCCGTCGCGGCACCTGCGACATGTTTCATAAAGTGGCGGCGGGTCATTCCGTAAGGATTCAGAATCGTCATTGTTAAGGCCTCGTTTGTTGAATATTGTGATAAAAATTGTGTTTCGCTTAATCTCTGCCAGCGGCCGATTTAGTGATTGAATACAAATTCATTGGAGTTTAATAGAGCCCAGTACAGGTCCTGATAAGCGGCCAGTTTATTGGGGGTACCGGAAATCAAACGCTGTGCACTGTTGATTTCCCGGCGATCAGGATAACGGTTTAATGTGGAAAGGAACATTTTGCGGATCTTCACCTGATCGTTCCCCTTCTCGGTCAACAATTGATTCAAATAGCTCCCGCTCTCTGCACTGATTGCGTTTTTGGTTAAATCACCATTCATCATCATCAGTGCCTGTGGAATCGTTCCGTTGAACGTTGTTGAATCATCACCTGAGTCGTTATCGAATGCCACCATAAACTGGCCCATCCACCGACGGCGCTGTTCTTCAGCCCGTTCCCAGTTTGACTGACCTGACTTATGAGCGCCCGTAGCAACGATGAGCGAGTCATAAAGCTGTTCAGCCGTCATATTCTTGATATACATATGCGAGAAGAGAGGGGTTTCTCCTCGCTCAGGACTGTCGATTTCATTATTGCGACCGAACTGACTTGTCAGATTGTATGCCTCTGTATTACAGATCCAGCGCGCCAGCTGTTTGAGATCGTAATCCTTCTTTACGAGCTCTTCAGCCATTTTATTTAACAGCTCAGGATGCGATGCCGGGTTGTGAGGGCCCATGTCATCAACGGGACGGGTGAACCCGTATCCCATAAAATAGCCCCACATCCGGTTAACAATCGCTGTTGCGATCAGAGGTTTATCCCCCTGTACGATCAGTTTGGAAAATTCCTTGCGACGCTCAACGCCACTTTGAGGATCCACTTTTTGATCTTCAAAGATCGGGTAAGCAACCTGCATCAGACCGGAACGTTTTTCGTAATACACAGGCCCATTAAAACCAGTCGCTACAATCTCGGAGTAGTCATCTATCTGACGCCCGGTTTTAGGATCGGTCTTGCGATGGTTTACACGACGCATCTGACGAAAGAAACTGTTATATTCCCAGAACTGATTCTGTTTCCAGTCATTGAACGGATGGTTGTGACACTGAGTACATTGTACCTGGATCCCAAGAAACAGGCGTGTTGTAGCGGCAGTCACCTGGACGGCTTCGTCATTATTCTGCATCTGTGCCAGCAGATAGTTAACAGCACCGTTTTCTTCAAAGTGTCCTTCCGCAGTGACCAGATCCTGTACAATCTCGTCCCAGGGCCGGTTCTTTGCAAAAGCCTCGCGCAGAAACTTTTGCATTCCGCTGCGACTCACTCGTCGAGGAGTCCGGCGACCAATGAGCAGGTTTGTCCATACATTCGTAAAGTTCTGCACGTATGCAGGGTCTTCCAGCAGCTTGTCGACTATTTTAGATCTCTTGGCAGGATCGCGATCCTTACTGAATTGCTCTACCAGTTCTGCGGAAGGAATCTGACCAATCAGGTCCAGATGAACACGACGCAACCATTCTTCATCAGAGGCCACGGGGGATGGTTCTACTTCATTATCTTCCCACCCTTGACGGATGCGTCCATTAATGTAGTCAATAAAGGGATCGAATGCGCCGGTAGAAAATGCCTTTGTTCTGCTTTCCTGAGGCGCAGCATCCGCCAGGGAAACCCAACTGCCGACGCAGATCAACATGGTAAAAACAACACTGAGTTGTTTAGAAAAACGACGCATTATCTTGTTCTCCACTATACTTAAAATGATAGAACGAACAGCCCGCTGCACTTCTATTATGCTATTCTACCCATCGGGACAAATTGCGAAAGAAAGACAGCTTCGCTACTGTATTAACCGACTCTAATGAGAAAACATTCGTGAGTCTCTGAGTAATATCTCTATTTTATTGGAATCAGCTGACTACAGGATACCCGATTCTATAGATTTTCCAATGATAATATCAACGATTTCATATGCATCAGCAGGAATACCTCAATCAGCATAATCCACGTAAACACAATTTATAAATACACTTACAGACAACCCCATCCTGTATAATCCAAAAAACCACTACACAAATCCTTGCGATTCGAATCCGGACCCCTGAAAATATACATAGTTACACATCAATCTTGCTGCGAGCACTCAGAAATTAGAAAAGAAATTGATGCAGAATCAATATCAGTTTAAAGACCAGATCGTGGTGATCACCGGGGCCGGAAATGGAATTGGACGTGCCACCGCCATTATGATGGCAGAATCAGGGGCCCATGTTCTGGCGGGCGACCTGAACCACCTGCCTGAGAATCAGGCGACGTTCTCACGGCTGGGAATCACAGAGGTGAAATGCGATGTACGGCAGGAAGCCGACATTCAGGCATTAATTGACCAGGCAGTCCAGCAATATGGCCGAATCGACGTGCTGGTCAATAACGCAGGTATCGGCATGGTTAAACCGATTCACCAGGTATCGGTAGAAGAGTGGGATGCCTGTATCGACACGAATCTGAAAGGCACGTTTCTCGGGTGCAAGCACGCGATCCGTCACATGCTGGCTAGCGGAGGTGGCTCGATTATCAACACTGCCAGCAACGCAGGGCTGCTGCCCCGCGCCCATGACCCGGTGTATTCGATCAGCAAACATGCCGTTGTTGCATTAACGGAAAGCCTGGGACTCTGTCACGGTAAAGACAATATTCGCATCAACTGCGTCTGTCCGGGACCAGTCGGGGAAACAGGTATGATGAATGCAGACGTTTCCAATGCAGCAGATCCGGAAGCACTGATTCAGTCGATGATCCGTGCCAGCCCGATTGCTGCAGCAAACAAACGCATGATCAGCCCACAGGAAGTCGCCTCTGCCATCTGTTATCTGGCAAGCAACGATGCGTCAATGGTAACGGGAACCGCAATTCGCATTGATGGTGGCAAGTCGCTGGGTGTCTCCCCGCAATCAAACTGACAGATTACCCCACGTAACAGGAAGGAGCATATTCTTTTAAGTGAGCCACCTGCTCATTAGAAAGTGGACTTTGCAGTTTGCAGTCAATGCGCCAGAATTCCTGATCCAGCGAGGTTGAGCGTACTACTGTCGCGGCTACATTCAACGTAAAGTTGAGAGCCTGGTCTTCTACGGTCAACTGCAACTCATCACGCAGTTGAAATGCAGAACGAGAAGCAAAAGAAATTCCATTCTGACTGACATTGATCGCATATCCCTTTTGCCCCGGATGAAAACCTGAGTTGGCAGGTCGATGATCATCTTTATTGAGCGCCAGAACAATAGCATCACTGGCATGCCTTGGTGAAGCACGACGATCAAAAGACCGGGAGTCCACAATGGGAGTTGTGATTTCTTTGGATTCGTTTTCGGAGAATTGCTCAGTATTAGCTGCAGCTCGTACCTTGTTCAGAACGGAATTCCAGGTTCGACCTGAAACAGATTTACGTTTTTTCCGGGTGAGCCCTGACTGCTGACGACACCTGCTGAAGGAAATCGAATGAGTTTCAGTAACGCTTTTAGCTTCTTTCAGGGTCTGCTCGGAATCTTCGGTTACTGACAGTGCCTCAAGTACCATATTCATATGACCAATCCTGTCGTCAGGCATTAAATGTATTCATAAATACAGTTCCCCGATTTAGAAAACCGTAAAAACAACTATTCAAACCTATGTCTGAAACAGCAGTCAGTCAAAAAGTTCCTGCAAAAACAGACTGCGCCTGAGGCCAATTGGTCAAAGTTCTGACCGTGTGCCCTGATGGACCTCAGGAACTTCACCTCACAAGAAAGACATAAACTGCTTTTATATATACACTTAAACCACCATTATTGAAAACGTGGAAAATTCGCACGATTTCAGGATGGACAGCCGCGCTACTAGCTTGAGAAACAGGTATCAGGGAATTATACTGCCACGTTTCCAATGACTCTCAAGAATCGAATGAAGTTTAGTCGGTTCGATCATCGATAGGGGTTTCTGTATTAAACCGGTTTGACCACCGCCAGGAAATTTGAGAACCTGATCAGCCAGCAATGGTTCTTAATCACCGGTTAACCTGATTACAGCCTCTTCCAGACAGGTAGCGAGATTATACAGGCATGCGTTTTTCGCTCGTCGATCAAATTTTAGAAATGGAGAAAGGCAAGTCGATTACGGCTGTTAAAAACCTTTCTCTTTCAGAAGAATATCTTCAGGACCATTTTCCGGGCTTCGCCGTGATGCCGGGAGTGTTAATGGTAGAATCGATCGTTCAGGCCGGCGCCTGGCTGATGCGGTATACCAACGATTTTCAATACAGCACCATTCTGCTGAAGCAGACCAAAGCGATTCGCTTCAACAGTTTTGTCACACCTGGTAAACAGTTGCGTGTCTCCCTGAGTATTCAGAAATGGGAA
The DNA here is from genome assembly GCF_008298035.1 of Gimesia maris. Taxonomy (NCBI): domain Bacteria; kingdom Pseudomonadati; phylum Planctomycetota; class Planctomycetia; order Planctomycetales; family Planctomycetaceae; genus Gimesia; species Gimesia maris. Next base: position 7,109,989 of record NZ_CP042910.1, read on the forward strand.
GACAACCTGTGCACATTAAAAGCTTCCAGCCAGGTGGAAGGGGAAGCCGCAGTCAGTGGTCGGATTGTTCTGGAACAGTTTAACCTGGGCGATAAGAACCCATCGATGACAGAAACTGATTCTGCACGGATTCAAGATCTGCAAACTCAGTTTCGACAGCTCTGGAATCCCAGCAGACAGACCGCATCCTGAAGCGAGCTGCTCCACCTGAGCATTGACTTACACAGTAACTACGAACAACTAAATCGAAAACTAGATAGGAAACAGGAATGAAACTGGAAGGAAGAGTAGCGTTGGTAACCGGTGGCAGCCGCGGTATTGGAAAAGCCGTTGTGCAAGCCCTGGCCCGTGAAGGGGCAAAGGTTGCCTTTGTGTATCGTTCCAGTGCGGAAGCCGCAGAACAGATCGTCAAAGATCTCGCCGATGAAAACTGCGAAGCGTTTGCCATCCAGGCAGACGTCGCCAGTAAAGCAGATGCAGATGCGGTCGTGGAACAGGTCATGGAAAAGTGGGAAAAAATTGACATTCTGGTCAACAACGCCGGCATTATCCGGGATGGTCTGCTGGCAACCATGTCCGCCGAAGACTGGCAGGCTGTGATCGACACCAACCTCACCAGCGTATTCAACTTCTGCCAGGCGGTCACTCGACCGATGATGTCGAAACGTTACGGTCGCATTATCAATATGTCCAGTGTGGCTGCTCACTTCGGAAATTCCGGTCAGACGAACTACGCTGCCAGTAAAGGGGGCATTATTGGTTTCACTCGCTGCCTGGCAACCGAACTGGCCAAGCGCGGTGTGACCGTCAATGCGGTTGCTCCGGGATTTATCGAAACCGACATGACCGTCGATGTGCGGAATGCTGCGGGCGACCAGATCAAAAAGCACATTCCCTCACGACGTCTGGGACTTCCTGAAGATATTTCCAATGCAGTATTATTCTTTGCCACCGAAGAGTCTTCCTATGTCACTGGCCAGACACTGGCTGTGGACGGCGGGTTAACTTTAGGTGGAATTTAAGTAAGCTAAATTCGAAGCGGCTCGTCGTCGTTTTGAAAAATACATTTTATGTTATGTGTGATCGGCAGACTTTGGAATTGGGTCAATTCTGCTTGCCGCATCACGAGAACTGTCAAAACTATTCTTCTCGCCGAATAGTTTTAAATCAGGCTGGGTCGGCGGGACTTATCGGCCAGCAGGTCGAACCAAGGAGTAATGAAATGCCAACTAGAGATGAAATCTTCGATTCCGTGCGTGAAACACTGGTTGATGCACTCGGACTGGATGATGATGAAGTAGTACCAGAAGCCACCCTGATGGGCGACCTCGGTGCCGAATCGATCGACTTCCTCGATATCGCGTTCCGTCTGGAAAAAGCGTTCGATATCAAAATTCCCCGTGGTGAACTGTTTCCGGAAAATATCGCTTCATCCGATTCAGGTTTTGTCAAAGACGGTCAATTCACAGAAGCGGGTATCGCAGAACTCCGCACCAAGATGCCACACGCAGACATTGATTCCTTTGCAGACGATCCTAAAGTCGAAAACATGCAGGATCTGTTTACCGTTGACATGCTGGTTAACTTCCTCGAAGCACGTCTGGCTTAATTGACAGATTGGCTTTAACCAGATCGATAGAAACAAAGGCTGACACAGCTCACATAAGTGAGCTGTGCAGTTTTCCTGCTGTCTGGTACATGATCTGCGCCACCAGTTGATTCTTCAATTTCACTGGGGGATTCCAATTACGAACGAAAAGGTGTTTCAAAATGCGATGGTTCTGGATTGATCGCTTTATTGAATTTGAAAGCGGTTCTTATGCCAAAAGTGTGAAAAATGTGACACTGGCAGAAGAGCATCTGCACGACCACTTCCCTGGTTTTCCTGTCATGCCTGGTTCTCTGATGATTGAGGGACTGGCACAGACTGGCGGCATCCTGCTGGGTGAGATCAACGATTTTGAACACATTGTCATTCTGGCCAAAGTACCCCAGATGACGTTTCACAGTTGGGCCTGTCCCGGTGACCAGTTGATCTATACCGCGAAAATCACCAATGCGGGTGAAGAAGGAGGCGCTGTCGATGTGACAGCCATGGTGGGAGACCGCCTGGTCGCGGAAGGAAGTATTATTTTTGTCCACCTCGATCAGAGTGATTCGGAATTTGGAGCCATCGACCAGAAAAACTTTGTTTTTTCGATGAATCTGCTGGGAATCCTCGATGTCGGCAAAGCCGGTACCGGTGAAGATCAGCCGTGACACAGCGATTTTTGAAAGCTTGCTATAGAGGCCTTGATTCAAATTAAGCTACAATGATAATTCAGGTATTCAAAAAACGCAGACTTAAACTGGCAGCAAGTCACATTTGAACAGATCATCTGCACCTGGGATTTGCCTGCTGTTTCAAAATCAATTTTAAAACAAGAGTTCGAAGTTATGAATCGCCGCGTTGTGATCACTGGAATTGGCGCTATCACCCCCCTGGGAAAAACCGTGGAAGATACCTGGAAAGCACTCCAGGAATCCAAATGCGGCATTTCCAATATTACTCATTTCGATGCTTCAAATTTTCCGACACGCTTTGCCGCAGAAGTCCATGACTTCCACCTGGAAGATTATGTTGATAATCTGGATCGCTTTGAGCATTCGGGGCGGAACATCCGCTACGCCATTGGGGCAGCGACTCAGGCTGTTAAAGATTCCGGGATTCTGGATGATGACTTCGATCCGGCCACATTTGGCGTCTACCTGGGAGCCGGCGAAGGACAGCAGGACTTCTACACTTTTATGAAGATCATTGCCCAGGCCCAGAACGATGGTGAAGTCGATCTGGAAAAATTCACCAAAGTCGGATTGGAACAGCTCAACCCGCGGTTCGAACTGGAACAGGAACCCAATATGGCTGCGGGCCATCTGGCCAGCCTGTTCAATGCACAAGGTCCCAACCTGAACTGCCTGACGGCCTGTGCCGCTTCCAGCCAGGCGATTGGCGAAGCATCAGAACTGATCCGTCGCGGTGACGTCGACATCATGCTCTCCGGTGGAGCACACAGCATGATCCATCCTTTCGGTGTGACTGGCTTCAGTCTGTTGACAGCGCTTTCGACACATAATGAAAATCCCGCTAAGTCTTCCCGTCCCTTTGATCGGAACCGCGATGGATTTGTGCTCGGCGAAGGTGCAGGCATGATGATTCTGGAAGACCTGGAGCGAGCTCAGAAGCGTGGTGCAAAAATTTATGGGGAACTGGTAGGTTACGGTTCCACAGCAGACGCTTATCGCGTGACCGACATTCATCCTGAAGGGCGCGGCGCCATCAAGTGCATTCAAATGGCTATGAGCCACGCTAAGATCAATCAAGACGAAATTCATTATATCAACGCCCACGGAACCAGTACTGCGGTCAACGATCGTGTGGAAACAAGAGCCATCAAAGGCGCCCTGGGTGACGCCGCCTATAAGACTCCTGTCTCCAGCATTAAAAGTATGATGGGGCACCTGATTGCTGCAGCCGGTAGCGTGGAAGCCATCACCTGCCTCATGGCAATTCGTGATAATGTCGTTCCTCCAACGATCAATTACGAAACGCCCGATCCTGATTGTGACCTGGACTACATTCCGAATGAAGCACGCCAGAAAAATGTGACAACGACGCTTTCCAACAGTTTTGGATTTGGCGGACAGAACATTGCGCTGATCTTCTCGGAATTCAAAGGCTAAGCCATCATCAGATAAGCTGAATCAGTTTCAATATTAGTGACGCCGCTCAATGTGCTGATTTACTCCCTCTAGAACCGGTCTGCCCTGCCTCTGATCGCTCACTTCGCTGCGCAGGCAAATTCGCTTTTTTTTCTGAGATCAGCTCAGACCTGCGAAATTGATCAAGGCGCTTTCGAGAGAACCGAGTAAACTACACTGGTATCACCTCTCAGGAGATTTATACACTTAGCTCGTATCCTCGATGATCCCGATATCAAGAGACCTCAACCATATTTGAAAACGCAGCCTGTCTGAGAAATTGACAGACTCTGTTACCACCAGGGAGACAGCAGTGAGTTGGTTGCTTTGGTGCGTCCTGATCGCAATAACAGTCGAGATTATAATCCAGTACTGCATCATGCGCGCTGCTTACCCGGTGCTGTTTGCGCCGATGCCCGATCGGTTCAATCTGATCGGCACACTATCTCAACTTCCGGAAAACGACGATCGCATTCAGATCAGAAATGTGAAGTTCCCCACCATGGATGGCCTGACTCTTCATGGATTCATCGCCACCCCCACAAACACTCTCCCGAAAGGTGTGATTCTCTTCTGTCATCCTTTTAAGTCCACAGGAAGAATTGCACTCTTCCAGTGTCAAGGATTACTGAACGCCGGCTTTGCTGTCTTTGCATTTGACTTTCGCAACCATGGTGAAAGTGATACCGACCCCCGCTACCAGTCAATACACTGGCTTTCACAGTATGAACTCAATGATACCAGATCAGCCATTCAATATCTGCGAACTCAACCAGAACTTTCGGTGTTGCCACTGGGTATGCTGGGCATGAGCCGCGGGGCGGGAACTGCACTTGCGGTTGCTGCAAAAGATCCTGAAATCCAGTTCGTTGCCTGTGAAGGTGCCTTTCTGAATGAAGAACTCTTTCTGGATCATGCCATTCGCTGGGGAGAGCGTTTCCTGCCTCCCCTGTTTATTCAAATCGTACCTACGTCAGAAGTCATCCGCGCATTTCGGATCATGATCTGGTATTCACAACGTCGTCAGGGATGTCGCTATATCAATCTGAAACCACGCGTCAAAGGTTTGAAGAATCGAAACCTGTTGTTTTTCACAGGCGAGAAAGACCAGAGTGTCGTCCCCCGGATGACTCAATTGATTGTGAAGCGGATCCCTGATGCCCACATCACTGTCTGCTCTTTACCAGGAGCCATTCACAATGCAGGCCGCTTCGCTCAACTGGAAAAATTTGACTCGACGTTGATCGACTTTTTTTCACGAATGGTCGAATCCAGCTCCCCGGTAAAAGAACTCGAATTCTCAAAACGGATGACTGCTCCTGTTGATCCTCTTTCCAGTAAACGGTCCGCCTGATCTGAGTTATTCCAGACGACGAGTCTACCAGACTGTGTCCAGTCTCATTGCCCTCTGGACGTGGACTGGCTTTTTTGATCACTGTTGTGTTTACCAACGGCATTAAGGTTACTGCCTATTTGACAGCGAGTGCACGGGGATTATACGGATTGATTAAATTCACCCTGATTGCCGCGAACTCTAACAGTGATCCTATCTATCAAATATAAAACAACTTATAACCAGAGCTGTTTTTCTTTATGACAATGGTATCTGATTTGCTTAACCTGAAGTACACAAAAGCTATTTGCAGGATTTTCGTTTCAAGCTAAGGTTATCATAAATGTCCGCTGTTGCGGCTACCTTCCGGATTATTTGGTGGGATGTCACATGGTTATTGCCAGATCACAGGCTCCGTATCAGCTACTGATTGCCGATGATGATTCCGGGTTTCGCGCGGTGCTCAAGGAAGTACTGGCCCCTTATTTCAGACTGTTCGAGGCTGAATCGGGCGAGGAAGCCGTTGAACTGGTGGAGCAAATCTCTGTCGATATCGTCCTGCTGGACATGCACATGGACATTCTTACCGGTCTGGAAGCCGTACGCCTGATGAAACAGATCAATGCGATGCTTCCCTGCATTTTGATTACCGCAGATGCGACTGAAGAATTACGACAGGATGCTTCCGAAGCCAAAGCCTACGAAGTTCTTTCTAAGCCTGTCAAACGTCAGGAATTAGTAACCACGGTCTCTCATGCGCTGGTTGACACCTACCATGACCCTGATGTAACGACCTGGCTGGGAAATTAGACCTGGTCCTGCTGTACGGGCCTGCCCCGGTCTGCTGTATGATCAGCTGGGGAACAGGGACATTTTCCGCAGACTCCACTTTTCATAAACTGCGGAGTGAAGTACACTTCCAGACAAAATTGAAATTCTTATAAAGCATCACTGCCACCTGCATTCCTGGTCACATTGTGGAACAATAGACGTCAGCAGGTTGAGCGGCGGAAAGGAGTCTGCCATGCCATTTGTACCAACGCGGTTTATCCATGCCAGTAATCTAAGACTGGACCATCAGGCGCAAGGGGTCGGCGCAGTTTCCAATGAGTCACAGGCCATCCTCGAAGATTGCACGCTCGAAACGTTTTCCCATCTGATCGATGCCTGCCGGGAACATGAAATTGATTTTCTACTCCTGAGCGGCAACTCCTTTATTGCAGATGACTTCAGCATACGTGCCCGTATAGCATTAATCGAAGGCTTTCAAAAACTGGCTTCCGATCAGATTCAGGTTTTCATCGTACCGGGACAACACGATCCTCTCAGCGCCTGGGACCTGCAGTACACCTGGCCTGCCAACATCACATTCCTCTCCCCCCAGGATCGTGATGTCATCGATATTCTGCGTGATGGCGAAACTATTGCCACACTGCAGATTCTGGGATCGGCTCATCGTAAATCTTCATTGCCTCTGAAACTGAATCAGCGCAATCAGCTGTTTAATAAACAGGATGAACGTGCTCTCTCCATCGGATTGATCGCAGCAAACCTGCCAACAGATCACTCTGATATTACGGGCGATACCACTCAGGCGATTCCGCTTTCTCTGTCGGATGAATATTTGCCAGCCGAATGGCAATCAGATGAAGCCAATGAAGTTTCAGTCGATTATCTGGCGCTCTGTAAAGGCACGCAGAGTCATACGTTCGAAATGCATCCCGGTGTCGCCCATCATCCGGGAACAGCACAGGGACTCAATTTCGGTGAGCACGAACAAAACGGAGTCACCCTGGTCACTGTGGGCACAGAAGCGCAGCTGGAGCAGCGGACACTGCGACTGGCGACAGTCCGCTGGCAGGTACTGGAACTGGACCTGCAACCGGAACTCTCCCGCGCTCAACTGATTCAACACATGCAGCAATCACTCCTGTCTCAAATCAGAGGCAACTACGAAAAACTGTGGATGGTACGCTGGCTGTTCCAGGGATCGGGTGAACTGTTCGATTCACTTCGAAGCTTCAAACATCAGAGCAGTCTCAGTAATGAACTGGCACTGACCGTGAAAGACCGACTGCCGGTCGGCATTGAACAATCGTTTTACCTGCAGTCAGAAAACAGAGAGCTTCGCGGGACCAATTCCACTTTGTCTCAGTTGTTTCAAACTCAACTGGATCGGTTCAAGACGGAGACAGAACTCCCACTGAATCAGTTACTCGCACAAGCCTCTCACCTGGATCAAAGCTGGGTACACCGCCTGAATTCGGTCACCGAACAGTTGAACGATCAGCAGATCTTCAACGCAGCCCTCCACAATGGACAAACATGGCTCGATGTTTCATCGGATGAGGAAGTACACGTATGAAAATTACCAGAATCCATGTAAACCAGTTTGGGAACTGGCAGGACCTGAATCTTGCTGCACTCGATCCGGGAATCAATGTATTCTACGGCCCGAACGAAACGGGTAAATCGACGCTGATGCGCATGATTCGCGGCATCCTTTATGGTTTTCAGTCCGACGAGTTGCGCGAACATTCACGCGTTCCCGATTCCGTACCCTGGTCTGCGCTGTTGGATATCCGTCACCAGGGACAGTTCTACGAAATTCAGAGACAGACAACTGCGAATGGCAGAGGTCATTTTTCGTTCCAGAGTCAGTCCAGGGGAACCTCTGGCACTGAGCTTTTGACCTCGCTTCAGTCTGGGGTGAATGAAAGTGTTTATGAAAATGTATTTGCCATCGGATTGAATGAACTTCAGGAACTGGGAACTCTGCACGGCGATCAGGTTGCACAGCATATCTATGGTTTGACACTTGGACCGGAAGGCCAGGCGATTCTGGATGCATCCAAAGCAGTCAGTCATTCACGACAATCACTATTAAGCCGCGATGCCAAATCAGGAAAACTGCCAGACCTGTATCAGCAGCTGCAGGAAATTGATGCGAAACTGGCTGACCTGAAACAGCAGTCACAACGTTTCTTCAATCTCTCCGACGATCTGCAGAAAGTCCATGCTGAATCGGACAGTCTGAAAAAACGGAAATCAGGACTACAGTACCAGATCCGCGGGCATCGTTTCCTGGATCGTGTCTGGAAACCGTGGCAGGAAGTGCAAGACCTGCAGCAACAGTTGAAACAACTTCCTGTCGTCGCTGAGTTTCCGGAAGACGGCGTGAATCTCCTCAATGAATACGATCGGGAGATCAAGCAGGTAGAAACAAAACTGAACGAAATCAAAACGGAACTCAGTGGCCTGCGTAAACAAATCGAACAGGCGGAGCTGGACAATGACCTGTTAAACTTTGCTCCCAGCATACAGAGTCTGGTAGATCAAAAACCATGGATGACCGACCTGGAACAACAGCACCAATCAGGCAACACCCGGGTTCAGGAACTGGAAACAATCCTCCAGAACTATCTGAACCAGAATAAGAACCTGGGGAATGTCACTCATGTCAAAACTACTCCCGATAATAACCAGCGGCTGATCGAAGCTGCGCGCGAATATCGCCTTGCCGGTGCCAAGCGAAAAAATGCACACCGACGCTACAAAAAAGTTTCACGAAAATATCAACAGACTCTGGCGAGTCTGCAGGAACGGTCTGCACGACTTCTGAACGGACACTCAATCGAAGCAGAGCTGAAACGGGCGCGCGAGCGTATGAAACATCTCGAACGACTCAGCCAGTTACGGGTAAGAGAATCGGAGTTTGTGATTCGCCAGGAAGCAGCCAGGGAACAGCTGGAACGACTGCAAACCAATTCACGCCTGCCCGGCTGGGCTAAGAAAACGTTGTTCGGTTTCGCTATCGCAGGCGTTTTTCTCGTACTCGCAGGGTTCTGGCGGGGAGTCTCTGATGCGAAGCTGGTCGGATTGATTTACTGTCTGAGTGGTCTCTTCCTGGGAGGCATCACATGGGCCATTAAAAAACATTTTGAACTTGATGTGCAGGACCAGGCTGAAGAACTGCAGGATGAAAGCTGGGCACTCGACGTCCACCTGCGCGAGACACGTCAGGAAATCGAGCGTATCATGGAGGATGAGTACTTCGCACTGAAATCTCTCTCGGAAGGGCACTCACTCAGCAGCCATCGGCAGCGGGAGAGTGTACCAGCGTTAAATTTCAATGATGAAAATATTCTCCGTACCGATCTCCTGCATGAACTGGCTCTTAAGATTGCTGAACTGGAACAGCTGGAAGTTGACCAGCAGCAAGCCCAGAAAACGCGTCAATTACTGGTCAAACTGAGGAATCGCTCCCAGGAAATTCAGCGAAACTTCAGCAGCAAACGGCATGAGTGGTGCGAATGTCTTAAACAACTGGGATTGACCGAAACCCTCAAAGTGGATGACGCGTTTCGGATGTGGCATCAGGTTTCACAGGCGAACCTCTACCGGAATCAGCGTGAACTGGAACAACAGAAAATCAAGCCCTGTGGCGATCTGGTTGACATGTATTTCAATCGAGTCCGCGAATTAAGCCTGCGAATGAATCGTCGTCAACAGAATACAGAGAACCCTTTTGAACAGGTTGCCACATGGGAACGCGAACTCGAAACCATTTCAAGCCAGCGTGAAGAACGTGCGCGGTTGATGAAACAAGAACAGCGACTGCGTCAGGAAGCAGACGCTCTGAAGTTGAAGCGAGAGGAATTCAGCCACCTGCGTTCTACCCTGCTCATTCAGGGTGGAGCTGCCAGCCGCGAAGATTTCCTGAAACGGGCCGCCTCGATGACAGAACGGATTCAGATCGAAAAAACTCTGGCAACGGCACAGCGGGAGCTGGAGCGAGCCAGTCAGTCTGAACAGGAAATGGCAATTGTGGAAGAAGACCTGCTGAATTTTGATGCCGAAGCAAATGCCGAACACCTGGAAATGCTCAATCTCGAACTGGAAGATATCGAACAGGATCTGGTCACGACTGCAGAAAACATGGGTCGTCTGAAACAGGATTACCAGAATGCGAAAACGGATCGCAGCGCAGTCCAACTGCGATTTCAGCGCGAGCAGATACTCGAACAGATCAGACAGGCCAGTGAAGAATGGTTTACGACAGAGCTTTCTGCCGTCGGACTTCAGAAACTACAGGCAGAATTTGAACGCACCAGTCAACCGGAAACTCTCGCGATTGCTTCTGATTACCTGAGGCAGCTGACCAATGGAAGATACTGTAACATCTGGACTCCCCTGGGTGAGCAATACCCCAAAGTGGATGACAACGAAGGACACACGCTCACGGTCAGCGAATTGAGCAGTGGTACGCGGGAACAGCTCTTCCTGGCAATCCGACTGGCCATGGTCGAACGTTTCCGTAACAACGGTGTGGAACTACCCATGGTGCTGGACGATGTCCTGGTCAACTTTGACCAGAGCCGAACACAGGCCGCCATTGAAACCCTGATCTCTGTCGCAGAGAAAGGTCAGCAGATTCTGTTTTTCACCTGCCATTTGCACCTGACCCATCTGTTTGAAGAACAAGGGAAACCTGCAGTCTGGCTTACAGAGGAAAGCTCAAAACAGGAAACCTCATCTCCGAGACTCTCGCAGTTGCCTGTGGCGACTGAACAGCAACTGCAGCCTGCTCCTTCGAACCAGTCCTCCACAGCCGTTCTCGAAGGCCCGCTGCCAGCGGAACCGATTTATCAGCTGGAATGGTCGTCCCCCCTTCACGAGTTGTCTTCTCTCAACCAGTTTCAGGTTCAAAAACTGAATCAGGCCGGGATTCATTCAATTGCACAGCTCCTGTCTCAATCGGCCGATGAGCTGTCTACACGGTTAGCAGAAGAAATCTCTGCAGGGCTGATTTTTGAATGGCAGAGTCAGGCTCGTCTGGCGTCCTGCATTCGGGGAATCAAACCACAACAGGCGGCGTTTCTCGTCCAGTGTGGAATCACAGAACCGGGCGATATCACCAGCATGTCCTGCACGGAACTCTGGTCCCTCATCGATTCCAGCCTCCCCGCAGAGACGAGTGTCACTGAAGCACTCGTACAAGAATGGTTTCAGTCTGCACACCAGGCGCGAACATTTCAACTGCAAAAACCAACTCCCACAGAACAGAAACCTCAACAACCTGCACCACAGGAACGACGTGATTATCGCCGGGACGGCTCGCATTCTGACTCAGGAAATACGAAGCCCATCACCCCGCCTTTTTATCTGAATCGTTCCATGCCCGTTGAGCAGGCTCCTTCCATTGGCCCGAAAACCGCACATCGTCTGGAAAAAGTGGGGATCTTCTCGGTCAATGATTTCCTGGAATGTAATCCAGAGAACGTCGCGAATCAGTTAAACGTTTCTCATATTAAAGAACGCACTATTCGGATCTGGAAAAAACAGGCGAAGCTTGTCTGTTGTGTTCCCGGGCTGCGCGGCCACGATGCACAGATTCTGGTTGCCTGTGGATTTTATGAACCGGATCAGATTGTCCGTACTTCCCCGCAGGAATTATATGGCAAAGTAAAATCGTTCGTCAAAACGAGCGAAGGACAACAGATCATACGCGGTGGAAAAAGGCCGGACTTCAATGAAATCACCGACTGGATTCAATGGTCTCAAAAAGCCAGAAAGCTGCATGCTGCCTGATACGATCAGCAATACAGATCAAAATTTACTTCAGGATCAGATTGCGTCTTAACAGATTGAGCGCCGCTTTCGTGACACGGCTTTTGGCAATCGCCCGATTGACCGTCAGACCGATTTCTTCCACCCATTCTGTCTCACGATTCGCTAATGCAACGTAAGCCTGGGGAACCAGACTCGGGTCCTGCCACGACTGATGTGGATCAAGCAGAATTGCTAATGCAAAGTCGCTGTCAAATTTTTCTCTTGTCGCCTGCGCAATCTGAGCTGCTCCTTCTGCATCAAATCCAACCGTATCCTGTTCCTGATTTGAGTCCAGGTATTTGCTGATCAACTGAAACCGGGAAACAATTCCCCCTGCATACCAGTCAGTGGAACCATTCACTTCGGTCAAACGATAGGAAAGCAACCCTCCGGTACCACATTCACAGGTCGCCAGTGATTGCTGTCTCTGGCTGAGCAGCAGCATTACGATATGTTCCAGCTCCTCGTCTTCATAACCAAAGATAAATTCCCCGAGTCGCTCCTGAATCAATGCATGCGTCGCAGCAATCTTCTGTTCACACTCCTCAATCGAGCTCCCCATGGCTTTGATCCGCAGAGTAATCGTCGCTTCATGTGCCGTGATTCCCACTTCCGGATCCCGACCTCGACTCGTGATATCGCCCAGCAACTCTTCTGTCTTTGATTCCCCCACGCCGAAACAGTTGATTCTCGCAAAGCGAATCATGTTCGTGCCACGAGTCACTCGGGGTAATACCGACTGATAAAACATCGGCTTCATTTCTGAAGGAACGCCCGGCATCGCGGCAATCAGCGAGACTGATTCCCCATCAATCCGTGGGACTTCCATCCAGATTCCCGGGGCGGTTCCATGTTCATTCTGAATCGGTTCCGCGCCCTGGGGAAACATCGCCTGAATGCGATTCCGCTCAGGCATTTCACGCGAACGCTTCTGAAACATCGCCTCGATGATCTCCATGGATTTTTCATCCAGCACGAGATCTGTCTCTGTTAATTCTGCCAGAGCCTGTCGGGTCAGGTCATCCAGCGTGGGTCCCAGCCCTCCTGTGATCAAAATCAGATCGGAACGCTGCACGGAGAGTCGAAACTGCTCTGCAATTTCATCCAGATTGTCGGCGATCGTGGTATGAAAATGAGTAGAGATGCCGATCGCAGCCAGCTCTGTGCTCAGCCACTGACTGTTGGTATCGAGTTTTTCGCCATTTGTCAGTTCACTGCCAATCGCGATTATTTCTGCTTGCATTCCTGTATCCAGTAACAACATGGGAGAATCACTGTTCCGGCAGTGATGTACTGTTTTTTCCCCAGCGATCAGACCGGAACCTGCAATGCCAGTTTATACTGTTCCACAGTTTTCTCAACCATGGTCTCAACCCGGAATTCCTGCCGGACCAGTTCTCGAGCCGATTCTCCCATCGCCCGCGCTTTCAGGGGATCATCCAGTAGTTTCAGGATACTGCTTGCCAGTATTTCACTGTTCGAGGGAGGAATCACCAGCCCTGTTTCCCCATCGCGGATTACAGAATAGATCCCGCCAACCCCGGTCGCAATCACGGGCTTGGCTAATGCCATCGCTTCCAGCATAATCGTACCCAGACCCTGCCTGAGTGAAGCCAGGCAGAAAATATCCATTGCTTCCAGAGAAATGGAAAAGTCATACAGATTAGGAACAAAGGTCACGTTTTCAGAAATTTCCAGATCCCGGACCAGATGCCGCAAATTACTTTCCTCCGGGCCTGCTCCCGAAACTAAAAATTGAACATGCGGATTCACTTCCAGCACGCGACTGGCTGCCCCCAGAAAGTAAGGCAGCCCCTTGATCGTCTCCAGCGGGCCTGCTGTACCTACAACAGGCTCATGATCGCGGGACAGGACAGGGATATGCTGTGACTGCTCAGGTACATCTACTCCACTGGGAATTACCAGCACAAAATCTTCGGGCAAACCGGTGCGGGCTATCAAGTCTTTTTTAACAGACTCGCTGACAGTGATAATTCTCCTGCACCACCGCATATCGATCCGCAGACGCTCATCACTCTGCAGGTAGTCATTCACCGTCAGCAGAAAAGGACGTTTCAGTTTGCGGGCCAGCCACTGCCCCTGTGACAATACATGGCGTGACTGGATATGAATCAGATCAGGTGGCTTCTTTTCCAGTTCCTGTTTGACGAGATGTAAAAGCAGGTGTCCCAGCATCGGTACATTCAGATTCCGGTACTCTTTAATGTCCAGTTTCGATCGCAGGCCGGGATCAACTTTTGTCGCATTGGGACAGACCACCCTGGCAGCAATCCCATAAGCGGCCGTGTATTGTGCCAGTCGCAGGGTATAGGCTGAGGTACCTCTGACTTCAAAAGGCCCTGCAAATAACAATACATCAAGAGGTGAATCTGCTTTACTCATTTGTATCGTTCCCGCGCTGCATGATCTGCAGACAAAACCAAAGCGATATGTTGTGACAGATTCATATTCAGGAACGACGACGGGATAGTGGAGGTGAGAGAATTTCGTTCAGAATAATGGCCTGCTGAAATGATTTACGATCGCGCAGCAACTCACGAATTTGTCTGCTTCCACCTCTTTTACCATCAGAGGAGTGCCGCGTTTCATTTTCTTTCGAACCAAAGAGGTCTGACTGAGGGCGACTGGCTTCGTTGTCGGCCTTGCGGTGAATTCTGCTTTGAAGATGTTTCTTCTGACTCTTCTCGATCCGATCACGCATCGAGCCGCCTAATCGTTTCTGGCGGGCTTCTTCCTGCAGTTCTGCCCGTTCGCGGGCGGAAACTTGAACCTTGGGTTCTTTCACCGTTTTCTGCGGGGAGACGGTTTTGCTGCCTTGCTGAGCTTTACGTCTCTGTGGCCGAGAAGGTTGTTTTTCCCGGCGACGTCTGGCAGGAGGTTGTGGGACGCTGGTGGTTGCCTGGACATCGTCTTCAAAGGAATCCACTTCGACTGGTTTCCCCTTTTTCTCCGCCTGGGGATTCATGGCCTCCTGCAGAAATTTTTCAAGTTCTTTCTGCAGTGCGGCTTTCTCTTTGACTTTCCCCGGTTGCGGTTTATTTTTTTCCTTGGCTATATTACCGATCGCACTTGCGGCGCTGATCAACAGGAAAATGACTCCGACAATCACGCCGATAATATCATCGCCAGCTGCCAGTATTGGAAATTCCATAACTTGATTCCAGTCCTTCTAATCCTGTCACACAGACTGACTTCTTCCCGAATCCGCTGTAACACAGCCTATGAGGAAGGGGTCATTTCCCGTTCGGGGGTTGCAATGGCATCACGCATCTTCGTATCAGCCTGGACGTTTTTCAGTTCATAGTAATCCATCAGGCCCATTTTCTTACTACGAAACGCACTGGCAATCGCCTGCGGAACCTTGGCTTCCGCCAATACGACTTTCGCCCGGTTTTCCTGTGTCAGTGCTACCATTTCCTGCTCACGCGCCTTCTGTTCCGCACGTCGTTGTTCTGCTTTGGCCTGCGCCACACGCATCTCTGCTTCCGCATGATCTGCCTGCAAGCGGGCACCGATATTTTCGCCCACATCAACATCAGCAATATCAATCGAAACAATCGTATAAGCGGTCTGTTTCTCCAGGCCTTCATTCAATACGATCTGCGTAATTTTATCAGGGTTTTCCAGCACCTTTTTGTAGGAATCTGTTGAACCGATGGCCTGTACAATCCCCTGGCCCACCCGTGCGATTACGGTCTCTTCGGTGGCACCGCCGACCAGCTGTTTCAGGTTCGTCCGTACGGTGACACGGGCTCGTACATTCAACTGAATTCCATCGCCGGCTACGGCATCCAGAGTGCTGTTCGTCTTGCGGGAATCCGGACAGTCAATGACCTTGGGATAAACACTCGTCCGGACTGCATCCAGAATATCACGCCCGGCCAGGTCAATCGCCTGTGCCGACTGCCAGTCCAGATCAATCTTGGCCCGTTGGGCGGCAATCAAAGCCCGAATCACATTCGGCACATTTCCCCCGGCGAGATAATGTGCTTCCAGATCCCGGGTGGAGATATCATAAGTACGGGTGACCCCTGCCTGAATCGCCATGATCTTACTGCGAACGATAATTGTGGGATTCACTTTTCGAATCGTCATCATCACCAGATTCGGAAACGAGATCTTGGCATTTGTCATTTTGCACTGAATCCACAACCCGGCAAAACGGGCGAAGACCGCAAAAAACACCAGCACGCCGAGAAAAACAACAACCCCGACAATCCAGACAATTGTGGAACTATCTTCGGCAGCGAAAAGATTCAAGTCGTTCATTCCTGTTTTCCAATCCTAAGAATATCTAGAGTGCATCACATTTAACCATAGCGTCACTCAATCGATTATACTCGGTTCAAACGGCTCTGGAGACACTACAGTAAAACTGGACACAGTCTAGATCCAGGTGATGTTCAGAAACAGCTGTAACCAACTATTAATACCTGTTACTCCATCGTGACTTGCTTATTGTAAAGTAAATTTCGTTCAGCATCCAGAGACGACCTTCAGATTCAGCTCTCTGGCACTTCAAAGTCGAGTGACTCATCAGCGATTTTATCATCGGAGGTCGTTGATTCCTCTCCTGACTTCGCCTCATCTGTATCAGGCTGTTTGACAACCTTGACGACCAGTCTGTTCCCTTCTACCGCAATAATTTCGACATTCACCTGCGCATCCACTATCATGCCCTGGCTTTCGCAGTGGTGTCTTTCATGATTAACGAGTACGAACCCGCTGGGGTTCAAAAGAGTTTGTGTTTTTCCAATCTTTCCGATCAGAGATTGTAAATGCTCGGTTTCTTCACGAAACCCCGTTACCTCATCCAAAGTCGGAACTTCGTGAATCACCTTTTTCCCCCAGGCAGTATTGGGAAAGATTCGCACTGCAAACCCCAGCGTCGTGGGAATCAGTACAATCACGCTGGCGATATAAGTCCACCATGATCCAGGGCTCGTTCCCCACCAGGCCATCCAGGCCGCCCAGACAGAACCGGCAATACTGGTTAATGCCAGAACAGCAATGATTCCGCCAGAGGGAAGAAAGATCTCGGCGACCATCATCATCAACGCGACAGCTAAAGCTAGAATTGCAATGAGTGAATAATCCATCAGATCTACAGACTTTCCGTGCGCTGTCCTTTCCCACCTTGGTTTCAAACCGGAAAAGTACAATAGTTCGAGTGAATTCAAACAGTCATTTCTATTCGTATACTCGTACAGGACGGCAGCTTATGACGCTGCAGTCTTATTGTACCGGTTCCCATCAGCAAGGCAAGATGCGAACAGAAATTCTGATTCTGATTCGCTTTGCCGGAAGAGACTGGTGTGGGTGACACCGTCGTTTACGGGTCGCAGGCCAGAGACTGGCAAGGCGTACAATAAACCGGATCCGGCTGATTACTCAAATCCACAATCCAGATATTTCGAAACCTTACCGGATTGGTATGATCCTGCAGTTTGATGGGAAACAGTTCAGGGCCTTCCTGCTTACCACCACCGGTTTTCGCGATGATGGAATAGTCCTGATGTACGGGAACACCATTCAGCAGAACCGTTATGAAGGCATTTTTGATCTTTTCACCTTCCGCATTGAATTTGGGAGCCACAAATGCAATGTCATATGTCTGCCAGCTGAGAGGCGGAAAACACATATTTACATCAGCCCGTTTCTGCTTGTACAGTCCTCCACACTCATTCTCAACCCCTTCCAGACCGAACGAATCGAGAATCTGGACTTCATAGCGACTCTGCAGATAAACTCCACTGTTACTGCGAGCCTGACCTGTCGCATAAGGCATGTAAGGCAGACGAAACTCCAGATGCAGACGGAAACTGCGGTAGGTCTGCTTGAACTCGGTTCCCTCTTTCAACAGGCCTTTCTCTGTAATCTCAGCGCCTTTCAGCATATCGGTTGAAGTACCATCAAACAGCACGGTTGCTCCGGGAGGCGGGGTGGCTCCCAGCGTGATGCTGCGGCGCTCAGTTTTCAGCAATTGACCGAGCAGATGCCCTGCCTCGTCACGAACATCAACAACACCACCATGCAGAACCTGTATCTGAAAATCACCACCGGTCAGAAATAACACATCTCCCTGCCGTACTCCTTCCAGTTCAACGCGAGCAGAACGGTCCCAGCCATTTCCCGGCAGTCCACCGTGATAAAGTGATGCAATAAATTGGCCATCACCTCGGGCAACAACCTGCAACCCCAGTGCTGTTTCGCCACACCATCCACAGTCACTGCCTATCAGACCGTAATATTCACCCTGGTATTGAAAGTCCTCATCGACCTTGTCGATATCAAGGATCGCGAATTTTTTATCCCCTTTGGGAGCCTGAGCAAATGCTGTCGAAGTCAACAGAAATTGAATCGCAAATAAACCGACCAGTGTAAGACGAAACATCTATCCCCCAGATTCTCTAATAATCGTAATCGAAAATGATCAGCAATCCTGTGTAAACCACCATTCTGAGAAGACAATCACTCATTTGCAAGCCCGGACGACTGCTTTGAATCTTAAGAATCTTCCCCGCCTGTGAAACACGTTTTTTTGTAAATAATCGTTAACACTCAACATCAGTTCTCATTGAGATCAGCAGGTTTATTGACACATTTATAACCGGTACGTTGTGACTCATCGGAGAATTTGTCACAATAGTACCCCAGTGCGATTCAGCGGGATGTAGCGTATCCTGCTTCCCGCCCATACCAGTACTTTCATCTGGTAACAGCAAACCCACCTGAAGTGACTCTGTCGATATAGAAAAGATGACTTATGAGATACACCATTTATGGCTTGGTTGTCCTGCTTATCATCATTCACCAGGATAACTGGTTGTGGGACGACAAACGTCTCATCTGGGGCTTTATGCCGATCACCCTGCTGTATCAGGCGGGGATTTCCATCGGTGCTGCCATCGTCTGGTTCCTGGCCACGAAGTTTGCCTGGCCACATCACCTCGAAGAAGTTGCGCAAGAACCACCTGCCCAGGCCCAGGAATCAGGAGAAACAAAATAATGATCCAGCTGGTAATTATCGGAATCTATTTATCGCTACTGTTGTTTCTGGGCGTCTTTTCCAGTCGGCTGTTTAAAGGAACCAGTAAGGATTACATGCTGGCCAGCCACTCAATCGGCCCCTTTCTGCTGTTGATGTCTATTTTCGGAACCACCATGACCGCATTCGCGCTCGTCGGTTCCAGTGGAGAAGCCTATAAAGAAGGCGTCGGCGTCTACGGGATGCTGGCCTCTTCCAGCGGTATCATTCACTCACTCTGCTTCTTCCTGCTGGGGATTAAACTCTGGTCCTGGGGATACAAATACGGTTATACCACGCAGATTCAGTTTTTCCGGGACCGCCTGGAAAGTGACCGGATTGGAATCATCCTGTTCCCGATCCTGGTCGGACTGGTGATTCCCTATCTGCTGATCGGCGTGATGTCATCCGGCGTGGTGATCAGCAGTATCACAGAAGGAGCCTTTGAAAGCTCTTTTGCCGCCTACGACTATGGCGTCCCCCCCTGGCTCGGTTCGCTGGTCATCAGCCTGGTGGTGTTGATCTACGTCTTCTTTGGTGGAATGCGTGGCACCGCCTGGGCGAATACCTTTCAGACCATTGTGTTTATGGTGCTGGGCGTCGTCACCTTCGTGGTGATTTCAAGCAAGCTGGGTGGACTTGATGCCGCCAGCCATGCCGTACTGGAAAAGAACCCGTCCAAGTTAATGCGGGCCGTCGATCCAGCTGACCGGGAGCGTTATGCGGAACGTTATCAGACCTGGACTTTGATTGCCAAATACAACTATGCCCGTCGGATTCTCAAAACACTGAAGCTGACCGAAGAACAGAAAATAGAAGCCTACAAAGCATTCAAACCACGGTTCCCCAACTGGCAAACCACGGCAGAAGCCGTTTATGCCGCCAAAAATGAGCTTTATAAACTCTCAAACGAACAGATTAACAAAGCATTGTTGACTCAGGACGACCGTGTCATGCCTGACCCCTTTCCTGAAAAATGGAAACAGGGTCTGATGGCACATCATGATCTGCGCGAATACCCGCGCAGAGCCAACGCCGAAGACGAAAAAGCCAAGCTGATCTTCGCAGAGAACATTGGCCATCCCGAGCATGACCTGGATCCGGACGATCCCTCCAAAGGGAAAAAGTGGACTATCAAGAAAGCACTCGGCGTGTACCGCGCCAGCAGCTGGGCACCGGATGCACCACACCCGATGAGTAAGCTGGTCTTCTTCACCTACTTCTTCGTCCCCCTCTCAGTTGGTATGTTTCCTCACCTGTTCCAGCACTGGCTGACAGCACGCAGCGCAGCCACTTTCAAACTGCCTGTCGTCGCACACCCGCTGTTTATTATGATTGTCTGGGTTCCCTGTGTGCTGGTCGGTGTCTGGGCGACTTCTGCCACATTCGAGGGGTCACCTCTCTTTCCGCCTCACTTCCCGGCGAATGCGGTGCTGGCAGCGATGGTGAAAAAAATGACCTCACCTGTCCTGGCCGGCTTCCTGACAGCAGGAATTCTGGCAGCCATCATGTCGTCGCTAGACAGTCAGTTCCTCTGTATCGGAACCATGTTTACCGAAGACATCGTCGTGCATTACGGCGGGAAAAATCGTTTTACCGATAAACAGGTTGTCTTCATGGCCCGCATGTTTATTATTGTAGTTGTGGCGATCACCTACGGATTCAGCCTGCTGGAACCGAGGCGTGTCTTCACACTGGGGGTCTGGTGTTTCAGTGGATTTTCCAGCCTGTTCCCGATTATCTTTGCCGCTGTTTACTGGAAACGGCTCACGAAAGCGGGAACTTATGCTGGCGTCATTGTTGCCTTCGGGACCTGGCTGTATCTGTTCCGAGAAGCCAAATATGCTTTGAACCCTGATTATACTTTCCTGGGTATGATGCCCGTGGCAACGATGGTCGTCGCTTCCGCAGTCGCGATGATTCTGGTTTCCCTGGTCACTCCACCACCCAGCAAAGAGACTCTGGTCCGCTTTTTTCCCGAAGACTAGGTCAGAAGAACTACGTTAAGATTATTTGAAATACAACAGGCTGTGCCGAACACCGGAAGAATGTTCCACAGCCTGTTGTCGACTCACTTCTATAGAGCCACACATGTCCTGTACTTTTAAAACAACCCGTCGTGTCGAATTCCATGAAACCGACATGGCTGGCATCGTTCACTTTGCCAACTTTTACAAGTACATGGAGCAGGCCGAACACGAATACTTCCGTTCGCTGGGCCTGACAATTGTCGATAAACAGGCGGACGGCTCCATTATCGGCTGGCCGAGGGTTTCCGCCCAGTGCTCGTTTGAATCACCCGCCTGTTATGGTGACCTGCTTGAGATCCGCCTCAACATTGAACGGATCGGCGTGAAGTCACTGACAATCGAATATGATCTCTGGCGGGACGAAACAAAAATTGCCAGAGGAAGAATGAAAACGGTCTGCTGTCAGTTCACACACGGCAGTCCCATGCAGTCCATCGCAATTCCCGAGCGGATGCTGCTGAAATTTGAAGCATCCATGGATCAGGCTGAATAATCTGTGAAGCAGGGATTAATATGAATGACGCGCAACCGCAACTGATTGTCCGCGACTTATCCAAAGCATTCTCGCTCGCGGGAGAATCACTGGCGATTCTCAATGGCGTGAACCTGAGCCTCAACAGGGGAGATGCCCTCGCCATCACCGGACCTTCGGGTTCGGGAAAAAGCACCCTGCTTTACATTCTTGGTGTGCTCGATCAACCAACGTCGGGTGAAATCATTCAATTCGGCCAGAACCCGTTTGAACTGAATGCAAAGCAGCAGGCAGAATTCCGCAACCAGAACATTGGCTTTATTTTCCAGGACCATCACCTGATGCCGCAGTTCTCGGTGCTGGAAAATGTCCTGATTCCGACCATGGTGTATCAGGGCGCCACCAGCGATGCCGAAGAACGCGCCCGCCATCTGCTCGAACGCGTCGGCCTTTCGGATCGATTGAACCATCGACCCGCCCAGATTTCCGGCGGCGAACGCCAGCGGGTCGCTGTCTGCCGCGCGTTGATTAATAATCCACGCCTGCTCCTGGCCGATGAACCCACGGGAAACCTTGACCGCACCAATACAGAATCGATCGGCAAACTATTGCTGGAAATCAACCAGGAACAGAATACCGTTCTGATCTGTGTCACACACAGTCGCGAACTGGCGACCCTGTTTCCTCAGCATCAGCGATTGCGCGACGGATCGCTCGTGACAGAAACTGCCTGAAAAACCAACTACAATCTTCGCAAGAGTTCGTTCTATGAATCAAGCGCGATTTGTTTTCAAAAGCCTGACCTATCACTGGCGCACCAATCTCGCGGTACTCCTGGGTGTGATCGCGGCTACCGCAGTCATCGGGGGGGCCCTCATCGTCGGCGATTCCGTGCGGGCCAGCTTAAGACAAATGACCCTCGACCGACTGGGGAAAATCGATTTTGTCGTCTCGGGACATCGCTTCTTCCGCGAACAGCTTGCCGAGGATCTCTCGAAATCCACTGAGCTCCCCAAACACATCAAGACCATCGCCCCCGCGCTGGTCCTGCGCGGAAGTCTGGAAAAAAATCAGGATGATCAGCACCTGCGCGTCGGTCAGGTCAATATTTTTGGTACCGACGAACGACTCTGGTCACTGCTCGAACATCCGAATCTCCCTCCGCCAGAAGACGATCAGGCCATCCTCAACGCCCGCGTTGCAGAACAGTTACAAGTCGCGGTCGGCGATGAAATCACACTCTGGATCGAACTCCCCTCCGCCATCCCCCGCGATTCACTGCTGGGTGAACGCGAAGAACAGTCGGTCGAAATCACACTCACCGTCAGTACAATCCTCGACGCCGACTCCAAAGCCGGTCGACTGGCGTTGCTCCCCAATCAGCAGTTGCCCCTCGATCTGTTTATTTCGCTCAAGACACTGCAGGCGGCATTAGACCTCGACGAAATTGTCGCCTCGCGACGCAATCCCCAATCAAGACCAGCTCGCGTCAACTCCCTCTTTTTCAGCTCCGACAGCCCAGACGCGGTTTCTCCTGCCGCTCTGGAAACAGCCCAGCAACTGGAATCCGTTTTAAAGAGTTCTCTGAAGCTGGAAGACCTCAATCTGAAAATTGCTCCGAATAAAGAATATCAATATCTCTCGCTGGAAAGCGATCAGATGATTCTCGATCCGCAAATCGAACAGGCGGGTATCACAGCAGCACAAGCGCTTGATCTCCGCACATCCCCCGTGATGGTCTACATCGCCAATGAAATCGAACCTGCGAAGAAGGCTCAGGCTGATTTAAAAGAGCCGTACTCCATGTATTCGATTGTCGCGGGACTCGAATTCACTCAACAGCCCCCCTTTGGTCCGTTCAAATTCATCGGTACAGAGCCGAAACTCCCTTTAAAAGAAAATGACATCGTCCTCAACGAATGGCTGGCTAAAGACCTGAATGTCAAAGTCGGCGATGAAGTAAGGATGAAATATCATGTCGTCGGTTCCCGGGGAGAACTGCCCGAAGTCGAGCAGATTTTCCAGGTGCAAGGCATCACCGAACTTGATGGTACCCCTGCAGCCGATCGCAAACTGACTCCCGAGATGGAAGGTATCACCGATGCCGACACCTTCGGCGACTGGAAACAGCCCTTCCCCATGCAGTTGAACCGCGTCACCGATCGCGATGAAGATTACTGGGACAAATACAAGACCACCCCCAAAGCATTTGTCTCACTGGGGACAGCACAGTCATTATGGAACAGCCGCTATGGCAGCCTGACCTCCCTGCGGTTTACTCCCCTGCCCGGTAAATCCCTGGATGAAACCGCGCCCCTGTTTGCGAGCGAGTTACTCAAAAAGATTGACGTCTTTAAACTGGGGCTCACCGTGCAACCCATCAAGTTGCTCGGTCTGGCTGCTGCCAGCGGAACCACCGATTTCAGCGGTCTGTTTATCGGCTTCAGCTTTTTCATCATTCTGTCTGCGATCATTCTGATTCGCCTGTTGTTCAAGCTCGGTATCGACCGCCGCGTTTCATCCATCGGCCTCCTGTCGGCAATCGGTTTTACACCTCATCAGGTCAGGCAGATCATCTTCAAAGAAGCCTTTATCGTCATTTTCGCAGGGGGGATTCTGGGAATCCTCGCCGCCATCGGCTATGCCTCTCTCATGTTATACGGTCTGAAAACCTGGTGGATCGGCGCGATTGGCACCCGCTTCCTGTATCTGGATCTGACCGCAACCAGCCTTGTCATCGGCTTCCTGATCGCGGTCCTGTTCTCGGGATTCGTCACCTGGAAATCGATGTCCGAACTCAAACAGATCTCGATTCGAAGCCTGCTGCTGGGAGTTAATACACCCGAATCAGATAAAGCGAAAGACGCCCGACGCGTCGGTTATATTTATAAAGCATCCTCCGTGGCTGCATTTATCCTGGTACTGGCGACAATCTCTCTCCTCATCCCCAAAGAGGAAGCCTTTTCCGGTTTCTCCTGGCAGACGGTTTCGTTTTTTCTGGTCGGCACTCTCTCACTGGTTTCCAGCGTTTTCTTCTTATCCAGCAGATTGAGAATCGAATCCGCCACCCCCATTAAAGGCACAGGTACGCGAGCATTAATGAAACTTGGCTTTCGCAATGCCGGCCGCTTTCGCCAGCGAAGCGTTTTAACAACCGCGCTCATCGCGTCCGCCACATTCGTACTCGTCTCTGTCGCCGCCGGACATCGTAATCCTGCAGTCGAGAGTCCTGATAAAGATTCGGGCAACGGAGGGTTCACCATCATCGCAGAGTCTACCTCTCCACTGATCTATGATTTGAATACGACTGTTGGCCGCGACAAAATGCTGGTCAACGCTCCAGATGATCCCGCAACACAAAAGCTATTAAGCGAAATGACCGCAATTCCCTTCCGCGTCAAACCGGGTGAGAACGCCAGCTGCCTGAATATCTACCAGACCAGCGTCCCCACAATCCTCGGCGTCCCTCAGGAAATGATTGAACGTGGCGGCTTCAAATTCGCAGATACACCGGCTGACGATCCCTGGAAACTCCTTAACGAACCCCAGGAAGACGGCTCCATCCCCGCGCTGGGTGATATGAATACGCTCATGTACAGCCTGCATAAAGGCATCGGCGCGACGGTCGGCATTCCTTCTGACGAACGCCCGGAACATCAGTTGAAAATCAAAGGCATGCTGGATGGCAGTATCTTTCAGGGGGTGCTCCTCATTTCCGAACAGCATTTCCAAACATTGTTTCCCGAGCAGGCCGGGTTCGAATACTTTCTGATTGAAGTTCCCCCGGATCAGGCCGGCAAGCTCGCCGGCGTGCTGGAAACAGGGCTGACCGAATACGGGTTCGACGCCGACCTCGTCGCCAATCGACTCGCTGACTTCCTCGCCGTACAGAATACGTATCTCTCAACCTTCCAGACACTGGGAGGTCTGGGACTGTTACTGGGAACTCTCGGGCTCGCCACCGTGATGTTACGTAATGTAGTCGAACGTCGCAGCGAACTGGCTCTGCTGCGCGCGATCGGCATGACGGGCAGTGATGTCGCGATCATCGTCCTTTCCGAGAATGCGTTTCTGCTGCTCTGGGGACTGGTTTCCGGAACTGCCTCCGCTTTGCTGGCGATGCTGCCACATCTGCTGTCTACCGGCGCGGATCTCCCCTGGGAAAGTGGCCTGGTGATTTTGCTGGCGGTCCTGCTGACAGGCATGCTGGCGGCGCTGCTGGCGGTCGCCGACGCCGTCCGGGCCCCGATCCTGGCGACATTACGTTCTTCATAAGAGTTTGTACACAACCGCATTTCAGTCATTCACACAATTTTCCATGATTGTCGGGTGCTGGAATTTCACAAAGTTACTATCATAAATACAGAGTTGTCTCGCCAATAGAATTGATCCCTCCCCTCCAGTATTTCAGGAGTTTGAAGAATGTCGAAATGGACGATTGTCTTAATCTTTGTTGCCTGTGCCGCACTCTCGTGGGGGACTTATGTGCCTCTCGTTCATATCGCCGCCCAGAAACTGCACAGTAACCTCCGCGCCTTCCTGTTCGTAGGTATGGCTTACTTTCTCGTCGCCGTTCTGATTCCCTGCTTCTTCATCTTCGTGCTGGATAAAGACCCGACCGCCAAAGCGGGCGTGAACTTCAATACCGGCCCGATCCTCTGGGGCATCCTCGCCGGTACCGCCGGCGCAATGGGAGCATTGTGTGTCATCTTCGCGGTGACCACTGGCGGCAAAGGGGCCGCCATCTATGTCGCGCCGCTCGTATTCGCAGGTGCTCCCATCGTCAATACCATCGCTACCATCACCGTCTTCCACCCGACCAAAACACTGCCCGATCTCAGGTTCTTCCTGGGACTGGGCCTCGCCGCCGCCGGCGCCGCGATGGTCATGATCTATAAACCGGTCGACAAACCACATGCCGTCCCCGCTGCTGTCGAGCAACTCGTAGAACCGGCAGCCAACGACGCCGGCACCACCTAAACGCTCCCACACCTTACAGATAATCAACTGTCTGGCCTGCTGGAATGTAGCCAAACACTTTAAATCCATGTTCCGTGACTTCTCCCGGAACATGGATTTTTTTTAGTCGTGATAAAACAATCTCGCGCTCACTTTCACCTTCCACTTTAATTTCCACCCACTCGATATCTGTATAACCTCCCTGGAAAAAATGGTAAAACCATTCCCCATCCCAGGCAGAAATAAAACCGTTTTCCAGACAACGAGTCCTCCACAGTGTCTGCACACTTTTGAGTTCAATCATTGCTGTCTGTAATTCGCGCCATCTGGTATTATTCATGACAGGCTGCATGAGTGAAGCATTCATAATCAGAAACCTATCTCAGTGTCTTGGGAATCTGGTTGTCATTGATCGCTTTTGACCACTGAGCCAGCCGGTCTTTTCCAAGTACCCAGAAGTTGCCGCACAGATCCAGATATTCCAGCACCACTTTTTTCTGCTCCTTTTCCAGCAAGGCTTTCGCCAGACTGAAATCTGGTCCGAACGAATTCAGTTGAGGCGAACCTTTCGTCTTTCCCGCTTTGATCAGAAACTGATTCGCTGCCTCAATATTACCATCCGCCAGTGCGATCTTTCCGAGCGTGATATTGGCGTAATGCACTTTATTGCCACTGTTCCAGTCAGATCCCACCTGGTTCAGCATCTGCTTTGCATACTGTTTTGCTTTCTCTGTATCTCCAGCGACCAGTGCTGACTGCGCAAGGTTACTCAACAGCGCATCTTTCGCAACATCGGTTGAAAGACGATAAGCAATTTCCAACTGTTCCAGCGCTTTCGCAGCAGTTGCTTTCTTTGCCTTGAGCGATGAACTGCCCTGCATGTCCAACGAATACAATTGCCCAAGCTCACGGGCCCACTCTGGATTTTCCGCGTCTATCTTCTGCGCTTTCTCCAGTAACTGTTTCGCCCGTTCCCGATCATGCAACAGAAAATATTTCGCCGCATGATCCAGCAGCGTCAGGTTGTTCGGCTGTGCCTTGAGTTGTTTTTCCCAGGCTTGTTTACCTCTTGTATAAGACTCACCATCGAGAATCGCATCCATCTGTCCGAATGGTGTTGCCAGGATTTTTGCCTGGGGCTCATTCTCGATCAGCCACAAAATATTCTCCTGTTTTGCTTTTCTCACTGCGGCGTCGGTAAACTGTTTCGCAAAATAATAACCCAGTAGTTTTGCCCGTGCATTCACGTCCTGTGGATTGTCTTTGATCTGCTTTTCCACAGCCGCCGCCTGTTCTGCGGTCATATTACGCCCCTGAATCGCCAGCATGGTGACATCAGCGGCGTGCAGAACCGAACAAAGGCACCATATCAACCCCATCATACTGGTGGTTAAATATCGATTTCTCACGTGAACTCATCCTTCCTGATTCAGCAATTGACTGAGATCAAAAGTATCAACCGTTTTGTAAGCCTGTTTTCTGGATCACACATTCTAGCAGGCCGTCACCGGGATAGATAAACAAATTCTGTTTTCACTGTAGAAATTCAACTTGACCCGCTCGCGCCACTGGCGATAAGCGTTGTTTCGGGTCGCGCGCGTGGCCAGTTTACAGTGCACCAGAACACGCGATACCTGTTCCTGATCTTCACTATAAAACAGCCCGTTTTTTCCAGATTTGCACTGCCTGAATCCACACCGGTTCGTGATGTATGCCTGCGGGTCGCCACACATCGCAGCCTTTCACCTCGGCACCGCCACTGATCACTCCAGCATCGGTTCCCTATCAACACAGTTCGCCACATCATTCCCATAATCCACTTGATAGCCTCACGCCCCTCCCTAAGATTGACACTCCCACATGAATTCAAACCTCCTGAAAAAGCAGCGGTTTCCATGATCAGTTCCCCTGAAAAATCTTTTGCGTGTGGTTTCGTGTTTTTCGTGGTCGTAAAAATATCCTGACGAAATACAAAATTCACCACCAGGACCGACGTCCGTGTTTCACCGTTCGGACACATAGGTAACAGTCGCGCAAACTGTGATATAACGACAACTTCGGGTGGTCCTGGCTGTAATCCGGGATTGCCACAGGTAACTGACGGTAAAAATGTTTGAACGATTGGCGAATGTCCGACCTGCTTTGCAGTAGAGGCAAACACATGGGATTACCCTACGCCGATTCATCACTTGTACTGTCAGTTTCCAGGCCTACCTGGTACGAAGCATGATAATAGAAGTGCCCCTATCCCCTCAGATAAACATCCCGAACGACTGAAGACAGTGCAGAGGGTAACAGAAAACCGCCAGAGCAATCGCTCAATCCCGGTGCGTTCATCAGACCGGTCTTACAGTACGGGTGGAATCCATCTGTCCGCCCGCGTGGCGAATTTCAAACCAGTTTCACACCGCAATCGGAACTGATGGAAACCTCAAACTGGAATTATCTACCACGAAAAACACGAAATGACACGAAATTAAAAACGGGTGACCCCGGATGCAATCCGGGGCGAGCGCAGCGAGCAGGAGGTCGCAGTTGACGCGTGCGAATAAGATCAGGGCTGATCCCAATCCCGGCACGCTCATCAGACAGTCATGGGCAGATACAAGGGCAGGACCCATCTGTCCGCCCGCGTGGCGAATTTCAAACCAGTTTCACACCGCAATCGGAACTGATGGAAACCTCGAACTGGAATTATCTACCACGCAAAACACGAAACGACACGAAATTAAAAACGGGTGACCCCGGATGCAATCCGGGGCGAGCGCAGCGGCAGGAAGTCGCAGTCTGTCAGTTCTTCGCAGTCTGTTGCTGCTGGGCAAATTTGGGAGGCTTGACTGCCGTTGGTTTGTCATTGGGGGGAATCGTCTTGACGACTTTCCAGGCGAGGCCCAGTTTTTCGAGGACCAGAATCGCACCGTAGGTCATATCGAGTTCCCACCATTTGTGGCCGTTCTTTGCCATTCGCTGGTACTTGTGATGGTTATTGTGCCAGCCTTCGCCGTAGGTCATCAGGGCGACCCACCACAGGTTTTTGCTGTCGTCCGTGGTTTCGTAATTACGATAGCCCCAGATGTGGGTAGCGGAATTCACGAACCAGGTCGCGTGCAGCACATAGAACAGACGCACAAACATCCCATACACGACCATGCTGATCGCGGTCTCTCTGCCGCCCAGCCAGTAACCGATGCCATATAAAATGGCGCCTAGACCAATGTGCCAGAACAGAAATGTTTTCTGCAGGAACCGCATGAACGGGTCTTTGAGCAGATCGGGAGCAAACCGCTGATGGGTGGCCTGAATTTCTTCAGCGCTGTGATAAGGAACGAGCCAGAGAATATGGCTCCACCAGCGACCATCGCGCGGTGAATGCGGATCGCCGGGCTGGTCGCTGTGCAGATGATGTTTCCGGTGATTGGCGACCCATTGAATCGGAGGTCCCTGCCCGGCCAGTAAACCAATCAGGCCGATCGTACGGCTCATGAAGGAATATGTCTGAAAGCTGCCATGGGTGAGCAGGCGATGATAGCCCATGCAGATCCCAATGCAGCCGGTTAACCAGCCCAGGAATACACAAGTCAGCAGGCCTGTCCAGGTGAAGTAAAAGGGAGCCGCCAGCAGTCCCAGGTGGATGGCGACAACCCAGCCAATATTGGCCCAGTCAGTGGTCGCATATTTACCCGGCTGTGCTGGTTCAGTTTGGGGTGTCTCAGGTTCGGGCGTCTCAGCAGCTGCGTTTTCAGGAAGAAGTTCATCCGTTTCCGGAAGCGGCGCGAGTGTCTGCTGTGAATTCATATTTAAGAGCCCGATCCGATCTATATCTGTATGTAAATAAAAAGTCGGCAGATTTTAGGGGGATTGGCGAATTGTGTCTATAGCGGTGAGGTCGATTGGAAAAAGACAGGGAAATTTCTTAAAACGGGTGTACAGAAGCAGTTATGAATCAGGAGCCTCGGGGGACGTTTTAATCTCTTGCATGGTGAAATAAGTGATATCGTGAATGCATCCATTTACCTGGATTGCTTGAAGAAATTATCTTTCCAGTGGGGGAAACCAAACAATAGAGCCACGACGAGACTGAGCACAAAAGTCTTCCAGAGCCAGACATCCCACGGTTGATAGTACCTGGAGGCGTCTCCCCAAACAATCCATTCGATAAATGGAAAGATTAAAGCAAAGACGGCGACCAGTAGCGAAGTCAGCAGGTAACGCGATAGAAAATGAATCCGCCAATATCGACAGCTCAATAGATGAATGGGTAATGCAAGTAGAACTACCAGAACCGCTTGAATCAGAGCACCACCAGCGCCTGCTCCCATCTTTTTTTCCTTATCAAAATCAACGTTAAAGTTCTATTTCGAGATATAATTTATCACGGGAAATTCAGTCATCGGTCTAATATTCCATTAAATCACGGATCAATATGAACCACACGATACGACGGCTCTGTCTGTAACTCGCGCAGCTTTTTGATTTCGGGGATCAGTTGCTGTTCGTAGAGCCCCTCTATCGTAATCGCGCGTTTAATGACTTCGTGGTTGGAATTCTGCGTCAGCAGAATGACTCCCAGTGGAGAAATATCGTCGAAATAACCCTGCCAGGCTTCAAACTGGTGATGAGGCAGTTCTGCAATATCAATTTGGTAGCAGCTGATGGGTTGACTGCGGACCAGCTTGAGTACTGCTGGATCTTGAGAATAAAAGTACTCGTGCCCCCACGTAGTGATACACCAACTGGCTTTTGCGCTGATCAGAACCAGTTTGCCTTGTTCCAGATCCTGGTGAACGCCTGCCAGCGAATACGGGGTCCAGTCAATCTGATCTGGTTTGACGGGGAACGGAAGCAGAAAATAAAGCCGAATCAGCATGAGAGCCAATAGCGGTCCTGTAACTAGATGAGCCAGGCGAATGTTTGTGATGCGAGTCTGCATTTTCTTCGTTCTCTGGTGTTAATAAACAATATTCCGAAACTGCTTGCGGAAAAGAGTTTGCGCCGTCAATATAACCGACAAAGTATGCTGACCAGAACCTCCGGTTTATTGAATTCAAACGAAATTGAATGAACCTGGTATCATAAACAGCGGTCCTTTCGTTATAATGTGCCTGTAGCCAGTCTTGAGCCCTTTCGATGGGCAAACAGGGTCCGATATTCACTCGCCATTCTATCAATCAGACCGTGGGAACGACTATGAAATTTCAACTTGTACTACAGTTTAATGGAGCCGTAATTTCTGATTACGATTCACTCGTGGATCTGGAATCCGTCATCATCGATCAAATCCAGGTGGATGGCAAGACGATTGTCGACGGACATGATTTCGGCAGTTCGGAAATGAACCTGTTTATGACCGTCGATGATCCGGCGAAAGTGCTGAGCCAGATCAGAACGCAGATCGAACATCCATTGATGAACCGATTCAAAGCCGGCTATCGTCCCATCAGTGAAGATGGCTTTCATGCGATCTGGCCCGAAACGCTGCATGAATTCTCAGTCAAGTAAGCGACACTGCTGCTGAGGCAACCGGTGAAAAAACGCTCTGGCAGTGCAATTCATTTACTGCGGTAAAATTCAATTTCCGCAGATGTCGAATTCGATATGGGGATATTTCTTGCGGGCTTCCGGTGTGAGTGGTACCGGTTCCTGGATCGCGATATCACACCATATCAACCGGGACAGTTGAGGTAGCGTATCGAGCAGCGCCAGGCGTTCGTCGGTCAGAGAGCTCGGCGCCCGAATTTCTATCTGCTCCACATTCGATAACCAGGGCAGCAGATGGGCAGACTCTTCTCCAAAATTCAATGCATTCACATCCAGACTTTTGAGAGACGGCATTTGTGCAAGCAGGAGTAAGGTCTCCTGGTTCAGATTCAGATCCTTGCAGTAAAAACTTTCGAGCTGACTGAGTCGTGTTAATGGCTGCAGCGAATAAGCATCAGGCAGTGTAATGGGAACATGACATTCCTGCAGGTTTTTGAAGCGGCCCAGTTGTCTCAGTGCCTGACGGGCTTCATCACCGGTCAGATGCATTCCCGTATCCCAGCCGATGATCAGGTTAGTCATCCCGGGCAGATCGCTGGCCAGTTTTTCCAGCAGATAACTCATTTCTTCTGTCGATCCGGAGGGGATCTTAAGTGAAGTGAGTTGGGGAGCGAGTACGAACGCGTCTGACAGTTTCTTTCTGGGGGACACATTCCGCACCACCCACTTTTCCAGTTTTTGATGATCGCCGTCCTTCAAAAATTTGACGAGCACATCCTGCTTGACGGTCCCGCAATCGACTTCTAATGCAACCAGTTCCGAGCAGCCCGAAAGCTTCTTCCAGAAAGAGGTGGCACGTTCAGGCACCAGAGGCATACACAGTTTCAAGTCTTCCAGATGGGGTAGATCCAGTATTTTTTCTGCGACTGCGGAATCCATTTTTTTCTTGCCGAAGTGCAGATGTAGCCGCCGTAATCCATCCATCTGTGCAATCTGCTCGAGCGCCGTGTCATCCAGATGCGAATGCAGAATTTCCAGGTCCTGTAATTGGGGAATATTGCGGAGCGCCTCATAACCACGCTCATTAATCCGACAGTAAGAAAACTTGACGCCATCCAGATTTTTAATCTCCGCAACGGCTTCGATGCATTCTCCCAGTTCCGGATTGGATTGGTCGCGGGTTCCATAAAACCAGATGCGGACGGGAAATGGCAGTTGATTGATCAGCGCGACCGATTTTTGAAGGGTCTCGGCATGCTGATAGATTTTTTTCCCGTCGACGATCTTCTCTGGATTGCCGACCCAGATGGAGAACGGCTCGCCATTCCGGGGGAACCAGAGTGTCAGTTTCTGATTGCGGATCTGCTGATATAAATGGTTTAACGCAGGATCATTCCAGGGTTCCCCTGAACCACGCCTGGCGTTCGCAGACTGCAAACCGCTTAAATGGGGAACACGACTGGCAATCACCTGATTTATTTCATCCAGCCGACGACCAGACTTCTGTAAATCGGTATGTGTGTGATGTTGAATCGAAGGAGTCACATCAGTCAGCGCCTGCTTATCAGCGACAACCGCCTGTGTTCGATCTGAGTTGATCAGAAAACCTCCAATGCCAGCCAGCGCCACCAGCACCGCCACAAACGGAATCAACCATTGTCGCAACATTCTTACTCTCCTACTCTCAACAGCTGGTTCCTGAACCAGATGCCTGCCCCTTCAAAGCCGTGCTGAACAGGGAGAGAACTACTTATCCCCTCAGCCGATCACTTCACTAACTTATTGTACAGAACAAAACAGGTGTTGTCCTCTTTCAGATTGACATTTTTCTGTTCCGCACTTTCCCCTGAAAGGTTACGTTACGTATGTCATATCATGTCAACAGTTTATCAAAAAAAGATTCTAAACCTCCAGATTGAGTAATCTCCCTCCTTTTTCAGCGACTTTTTTTTTCAAAAAAGCCGGTAACACTGCGCCGGTTTTTTCGCATGGTATTTCAGTCGCGGATTAATCATTCACTTTGGAGGGGAAAACATCATGATGACTGATACTGCTTTGACTGTCGGCCTGGAAACATTCACTCATTTTGAGGATCGTCTGCAACAGATGATCAATCAGGGAAGCCTGACATTGATGCTTTCGATCGGTTTCCGAACCGGTTTATTTGAAGTACTGGGAAGTGTGGATGCAGCGACCTGTGAAGAAATAGCAGCGCGAGCCGGTCTGCAGACGCGTTATGTCGAGGACTGGCTGACTGTGATGCACACCGGTGGAATTCTGGAGTATGATCCGCTGTTCCAGACTTACCGCCTGCCTCTGGAACAGGCCGCGCTATTGCTGCAGCGGGGTGGAACGCACTCTTATGCCACCAGTGTGCAATGGGTATCACTGTCAGGTAAGCTGGAAGATGAAATTGTAAGTTGCTTCCGCGCAGGAGGTCCGCTACCTGCTGATCTGTTGACTCAACTGCAGTCACAGCTTCTGGAAGATCATTCTGTTTCGATCATGAATGGACTGTTTAAACATGTCTTGCCAATCATTCCGAGCCTGATTATGCAGCTTTGTGAAGGATCGGATGTTCTCGAGCTGGGTTGTGGCAGTGGTCAGACGCTGATTGAACTGGCCCGTACGTTTCCTGCCAGTCGTTTCGTGGGCTATGACAGTTCCGCTTTTCTGATTGATAAAGCCAGGCGCAGCGCAGATGATGAGCAGTTAGAGAATGTGACTTTTATCCAGCGTGATCTGGCGGAGATTCACGCAATTGAAGCCTTTGATCTGATAATGGCATTTGATGTACTGCAGGACCAGTCCCGGCCGATTCGTGTTCTGGATCAGGTCTTTACCGCGTTGCGACCGGAAGGAACTTTTCTGATGCAGGATCTGGCTCGTTCACGTCACAGGGAAATCAACCTGCAACATCCGCTGGCCGCGCTGTTGTACTCAATCTCCTGCCTGCGAAGTATGGCGATCACTGAGCCGGATCAGTCTGCCGACAGTTCCCGCTGGTGTCAGGAAATGGCATTGCAGACGCTAGAGGAGATCGGCTTCACAGCGATCGATGTCCACGCGCTGCCTCATGACCTGGTCAGTGATTATTTGATCGCCAGAAAGCCCGGGAGCCCTGCTTCCTGATCCAGATGCGTGAATTACTGAAACAGACGTTCTTCCAGCAGTTCGTAGTAACGGGCATCGCTTCCCGCCTGACTAATATAGGAATTCAGGATGCCGGGATCGATAAACACCATGGCTGGCTGCTCATGACAATGCGCCTCAGACGCTTTCAGCAGATAGTTGATATCAGCGCGGCTCAGGCGATGCGTTTTACACAGATCGTAGAACAGTCCCTGGGGTGTATCTGAATTGGCCCTGCGCTGCAGCTGCAGATTTTCCCAGAGATACAGGACGAGCCAGACCATGCCAATCACAATGGATGCTGAAATCAGCAACCAGTTTTCCTGCAGCAGGCTGCGATTACGAAATGCCCGGGAGATTTCATCAGTGTGTCCTGCCAGCAGGCACCAAAAATCGATGTTCATGTTTCGCTTGTCCCTTCCACCTGATTCAGATCGGTCTGCTCCGGACTAAGTGGCTTCTGCAGAGCTTTGATCGCGATTTCGCGGATGCGCGTATTTTCTTCATTGATCAGTGTTGCTAATGCCTGTCTTGCTGCGGAACTGGAAATGCTGGCCAGGATTTCGGCGCTGGTTCTGCGGACCAGATCGTCGGCATCTTCCAGAAGTGCAGCCAGGGCCGGGACAACCTGATCATGCAATTTTAAGGCATAAGCACAGCGGGCAGCCTGGATCCGCCGTTTTCGCAGGGGATGTGACATGGCGCGACTCAAATCGACGATGCACCGCGGATTCAGTTTCTGCAGCAGCTTGCCCACAGACGGACAGACCTGCGAATTGAATTCTTCAAAATGCTCCAGAACATATTCGACGTCAAAACTCGAAAGTTCCTGCCGTGCGGCTTCGCGTACTTCCTCTACCGGACTGTCAATTTTATTGATCAGCAGATTCATCGCATCCGGGACGTGCTGCGTGCGAAGCTGGCAGGTGGCCCAGGCCTGCTGGATGGGGTCTTCCGAATCCAGGCTTTCCAGAACCATCTCCGTGACTTCGTTGACATCCAGGTTCCGCAGCATATCGATGGCTGCTTCTTTGGCGGCTGGATTCCCATGCTGCAGCATCCATTTCTGTGCCTGTTTTTTACTGGCGACATCAAGGTTAAGCAGACTCATCAATCGAATCAAAGCCACATGCAGTACCTGGGGAATGCGGCTGAAATCCTGCCGATCCGCACGGAGCCAGATCACCTGATCGATCTGTCTGAAATTCGTCTGCTGTAATTCGGTCGGTTTTTCCGGCAGCCAGCGCAACAGGTGGGCGATGAATTCGGGATCATCTCGCGTCGAAATCGCTTCCAGGGCTTTCGCGTTTGGATAATTCACTTGTGTGAAATCACAAACAAGCTGCATGACGCCCATATGTTTACTTTGTTTCAGTACCTGTTCCACCATCCGCCGGATGTCTTCATTTGAGTTCCAGAGTACTTTTCTGATGGCGGGATCGTCTACTTTTCCCAGGATCAGCAGACTTTCCACGATTTCTTCGGGGCGATTGAATTCCTGCAGATGTTCGGTTGCCGTGACGAGCGCGTTGAGGTTGTCGCGTCTGATCTCTTTGGCATTTTTCAGAAACGCGCGGGAGTAGACGGAATCGACTGAGGGATTCAGAAAATATTCGTAGAGCCTGCCCACCAGGTAGCGGAGGGTTTGTGATGTCAGATCCGGTTGATGATTGACCAGCCGTTTATTTTCATACAAGGCGATGAGAGAGGGGATCTGTTTAAAATCACTGGTGATACGGACAAATTCCAGACCGCAGTACTGCAGTTCCTGGTTGCCGTGTTGCAGACACTGCCGGATTGCAGCATCGAGTGCATTCGAATGCGTCTCCAGCAGTTTTCGGATACCGGCCGTGTGAGTGGGGTAACGCCGGATCACTTCGACCAGTCCGCGTGAACTCTGCTGCTGCAGTAAAGCGAAGACCGCCTGCTCACGAATTTCCGGAACGTCGACGTCCAGAGCCTGAATCAATGCGTTGACCGCATGAGAATTTCGGCTCTGCGCGAGCAGGTCAAATGTTTTAGAAATTGATGAAGCCATGCCGACATGAGATCGTATAAAAAGTGCCTGGATCTACAAAAGCAGAGATTCCCATTTGTATCGGATAAAGACTGTCACTTCCTCATTCCCGACATGACAGGATTTTCTCTGCTATTGCCCGCTATCTCTCTATCGTATGCCGGTACAGTAGAACTCAAGTTTACCGGCCGTAACACGATTATCCCGAATAATCGCTACATTCCCGGTAAATGGTTATCATGAACGTAAGCCGAGGGTGAAAGCGAGCTTAGCCGCCTGTCTGCATAAAATCCGTCAGAAACGCATATGATTCGCGGACGACTTCCGGAGCCATATGGCTGTGCCGACTGAGTTCGACATGCAGGCCTCCCTGGTAATCAATCTCCCGCAGTCCGTGGATCACATCCGAAAAATCGATGTCGCCCGCGCCGAACCGTAGATGATCGTGTACTCCCTGGACCATGTCTTCGATATGAATATTGAAGACCCGGTCTTTCCAGGGGCTCAGAAACTGGCTGATCGGCAACTCTCCCATGCACTGTAGATGACCGATATCGACCGTCAGTCCGAAACAGGGATGCCTGACGCGCTCGTTCAGATCCGCGAAATCCTGCAGTGTTTCAATCAGCATGCCCGGCTCCGGTTCAAACGCCAGCCGAACTTCTTTCTCAGCCGCATAAGCGATGACTTCGCGACAGCCTTCTGCCAGCAGTTCCAACGCATCTTCACGTTGCAGATCCTGCTTGAGCTGTCCTGCCCAGAAAGAGACCGCGTCAGACTTGAGAGAGGC
Source organism: Gimesia maris (assembly GCF_008298035.1). Lineage (NCBI taxonomy): Bacteria > Pseudomonadati > Planctomycetota > Planctomycetia > Planctomycetales > Planctomycetaceae > Gimesia > Gimesia maris. The sequence goes on from NZ_CP042910.1 coordinate 7,147,598, forward strand.
TGCCAGATCAACACAGCGTTTGAGGAAATCAATACGGCGGGCGCGGGACGGGGGATCGGCGGTGAGCAGCGTCGGCTCATGTTTCTCGCGGGGATCCAGCAGGAACCGGGCCCCGGTTTCGATGACCGACGAAAGCTGATACTTCTGCAGCAGCGCCTGCATTTCCTGCAACCGTTGACCCAGATCAGCAGCATAGGGATTCAGGCAGTAATGATCGACGGTCAGCGCTATCGACTGATAACCGGTCTCTGCCAGCAGTGAGATCGCGTCATCCCAACGATGGAAGGCCAGACCGTTCGTATTATATCCCGGTTTCACAAGTCGACTTCTTTATGCTGAATCTAATGAGAAGAAAAAAGCCCTCGATCTTCATGATGAGGGCTCAGGTTTCCATCTGCGTCACCAGGCTCAGTCAGCCAGTGGTTTGACGCGGATATTCTTGTAATACACAACACTCTTTGGATCGTGTGCCTGCAGTGCGAAGCTCCCTTTTTCACCCAGCGAAGGAGAACCCGTTGCGCCTTCCGGTTCGGTGTAATCAATCACCGTCTGATCATTGATTTTGACAATCACATGCCGACCGTTGACGATAATATGCTGAGTCCACCATTCGTTATCTTTGGCAGGCGTTTTGAACAGTTTGACCCGGTTATAGAGACTGCCGGTTTTGACAGGGTCTTTGTGGCTGACATTGACCTGTGATTCATAACCCTGTGTCGGCCAGCCTTCCTCCTGGAATTTGGTGTGGAAGAAAATACCCGAGTTACTACCTGGAGTCGTCTTGACGTCGGCTTTGAACTCAAAGTTCTTGTACTCTTTATCGGTGAAAAGATGCGAGCGTTTCCCCGTCACTTCAATCACGCCATCCTTCACTTCAAAGGGGCCGCCCTCGGCGACTGTCCAGCCCGTCAGATCTTTCCCGTTGAACAGTTCGATCCAGCCCTCTTCCGCTTCGGTGTTTTTCTCGCCGGAGTAGGCACTGTTGTTTCCAATCAGAGACGAGACGAGCAGTGCTGCCATCAAACCGGTAAAGATATTAAAGCAATTGCCAGCGCGGTATTGGTTCATCGTGTAAATAACTCCTGGATGTTATTAGGAATGAGTCAGACGGTTTTTGCGTCGTCTTTGATTGAGCATGAGCTGAATTCACAGCAGCATAAGGAATATCATATATGCTACGCGGCGACCGGACCGGTTAAAAGCAAACAGGGCACTTCCCCGCATATTTTCCGGAAAGTGCCCTGTCTTGTATTTAAGGATCTTAAGTAATTCGTGGCGGCTTACAGTTTGGGAAGTTTGATATCTTTACCGACCTTGCTGTATCGCGGATCACGAAATCCTTCCCTGAAGTACATGCCGAAGCCCTGTCCTAATTCATACTGAGCTCTCTGTGCCCAGGGGGTTCCCGGATGCTCTTTGATCACAAGTTTGTACTGTGCTTCCGACTTCTTCAACTGTTTGTCCAGTTCTTCAGGGCTGACTTTGGTCAGCTTGACCTGTTCCGGATCGGGAGGCAGCATCTTTTTACGACGAGCGACATTCCAGACATTGCTGTTTTTCTCTTTGGGTACCGGCATGTTTTTCGCCTGCTGGTCCATTGCCAGGCAGTACTGGAACAGACGCACGCGATAGGCCAGACACTGGGCCAGCGCCAGATCGTAGGCAGCGCGCCAGCGGGAAGATTTTTCCTGAGCACGCAGTGGTTCAACCGATTCGAGAATCTCGACCGCTTTCTGCAGCAGTCCCATGGCACGGATCGCCTTGGGCACCTCTTTACTGCCGATCTCAAAAAATTCTTTTTTCTCGATCGGGTAATAGAGTTCCCTGATGTTCAACTGCTTATCCAGATGCGGATTGAGTGTGGCAATCACTTTCCAGATGGAAGTACGAAATTTGCTGGCGCTGCGTTCGGCATCGTAATCGCGACGAGACAGCAGGAGCGGTTGATATTCTTTCATATCCTGAAAACGGAACTGACGGTCGGCAGTACTGCCGGCGCCTCCCAGCTCACCTTCTTTTCCGGGCAGCACGAAGAAAATCCCCCCGGTTTCACGGGCAATGCGGACCTGTTCGTAAGGGCCGAAACCTGCAGAAAATGCATCCCAGCGACCATGCAGACCATCGTACTGCAATGCTTCCGGAAATGCGGTTTCCGGCCCGCGATTGATCCGAATCCAGTGCCTCAAATTATATACGGGGTCACGCCAGATCTGGCGGGCGTAGGGATATCCAAACACTGATTCCCGCCCGAGAATGTAAATCGGCGTTTTGGCCCGTTTGGCGCGGGTAATGACTTCTTCCACCTTGGCACCATCATCGCCTGATTCATCGGTAACCACGACGAGACAGAGCCGACGATCTGTTTTTCGAGCCTGGAGAACGTATTTATCAATTGTGGCAGCGACGGTGTCGCACATGTTTTCCAGACCGGTTTCGTCGGTCGGAATCTTCGTAATCGCGTCCTGAACTTCTTTCAGGTCGGTCGTTGGTTTAGGAGTATGAACATGCACGGTCGCACCGTAACTGAGAATCGCAGTCAGCAATGTCTGATCCCGGTCACGGGTTTTCGATTCCTGCTTGGCAGCAATCCCCAGTTCCCCGTAAATTTTATTGAAGTTATCCCTGATTTCTTTCTGGTCGTCTTTCATACTGCCCGACTCATCGAACAGCCAGACGACCATAATTTTTTCTTCCCGCATGATGCGGATCAGTTCTTTGGAAATCCGACTCATGGCTGACCCGTAGCCTTCAACGACAGCACCCACTTCACCGGTGACTTCGCCTACCCCCAGGTCCTGGCCGAGGATGTCATCGCCGGGCGCTGTGATTTCGCCTGCGTTGATTTTGATTTCGGGTTCTTTCAGGCTTTCTGATGTCTCGATCTTCTGTGAAGAAACCGCAGGCGCTGTGGAAGCCCCGACATTGGTGGAAACCATACCGCCGGACGTCACGCTCAGATTTTCGGAAACTTCCAGATTCGTTTCCAGTACCTGTTCGATCTCAGCATGATCACGCTCTTCGTCGAAAATGGTTTCGATTGCCACTTCGGGCTGGTTGTCTGTCAGTTGATGGTGTACCAGTCCCATCCCCACTAAAATCACTGCGTGTACAATCAAAGAGGTGAAGAAAGCGGAATAATCTCTCGCTTGAACCATCAGTAATAACCCCCCGGTCATTTTTATAGCGAACTGCTATTGAAAACGAGTGCCTGTTTAGTCTCAGCAAATAATAAAATTGCTGATCCGGTTTTGAAAATAGAAATGAATATAAAATACTGCCCTGCGCCGAACATGCCAGCCAGGCCAGTCGCTAAACTGTTTGTATTATTGGTGATATTGGTAATCAACAAGGTCAGATTTTGAGTGGCTGGTTTCCTTTGATACCACGTTTCTTCAATGCCTCATTTCTCTTACGTTGTTCTTCTTCGAAACGTGGGTTTGGTTTGCGGACACGATTCCCCTGGGGATCCAGATTCATCTTCATTTCCTGCCATGCCCAGCCCAGTGGCTTGTCCAGTTCCTTGGCGGCCAGATAGGCCCAGGGGGTGCCAGGATGTTCGTCGATGATACCGTTCAAAATCTCCTGAGCCTGCTTGCCCAGTTTCCGCACGGAGGGACTGGAACGCACATCTTCTGCAGGAACCAGTCGCCAGGCGTTGTTCTCTTTTTTCTCAAAAGTTTTTGGACTGCTCTTCATGTCTGCCAGAACCGTATTGTAACCATAGGCCCGCACGCGTGCTGCCAGCACACGTCCCAAAGCCAGATCGTAATTGGCCCGCCAGCGGGGTTCGGTGATCTTCGGACGGTCTTTCAATCCCTGTTCCAGAATCACCTGCAGTTCGTTGAGTCCGTAGTCAAGTTCGGAAACCGGCTTTTGTGCCACCGTGATGGCCTGTCGTAATGCATTGTCGGTATTGGCCGGAAATTCCAGGGTAGGAGTCGGCAGAGTCCGTTTGGATGTACGGGTAGCAGTCGCCGCCATGACCAGCGCCTTCTTGGCCATGTTCTTTTCGATTTTACTTGAGTAGTCACGAATCGAAATGTAGTCGGGGTGATAGTCCCGCATGTCGGCTGGTTCAAATTTGGGACCGCTGGTTTCTTCGGTGATGAAAAAGATCCCGTTGGTTTCCGCACACAGACGCGTTAACGCGTAAGGACCATAGCCGGAAGAAATCTCTCGGAATTCATAGTCGCTCTGTCCCCAGAAAGGCAATTTAATACGTTCGGAAGCAACCGTTTCCGGTCCGGCTTCAGAAACTGCCGGGACGAAGACACCCGGTTCGATTTCAAACCTGGTATTCACTTCTCGCCGACCAAAAGGCGACGCATTGCCGACCACGTAACATTTAATTCCATTCCGTTTGGTCAGCAGGATGGCATCTTCCAGATTGGCCTGGGCATCGGTACCGGCTTCGTCCGTCACGACGATCACCATCATGTTGCGACGGCCCTGTTTTTTGTAAGAGAGCCAGCGTTTGGAAACCTGTGTGACTGCTGAAAACACGTTTTCGTTACCGGTGGTATCTTCTTTGATTGATCTGATCTGCGAGACGACTTCTTTAACATCGCTGACCGGTTCTTTGGTGACGAACTGTGTGGTATCACCAAACGCGGCAACAGCCGTCTTCAGCGCGCTTTCATCGACGGTTGCATCCAGAAGACCCAGCTGTTTGTAGACATTTTCAAAACGGTCGGCGATCTCATTACGCCGCTTACTGACAGAAGGAGAAACATCAAACAGCCAGACCACCAGCAGTTTCTTTTCCTTGGCCGCAGCTGCAATTTCGAGCGTCAGACGGTCAATGGCACCGGCAACACCACCATCAGGGCGGTCGGTTTCACCCGTTACTTCAACAGCAGCCATCAGTTCTTCTTTGGCCGGTTGAGTCATCTGGTCATCAATGATGGGCTCGGGGGCTTCAATCTCATTTTCGAGCTGGTCCTGCATCTTCTGCTGCTGCTCAACTGACGTCTGTGGCGCCGCCGCCATCGATTGAGTCATCAATGCGGTATCACCGGCTGTGCCGACAACATCCTGAATTGTGGGATCAATCTTGAACACGTTATCATCAAGTTCTTCAATCGAAGAGATGATTGCGTTTTCTGAATCGAGCAGCGTGATGCGCGTGAAGCTTGCCAGCATAAACAGGATCAACAGGTGGACCCCCAGACTGATCAGCCAGGCGGGCACTTCCTTCATGTTCAACCAGTTGTGAGGCTCAACGTCTATAATTTCTTCGACATGAACTTCGCGGGTGGAATTGACAACACTCACGGCCTGCTCCTTATTAGGATGAGACGAAAACTTTTTGCCTGTTCTCCGTTTCGTAAAGAAACAGCGAACAGAATTCGTAGTGAACACGACAGATTATCAAAACCTGCACATTACATCAGACAACATTGATGATTATAAGAATTGTCGTCCAGCAATGGTTCATCAAATCTACGATTTTACCTCTGAAATCACACAAATACAATCATTGATCACTTAAAGTGACACAGAAAGTGTCTTTTTGTATACTTTTCCGGAATTAAAGAGGGACGGGGCTGCATTAAAATAACCTCTGATAACGACTCAACATTCGTCATTTTTTTGCATTCTCTAATATTTCACAACGATTTACGAAGAACGAATACCAATACCAGGCGAAATCAATAAACTGGCGTCGCAGATACCCTGGTGTGTTTTTTTCCTGCAGGTACCCGATTCATGTCATTTGAGTGGCTCACAGACTGGCTCCCTTTCACGTTTTACTACCTGATGGTACTCCTCCTGTTTCTGGCGAACCTGACTTCATGGGTCTCGATTCTGTTTCTGGTTCCCGGGAACTGGATCATGGTTTTTCTGTCCGCCCTGTTTTATCTGTTCATGCCCGGACGCGATGAGCATGGTATTTCCTTGACTGTTCTCGTCATCGCCATTCTGCTGGCGGGTCTCGGCGAAGTCATCGAAGCACTGGGCAGTTCAGCCGGCGCAGCGAAAAAAGGCGCCAGCCGTCGTGCCATGATTCTGGCGCTGCTGGGAACGTTCATCGCCAGTGTCATCGGGGCAACCCTCGCGACACCTCTGCTGCCTCCCCTGGGAACTGTATTCGGTGCGATTTTTGGCGGAGCCCTGGGGGCGTTCGCAGGCGCCTACCTGGGGGAAGTCTGGAAAGGGAACCAGGAAGTCAACCGCATACACATCAGCACCGCGGCGTTTGTGGGGCGACTGCTGGGTGTCGTCGGCAAACTGGCAATCGGTGTCATCATCCTGGTGATGATCACGATCGACTCCCTCTTCTGACTGAAATTCAAATCGAGCATGTCACCATAAAAAAAGGGTACTCTCCTTCCGAAAAAAGAGAGCACCATTTTAAGCCAGTTCATTGTTCAGCAACTGTCAAACTACTCGAGATCGAATTTAATTTCGTTATCCCCTTCTTTCACGACGGCGGTCAGACCGGATGTCTTCTGCATGTTGTACTTCGTCGGAATAAATGAGGGCTCCAGGGAGGCTTCCGGATCTTCAGCAGAAACGCCTTCCATATCGCGTTCAGAAATGATGGTTACTGTATGCTTGCCGGGAAATGCACCATCACCATCCTCATAGGTGGTTAATTCGAAGGAACCATCCGGCTGAATCTTCCCGTGTGCAATCTGCTCTCCCGAGTCGGGAAAGAACACGACTTCGCCAGTCTCCAGAGGCTTACCTTCAAAGGTGACGATACCTTTCACAGGAGCCGTCGGTTTCTTTTCGATCTGCTCACCACAGCCTGTCATGATTGACAGCAGAAGCAGAACCGAACACAGGGATATCATATTTAACTTCATTTTAGAGCTTTACCAGAGAATAAATTGTGAATGAAAAGACCAGGCACGGCACAGTGGAATCGCCCAAAGTGGTCCCCGCTGATACGGAATTCAGACCGGGGGGTACTGCCTGTTTTAGACAGCCCCCCCTGTTCGATCTTGTTGAGTTCGGATTAATATTCGCCGAGGACTTCACCGGTCGAGCGAGTGGCCAGACCTTTGAGCGTGTCCAGGTTCATACTGGCAGACAGAAACTGCACGCGTCCGTCACAGAACAGCAGATGCGCACCGCCGACATGGGCGCTTCTCCAGGAAACTCCGTATTGAGAATGGGTGCTGGAACCAATCGGGTACTGTGTGGCTTTGGTATCAATCATCAGGAAGCCATCTCCTCCGGTATCACCACCGTACACATACGTGGCCCAGGTCCAGGTCACCATGTCATCAAAGCCGGTATTACTGCCCCAGCCGTTTAAAGCCGAAGAGAGTTCACCCAGTAGAAAAGTATTGGAGGTCCCATCGGTAATATCCCGCATCCGAGTTTTCGATTTGGGATAGAGCACACCCGAAGTGGTGTAGTTGTGAGTTGACGTAGAAAAACCGGACTGCAGCCCGACATCTACCGAACCCCCATTTCCCCGATAATGCAGCCCACCATGTTGGGCAGGAACGGTGGAGTGCGTGGGAGCTGTTGAACCCAACTCGGAAGACGGGCAGAGAATCACCTGAATGGGTGTCGTGAATTCCTGACGCGAACCAATCGAAGAGGAACGCCAGGGAGTGATTTCATTAATCTCGCCTGTGATGGAAGAGATGCTGTTATAAAGCGGAGCCTGATCAATGTAAGGCAGAATCCGGGCAACCCAGCCAGTCTGATATCCCCCCTTTTGAAAGTAACCGGTGGGCATCATCAGGAAGTTATCATGATAATTATGGAACGCCAGTCCCAGTTGTTTCAAATTGTTACGGCACTGTGACCGTCGTGCGGCTTCCCGGGCCTGCTGAACTGCGGGCAGCAGGAGCGCAATCAGGATGGCAATAATCGCGATTACCACCAGCAGTTCGATCAGTGTAAATCCACGTCGTTTCTGTGTGTTTAGATTCATGTAACTCTCTCAACTAATAAAAACAAATAACGAAAATAAGAATTCCGATTTCAGTCACCCTGCACGGGCATTGACCAAAACGAGGAAAAACTCAAATAGAAAACAGACGGTCCTTCAGAACGACAGAATGACCGACTTACATAGATATGTTAAGTTATTACCACTCATATTATTAAATAATTATTACAATACAATATTAATATATTGATAAATAAATTACATATACTGGACTTACGACAACACATCGAATCGCAATTCTTTTATATGTAACCAGATACATACAATAACGATTTTAACGCGTTGTCAGCACAATCGGACAGAAGGCCCTTGAAAGAAAGCACCTCATACCACGCACTCAACCCATTTATACATTTCAATACAAAAGAAAATGGGGATTGAAAACCATTCAACCGGCGTCTTTCAGATCAAAAGAGAACTCACTGGCGTCCTCTTTCACTTCAAGCTCGAGCGGGCTGGACTGGCTGTCGCGAAACTTCGCCGGGATCGCGGGGGAGTCTTTCCTGGGTGCTGCAGCCTGACCAGGTTCTGGCGGTACAGGATCCATTTCGGGAGGCAGAATGGTCACACTGTATTTGCCCAGCGCCACGTTCGGAATACTGACAATCCCCTCCTCAGTCAGTGATCCCCCGCCCCCTTCTCCCGTCTGAGGATTTTCCAGATTGACCAGGCCGGCTGTCACGGGAGTGCCCCCCAGTGTAACCGTGATTGAAATATCACGCCGGGGTTTGTCCGAACCGGGAGTATGACTACAGCCGATGAGAACTGTCAGACTGAGTACCAGTGACAGAGTTAATTTCAGAGACTGATATTTCATCAAGGGGTCTTTCATCAAGTAACCTGGAACGTAATAGAAGCAGGGACGCAGAAGCTTCGACAGAGGCGCTGCGAAGCTTCTGCGTCAATCTGTTGAGAGTAGAATTAAAATTCGCCGATCACCTGGCCATCTGACCGCATGGAAAGCTGTCGCAGGGTGTCCATGTCGATGTTCTCGGAAATGAACCGGACGGCACCATCGGTCAGCAATGCATGTATGCCGCCGACATGAAATGAATTCAGTACAGTATTGACTTCATACTCGGAACTGGCACTGGAGGGCGCACCGGAGGTCCAGTACGCATTGGGAGGATAGCGGACGGTTGTCATGCCACCCAGGTAACCGTTCACACTTCCCAGTGATGACAGTGTGGTACCCGGGTCCATCTGCTCGCCCGAGTTATTCACCCAGCCATGCCAGCCCCCCAGCGGGTTGGCGCTGTTTTCCACGCCACCGACATTGCCCGACTGTTCGGCGACAATAATTGTATTGCTGGACCCATCGGTACAATCACGCATTCGCTTCGCAAAGTAAACAGGCAGCATCCCGTTGTTACAGTAGGTCCCCCCACTGACGATGTTCGACGCCGTGCAGTCTCCAGTACTGCCTCCGGAAGTGGCGCTGGGAACCGCGCCGGTAATACCGACATAGTCGTGGATCATGCTGTCATTGGAGAGAGGGACATCCGCGTTCACAAATCCATGGGGACTGGAAGGACAGACATAACCGGGAACCCGCAGGGTTTTGAAAATCGGCTGCAAACTGGAGTGGGCCCAGAAACTCGCATTAAAACTGACCTGGTTATAAGCGGGTGCCTGATCAAAATAAGGGAGCAGACCAACGCGCCAGTTCGGGCCACGACTGTTTTTCAATCCACCAATCGGGAAGGTGGTGAAGGCGTCCAGGTAGTTGTGCATCGCCAGGCCAATCTGCTTGAGATTGTTTTTGCACTGGGAGCGGCGGGCCGCTTCACGGGCCTGCTGGACAGCAGGTAGCAGTAATGCAATCAGGATCGCGATAATGGCGATCACAACCAGAAGTTCAATCAGCGTGAATCCACGCCGGGCTGTACCAGAAACGTTCATACGTATCTCTCGCAAATAAAAACAGAAACAAAAAAACGCGACGATCAGAGCGCGGAGGGAGTTTCGATTTCCCTGCTTCTACGAATAGAACACAGGTGGAACTGAAGATGAACAATAAACCGTTCAAGTCATTTTTTGCAGGATCACTCAGTGGTATGAATTTTCGGCAGGACTGGAGGCAGGACTCTCAATCAATGTCAATTCGCGGGCCATCCTAACACCGCCCCGGGGTTCTCTCAACATATTTACGATAGTTTATTTATTATTGGACACAAAATTATTCGGCCTGAAAGGCATAACCGGTACTCAACTGTAAACTATTCCAGTTATGCAACTTAGCTCATCAGTGATTTTGACCCTTCAAAATTGTCGCACCTCTTCGTGTTGCACTCTTTGACTGGAATCTGCAAACTGAGTCGGATTGAAGTCTTCCCTACCTGACATGAAGTGCGTTCCCTCAAAGAAGGACTAGTGCGGATGACCGTTGAAGATACGATTCCAATGCGATTAAGGCGGACTTACCTGACAATGCATCGCGTGGCGCAGGCTCACTTTGCTGAATTTGGTGTAACCGTTGATCAATACGTGCTGCTCTCAGTATTAGCTGATGCGGAAGGCATCATTCAGAACGAACTCAGCGAACGTATGTCTTCTGATGCAAATACGATCGGCGCCATGCTGAGACTGCTGGAACAGAAAAATGTTATCCGTCGTGAACCCAGTAAAAACGATCGGCGGGCATTACGCGTGTATCTGACCGCCAGCGGGAAACGTCTGCAGAAAAAACTGGCCAGACATTCCAGCCAGATTCACGAGACCCTGGAAGCAGCCTTGACTCCCCGTAAGAAACAGATCCTGCTGAACAGTCTGGAAGCAATCACCCAGGCACTGAAATAGCGCCGTGTGCAGCAGTTCGTTCGCAAGCGATCACTTAAAATGACAGAATCAACGAAACTTCCCACAGCCGGTCGTGTTCAATACAACATGATACGTGCACGTGTTTTTTCAACCAGTGGAACCACATCAGGAGCCCCGCATGACCTCGCATTCATTCAGAACCATTATCGCGTGCCTGGCTTTCACAATCTGCCTGGGAGAAACAGGCTTTGCACAGAAGCCCCGACCGAACAGACCGCCTCAGTTCCGCGGAAACCTGATTGAACATCGCGACGTGGAATATGCGAACGTGGATGGCTCCTCCCTGCTGCTGGATCTGTATCTGCCGCGCAATGTCAAAAATCCGCCGCTCGTCGTCTGGATTCATGGCGGGGGCTGGCGCGGCGGCAACAAAGGACGCGGCGGCAAATTTGTGCCGCTGCTGACCGATGCCGGCTACGCGTGTGCCAGCATCAATTATCGACTCAGCGGCGAAGCAAAGTTCCCGGCCCAGATCAACGACTGCAAAGCCGCCATTCGCTGGTTGCGGGCCCATGCGAAGAAATATGGATACGATGCCACACGCATCGGCGTCGGTGGCGCTTCCGCAGGCGGGCACTTGGTCGCGTTACTGGGAACCAGCGGCGGAATCAGAGATCTGGAAGGCAGCGTCGGCAAACACCTCGACCAGTCCAGCAGCGTGCAGGCGGTCTGTGACATGTGGGGGCCGACCGACTTTCTGCAGATGGACAAGCACGCTTTACCCGGTTCGCGGCTCAAACACAACGATCCCCGCTCCCCCGAATCACTGCTGATTGGCGGCCCGATCCTGGAACACAAGGACCGCGTCGCGCGGGCCAACCCGATCACCTACATCGACAAACAGGACCCTCCGTTCCTGATCATTCACGGCTCCAAAGACCCCGCGGTCCCCGTACATCAGAGTATCATTCTGGAAAAGGCGCTCAAGAAAAATAAGGTGCCCGCGCAACTGCACATCGTCGAAAACGCCGGTCACGGCGGCCCGGAATTCAACGCCCCCAAAATCAACAAAATGATCGTCGAATTCTTCGATGCGCAGCTGAAGCAGTCCCCAAAAGAGCCCGAAAAAAGACAGCAGAAAAAATAACGGAATCGGGTCAACAGCGGAATACTCTGGAACCAGGCGGCGGATGCTGTCATACTGACTGCTGACGATTGAGGCTGTTGTCTCAATTGAACCCATTTCGTCATTTCTCCAAAGGATTTCAGAATGACGTCTGCTCCCGGACCTGACAGTGCCAGCAATACCGCATCCAGTCGACGGAATTTTCTCACCGCTACCGCCGGCATTGCCGCTGGTCTGTTGCCCGCTACTTTATCAGCAGAGGAACCCACCATGCCCTCGGTCTCCACGCGCCCCAAATGTCTGTTCTTTGATGTCAACGAAACGCTGCTCGATCTGGATGCGATGAAACAGAGTGTCGCGGCAGCACTGGGAGGCCGCCCCGATCTGCTGCCGCTGTGGTTCACGACGATGCTGCAGCATTCCCTGGTAGCGACTGTCGGCGATCACTACGAGGATTTCGGCGTGATCGGCGCTGCCACACTGCAGATGGTGGCCCGCAACCAGGGCATCGATCTTTCAGACGATGCTGCGAAGCAGGCACTCGCACCGATCCGCTCTCTGCCGGCCCACCCCGATGTGAGGCCGGCCCTCGAACAGTTAAAAGAAGCGGGCTACCGCATGGTAACACTGACCAATTCCTCACAGGCGGGCGTCGATGCGCAAATGAAAAACGCCGGTCTGACGGATCTGTTCGAAGACCGTTTGAGTGTGGAAGACGTGCAGATGTTCAAACCGCACAGCCACGTTTACAAATGGGCGTCGCGCAAAATGAACGTGCCCCCGGAAGACTGCATGCTGATCGCCGCCCACGGCTGGGACATCGCCGGTGCCCTCTGGGCCGGCTGGCGCGGCGCCTTCGTCGCCCGCCCCGGTGCCCAACTCTACCCCCTGGCCAAGCAACCCGAAATCAACCAACCGGAAATGCAACAGGTGGCTACACAGTTACTGCAACTGGGCGGGGACTGTTGTTCGTGAGCCAGAAATCTTGAAAGCAGAATTAATTTCGTGTGGTTTCGTGCTTTTCGTGGTAGAAAAAATGCATGTTGGAATGTTTTAACGGATTGCATTCGGGGTTACCCTTTCTATTACATCAGTCGAACGGAGTTCACTCCGGTGTATGCAAATTGATTGCTACCACGAAAAACACGAAACTTCACGAAAAGCAAAATAATGGGTGGGCCCGGATAGACATCCGGGCCGAGCGCAGCGAGCAGGAAACTGTCAGGAAAAGCGAAGAGTCCGGGAGCGACTGGCTTTGCATTGCCGCACTGCGAATTTTTTTAAGGGACCCGTTCCGAGCACAAATCTAAATCGAATCTCGCCAGGTGAGCGGTCACTCGGGTCCGCACCCTGATTTGGTGGGGTCGGTAATGTTTCCCGCGTCTGAATGCTTTCCCTGTCAGTCTCCCGTTGTCTGCGACAACCCCGAATTACATTCGGGGCTACCCGGTTGGGATTATTTTATGGTGTTACATCGGCACCGTCGGTCAAGCCGAGCGGTGGCACACGGACGTCTGATCTGGTAAGACACATTGCAGTTTATTATTGAGGATACCGTGTGCCACGGTCCGGCTCGTCCGGCCGTGAAAAACAGTTGACGGACACCACTCGGCAGACTCAATCAAAGCCAGACAATCTCACTTAAGTAAGATGCGTCAGCAGGCTAATTTCCATAATTCTGAAGTGTTATCGATTTAAATATCTCCCGTTACAACACAAATTTTCACGCAATCTGCCATTAAAACCCTCTCTTTCACCAGTTCCCACCGGTATTCCCACAATTCCCGCCTGAAACCCTTCGCGCTGCCGAACTTTCGTTTCATAATGCGGGTCAATCCTGTTGGCTGGTCCTGTTTCTTTTTCTATTGATGTCTGATGTCCCGCGGTGATGTGAATTCGGCTGCTGCTGACGCTGGTGCTGCCAGTGTGGCTTCGACTGCTGCGCTGTCGGAACTGCCGAAACTGATTTCACAGGCGATGGCCGGCGACCAGTTTCGCTTCTCACAACGACTGCGATCGATCCGGCAGGCACAGAAAAGTAAAAAGCCGTTCGATAAAAATCTGCAGCGGCTGCGGGAGGAACTGGAGAAATCACTGGCCCGCCGCGACGAACGGCTCAAGCGCTGCCCTAAAATCACGTTTGACCAGAGTCTGCCGATCCATCAGGAACTGGCGACCATTCAGAAGACGATTGAAGAGAACCAGGTGGTCATCGTCTGCGGAGAAACCGGCTCGGGGAAATCGACGCAGCTCCCCAAATTACTCCTGTCGATGGGACGCGGAATCAGCGGCATCATCGGGCATACTCAACCCCGCCGGATCGCCGCCCGCTCGGTTGCCGCCCGTATCTCAGAGGAACTGGGCCGTGAACAGGGAACCGCCTGTGGCTTCAAGATTCGCTTCACCGACACCACGAACCCGAACACCTACATCAAGCTGATGACTGACGGCATTCTGCTGGCGGAAACTCAGACCGACAGCTTCCTCAATCAGTACGATACGATCATCATCGACGAAGCACACGAACGTTCGTTGAACATCGACTTCCTGCTCGGCTTTCTCAAACGCCTGCTCCCCAAACGCAGAGACCTGCGGGTGATCATCACCTCGGCGACGATTGATGCGGAACGCTTCAGCGAACATTTTGCCGGCAGCGAAGGACCGGCGCCGATTCTGAATGTCTCGGGACGGACGTATCCGGTCGAGATTCGCTATCGTCCCTTTGATGATGAACCGGCTGGTAAAGAGGCGGGCAAAGAAACGGGCAATAAATCGCAGAACAGTTCCCGCGATGAACAGTCACAACTGGCGGATGCGGTCAACGAACTGGCGGCCATTGATGACGGCGACATCCTGATTTTTGTCGCGACTGAATGGGATATTCGTGAGACAGCCAAACTGTTACGCGGTCGATCGATCATCGGCGATGATGGCGGACGGCAGACTGAGATTGTGCCTCTCTACGGACGACTGTCGACGGCGGAACAGAACAAGGTCTTTCGTCCTTCCTCGTATCGGCGGATTGTGATTGCAACCAACGTCGCAGAATCGTCGATCACAGTGCCCGGCATCCGCTATGTGATTGATACGGGGCTGGCACGCATCAGCCGTTATTCGAGTCGCTCACAGGTGCAGCGTCTGCCGATTGAAGCGGTCTCGCAGGCGTCCGCCAATCAGCGAGCCGGTCGCTGCGGTCGTGTCGCACCGGGGATCTGTATCCGACTCTACAGCGAAGCCGACTATAAGAGCCGCGATGAATTCACGTCGCCCGAAATCCTGCGCACCAACCTGGCGTCGGTCATTCTGCAGACGCTGAACATGAGGCTGGGCGCGATTGAAGAGTTCCCGTTTATCGATCCCCCCAAGCCCACCGCGATCCGCGATGGCTACAGTACGCTGTTCGAACTGGGAGCGATTGACGAACAGAACCGGCTGACCGACATTGGCCGCAAGATCAGTCGCCTGCCGGTCGACCCGCGTATCGCACGCATGATTCTGGCGGCACACGACGAAAACTGTCTGCACGAAATCCTGATCATCGCCGCAGCCCTGGAACTGCAGGACCCGCGAGAACGACCGATTGAAAAACAGCAGGCCGCCGACGAAGCCCACGAACAGTTTCGCGACCCCGATTCGGATTTCCTCAGCTTTCTCAAACTGTGGGACTTCTACCACAAGTTGAAAGAGGAGCAGTCACACAGCAAGCTGCGACGCGCGTGTGTGCAGAATTTTCTGTCATACAACCGGCTGCGGGAGTGGGCAGATATCTTTCGTCAACTGCGTCAACTGGTGGAAGAGAGCGGGATCAAACCACATCCGCGGAAAGACGATTCGGCGGCCATTCATCGTGCGCTCTTGCCCGGCCTGCTGTCGAACATCGCCATGCGTTCGGACTCGCACGAATACACGGGAGCAGGACAGCAGAAGTATTTTCTCTGGCCTGGCTCGGGAATTTTTGAGAAGAAGCCCAAGTGGATCATTTCCGCCGAGCTGATCGAAACCAGTAAACGCTACGCGCGAACCGTCGCGAAGATTTCGCCCAACTGGATTGAGCCGGCGGCGCCGCACCTGGTGAAGAAGAGCTGGAGCGATCCCCGCTGGAACGGCGAAGCTGCTTCAGCAGTCGCTGCGGAAAAAGTGACGCTGTTTGGATTGACCATCGTGCCCCGTCGCTCAGTGCATTATGGCAAGATCGATCCCGAGCATTCGCGGACCCTGTTATTGCAGTACGGCCTCGTCGAAGGTGACATTAATATCAACGTCGATTTTCTGGCGCACAATCAGAAATTCATCGAAGATCTGGAACAGCAGCAGGCCCGCTCGCGTCGGTACGATTTGATTCCTTCGCAGGAACAGCAGTTCGCCTATTATGATCAGCGAATTCCCGAAGACGTGTATGATGGTGTGAGCCTGAAGAAGTGGTGGAAAGTCGCCAGCCTTAAAACGCCGACGCTGCTGAATATGCGGCTGGAAGATTTTTTCGATACGCAGTCGGAAGAGATTGACGAAGGCGAATTCCCGGACGCGATCAACATGGGCAAGATGCAATTCCCGCTGGAATATCATCTGGAGCCGGGTGCCGAAGAAGACGGCGTCACCGTGTCGATTCCGCAGGAGAGTCTGAACCAACTTTCACCGCAACGACTGGGCTGGCTCGTGCCGGGACTGCTGGAAGAAAAAGTGGCCGCGATGATCAAGGCGCTGCCTAAAGCGGTTCGCCGCATGCTGGTGCCAGCACCTGAAACGGCAAAGCAGGTCGTCAGTAAACTGGAGTTCGGCAAAGGGTCGTTTGAAGAGACGGTGGCCGAGATGCTGTCGCAGATCTCCGGCGAGCGGATTACCGCCGACCAGTTCGAGATCCAGCGTCTGCCTCAACATCTGCAGATGAATATCCGCGTGCTCGACCAGGGGGGCGACGCGATCGCCGTCAATCGGAATCTGACTCAACTGCGACAGGAATATGGTTCGAAAGCCGCCAGCAGTTTTACGGCTCTCTCCGATGATCACTGGAGCCAGTCTGGCCTGACGGACTGGACGTTCGGAGATTTTCCGGCAGAGGTGCAGATTCAACACGATCAGCTTTCGCTCACCGGCTTTCCGAGTTTAGTCGATGAACAGACCTCCGTGGCGCTCTGCCTGCGGGATGCGCCCGAACGGGCCGCTTATGAAACGCGGTTTGGTTTGCGAAGGCTGTTCATTCTGTCGGAACACAAGCGGTTGAAAGCCCAGGTCGAACACTTACCCGACCTGAACCGGATCTCATTGTACGCAACCGCAATCGGCGGGATCAATTTGCGGGAACAACTGGTCGAACTGCTGGCAGAACGGACCCTGTTTGGCAAGAAAGAACAACTGCCAAGAAACGAGGCCCAGTATCGTCAGCTGGTGAAAGAGTGGCGGAACCAGATTCCGGTCGCCGCGCAGGATCTGGCGAGTCTGCTGCCGGGACTGTTTGAGCAGTATCACAAGATGAAGGTGACACTCGATAAAACCAAGGTACCCGCGTGGAGCGAGCCGCTGCATGACATGCGGGCACAACTGAATGCGATGATCAACAACCGCTTCCTGGTCAGCACGCCTTACCCCTGGCTGCAACAGTTCTCCCGTTATCTGCAAGGCATGGAGATGCGGCTGAGCAAGCTGGGGGGAACCGGCCTCAAGAAAGATATCGCGAACATTCGCAGTATCTCACGTTACTTCGAATTGTATTCACAGCGGGCCCGGCAGCATCACGAACGGGAGATTGTGGATCCGCAGCTGATCAAATTCCGCTGGATGCTGGAGGAACTACGCGTGTCGCTGTTCGCCCAGAAGCTGGGGACGGCCTTGAAGGTCTCGCCGAAAATTCTGGATCAGCAGTGGGCGGCGGTGCGAGACTGATTTTTTCTGCTACCACGAAAAACACGAAACCACACGAAAAAAACAAGGGGTGGTACCGAATGCAATTCGGTACGAGCGCAGCGAGCAGGAAACTGACAGAGTCAGCGATCATTTCAGGTAGGAAAATCGCATTCGTTTGAACATCTTCACTCTCATTTCCTGTTGTCTTCGACAATCCCGGATTACATCCGGGACCACCCGAGGTTGTTGTAATGTATCAGGTTTGAAAGTGTTACCCATGTGTCCGAACGGCTGTTACCCATGTGTCCGAACAGCTTGTTTAATCCCTTGATCCATAAAAAAAGCCGGCCCCCGAAAGAGCCGGCTTTTCACTGTATCACTTTGACGTGAGAATCAACTATTCGCCGCGGAGTCGTTTGCCGAGCTTGGCGATTTCGGCTCCCAGTTCTTTACGGGCTTCGCCGAGACCTTCCGGTGTCAGGTTACCGGTTTTGAGATAGTCGAGCACAATGTCTTCGGCTTTCATCAGATCTTTGCAGGCGTCAGCAACTTCGGAAGCGATTTCGGTCGGGATCGTGGTCACGCCGTTCAAATCGCCGTGCAGCAGGTCACCGGGATAAATGGGGATGCCGCCAACGGTCACGGGGACATTCACCTGCAGCGTGTGGCAGTAACCGTGGGCACAGTTGGTGCCGTTGGTGAAAGCGGGGAAGTCGAGGGCTTCGACCTGATCCAAGTCGCGACCGGCACCTGATGTGATGATGCCTTTGGCACCGTAGGCTTTGTAGGTGGAGCACATGACTTCGCCGAAGGTGGCGGACGCGGTGGGTTCGTCGATGTCCTGGTAGACGACAACGGGAGCACCGGGCAGAGATTCGAACGCAGCAACCTGAGCATCGAGGCCGGAATAGACGTCGCCGCTGCGGGGAGGCGCCATGCTGCGGAAGGTGGACGTCAACGCATAGCCGACCATGGGAGGCATCTTGGGAAAGCAGGCTTTGATCGAATCATTCATATAGCCGGTATTGCGGGGGCGAATGTTCCAGAGTTCGATCACGTTGCAGACGGTAGGGGTGTCGTATTTGGCAAGTTCTTCAAGAGCAGCAGCAGAGAGGCCTTCGGTGGACATGTCATTCTTTCTGTTGAGGTTAAATGAATTAGTGGAGTGTCATTTTCAAATTTTGGGTTGATCGATTTCATGAGAGTGCGACAACGGAGCACGTAAACAACACCTGCAACTCTCAATTTCCAGCTTGATAAAGCATTAGTGTGGTGCGTTAAAAACGGGTGTCAGATTCTGTTCCGCGTCGAAAGCCAGTTCGAACGGTCCGGCAATGATTTCCAGATCGTCGCGACTGTTGATTTCCTCCAGGTACGTTTCACTGACGATGACTTCGCTCAGTTCGAGTGTGTCAAATATCTGTACGATGCGGCTGGCTTCGGGAGAAACCAGGCCGATAGTCTGCAGGGCCGCCTCAATGGCTTCGCGGTCGGTCGGGTAGGCCAGCGGTACCATGGCTGCGGTCGGGTGACTACCAGTATTAGCGTTAATCCGGGTGATTTTCCAGTCCACGCTGGCAACCGTGCGTTCATTCGTGAATTCAGCCAGACCGATGCCACAGGCATTGCCGTGTGTTTCTTCCGTCAACCCGCGAATCATGATGCGTTTGACTGAGACCGCATCGCGTTCGGTGGCAGCGTGATCGTTAAACTTGCGACCGATGACGCAGGCATCCATTCCCGAACCACTGATGTTTTTCCCGATGCGATCGACGATCAGCAGGTCAGTCTGCGGGAAAGGAAGACGAGGCAGCCAGTCGCGGGCAATGTTGAGCAGCGCTTTTTCCCGTTCGTAAAACTTTTCAGGGGGCACGGATTCGATGAGCGCGGTCTGATCGTAGGAGTTTTCCACAATCGCCAGCCCGGCGACGACCGAGCATTTCTGCAGAATTGATTTGGCAACCGCGTTGATGATTTCTTCAAAGCTGATGTCTTCGATCGCACGGTGATAAATTTTGGCCCCCTCATGTTTGCCCAGGCCGATGAGCATCATCTTATGCAGGCCGGATTCAATGTCGCCGACAAAACGGGTGTGCGGCTTCACGCGCCCGCAAATCAATACATGGTCGGCTTCATAGGCGTGCTTGTCGAAATGGACGGGAATGCCGTGCGAGGTGGTATCGACGATGACCGTTTCCATCGACGAGCGAACTTCCACTCCCATCGTTTCCGCTGTAATCCCATAAGCGGCAATCACTTCGGTCTGTCCCTCAGCGGTTCCACCGCCATGGCTGCCCATCGCGGGCACGATGAACGGGACCGCTTCGAGTGATTTCAGAAAGTCGACCGTGGTCTTGATGATCAAGGCGATATTGGCGATGCCTCGACTGCCAACCGTGATCGCGACAGTCTCTCCCGGTTTGACTGTCTTCTCCAGATTGAGCTTCGCCAGTTCCGCATGAACCGTTTCAGCCACGTTCTCAATCCGAGAGGACGGGAAGTTCTGGCGGACTCGGTAAACTTTGGGAAGTGTCATATTCATGGCAGCGCTTCAGTTTATCAGGGAGTCAGATCATTCGATCGATCGGGGTTTACTTTATCCTGGCAATCTCTCCACCCGTATTGGCGGAACGGTGTAATGTGAAGAGTCTGTTATTGTACGTGATTCATGCCGGATTACGCTACATTCGCGGGCTCTCACCGGTCAGAATAGTTCAGAACAGCCTGGTCGGAGCGAATGGCAAATGGAGGGTTGAGAAAAGTCTTGTCCTAAACCGTTAATTCCGATAACTTAACGATTCTGATTTGGAACATTGATCAGCAGGTCGAAACTGGATGTCGAACCTTGTTGCTGCAAGGAAGCAGGATATGAGAAAAAACTTTGAGCGGATCATTTTTGCTGTTTCCGTTTGTGTCTTAAGTGGTGTGCTGTTTATCCAGGGAATCCTGTATCTGAAGGACCTGGGTCTGGTGGAAGGAAGTACTCCCGTCGCTCTCGCCTTCCCACAGGAGACACGCGCTATTGCTGCTGAGCCTGCGAATTCAGAAGCGGAGTTTCAGGAAGGTCATTTTCCGTCGGAAACGAATCTGGAGCCTGTAGAACTGGCACTGGCAGAAAGTGAAGATCTTGCAGGAGACTCTGCAGAACTGACGTCGGATGATGCTACCGTCAATGGTCCGTTGTTACGAACTCCGGGTGCCATCAACAATGAGCTTTCAGAGGACATTGTAGAACAGAGTGATCCTGAGCCGCCGATGCTGGCAAAACCGATTCAGGATTTTCTGCAGACCCCGGGTCCTTTGATGCCCCCCTTGAATGCAGAACCTCTGGCCGATTCACAGAAACGCTCTGACGCGCGCGATGATAAGATGACGCGTTCGATTATCCGCGAACATCTGCCCGAAGCAACGGACGAAGAATTACAGATCTGGTTTGAAGAGTTGCGGGGCGTGCCTCACAAGGTGGCCTCCGATTTACTTTCGATTCGTAAACTGCTGCAGCCCAAAGGGGCCATGCGCGGCATGCAGGACAAATGGGTGCAACTGGAGCCCAGCTTTGAAGTCGCCCTGCCTCAACAGCCCGTCTCTTCCACACAAAAAGTATTATCGGATCAGTCCGGGTTCATCGGGTTTTCATCCAAGGCGGACCGGGACGAACTGCAGCAGCGACTGCGACCAACGGTCGACGCATTGCGGCTTTCGCGTGATGTGATTGTGAATAATATCGCAAATGCCGGGACGATTGGATTTAAACGGCTGTACGTGGAATTCGAATCGCTGCCTTATGAATATGTCAAAACGCCGGCGAGTGAAGAAGCGGAAACCGAACCGCCAATCGCGGTGGGCATGGGAAGCCAGGTTCTGCAGACGCGAATTTCTCAGACGAGTGGCGAACTGCTGAAGACGGGGCGTGAACTGGATATCGCCATCGAGGGGCAGGGCTTTCTGCAGGTTCGACTGGGAGAGACAACCGCCTTTACCCGCACAGGACGGCTGATATTTGATGAAGACCGTCGTTTATGCATTCGTGGTTCACAGCATAATTATCTGATCGTACCTGAAATCAAACTGCCGGCCGAAGCACATTCCATCCAGATTTCCGAATCGGGCATCGTGACCGCATTACTGGCAGACGTTGCGGAAGAAGTAACCGTAGGCGAACTGCAAATCGCCTGTTTCACCGATCCTAGCGAGCTGTTTCCACGGGAGTCCTGTCTGTTTACGACCACGCCTCGCGCCGGTGCGGCGCGGGTACTGACGCCGGGTGCAAAGGGAGCAGGCCTGGTTCGATCTGGCGTGCTGGAAGCATCCAATGTCTCAATCACAGAAGAACTGGAGCAGCTGTCTCTGATCAAGCAGCGGCTGGATGCCTTGAAAACGGTTTACCTGACCGAGCCCGATGAACCGGTGCAGGCGGATCTGGGTCTGCCGGCAGAACGGATCGCCCGGCCGCAAGCTCAGCAGTTGCAGCAAGGCAATCGTTCGATCATCAAATGAATGAGTCGTGCGTGTTCAAGGAAAGAGTTTCTTCAGAGTCTGATGCCTCTGGTAGAAACCTTCATCAAACAGATCGAGCAGTTTTGATTCGGTAATCAGGAAACCGAGCAGGCCCCCCGGTGGCTCAAACTCCAGTCGATCGATGAGCGTGATCTGGTTTTCACCGGCGGGTACGATGTGGTGTTCGTGGGTGTATGATTTCAGCGGACCCGAAATCTGCTTTTCGGTGAACAGCGTGGGTTCCTCGAACACGATGATTTCATGTGTCCCTTCCTGC